>CAKSNQ010000042.1 GCA_934476315.1 uncultured Eubacteriales bacterium
CCGCGGCGGCGTCCGGAAAATACACCTTTTTTTATCAAAACCGCCGGGAGCAACGTCGTCGGGGGTGTTAAGAAGCTCAAATCTGAGCTTCTTAACACCCCCGTTTTTTCTTTATTGATTGAAATAGCGCGCCAAAAATTCGCGTGTGCGCTCCTGTTTGGGGCGATGGAAGATCTCCTCGGGATCCCCCTCCTCCTCAATGTAACCCTTGTCCATGAAAATCACGTGGTTCGACACATCCCGCGCAAACGCCATCTCGTGCGTCACAACGATCATGGTCAGCCCCTCCTGTGCCAGCTCCTTCATCACCGCGAGCACCTCGCCCACCATTTCAGGGTCAAGCGCCGAGGTCGGCTCGTCGAACAGGATGACCTCCGGCTCCATGCAAAGCGCCCGGGCGATTGCCACCCGTTGCTTCTGTCCGCCGGAAAGCTGGGCGGGCTTGGCATTGATGAACGCCTCCATGCCGACCTTTTTCAGCGTGGCAAGCGCCTTCTCCTCCGCCTGCTCGCGGGAAATGCCCAGCACACGCCGCATCCCGACCGTGCAGTTGCCAAGCACCGTCATGTTCCCGAAGAGATTGAAACTCTGGAACACCATGGTCGCCTTTGCGCGGTAATCCGTCAGGCGAACGCCCTTGCCGGTGATGTCCTCGCCGTGGAACAGGATCCTCCCCGCCGTCGGCGTTTCCAGAAGATTGATGCACCGGAGCATCGTGCTTTTGCCCGAACCCGAGGAGCCGATCACGCTGATGACGTCGCCGCGCCGCACCTCAAACGAGATATCGTGAAGAACGTCATGCGAGCCGAAGGACTTCTTCAGATGTTCGATCTGCAGGATGGTATCCGTCCCTGCCCCGGTTGTCGTTTTGCTGTATGCCGGATCGCTCATCTTTGCTCCTCCCCCGTTTTAATATGGATTTCCGCGGCGGGGTCGGATTGAGACCCGCAGACGGTGTAGTTTCCGTCCCCCTCCAGCTTGCGCTCGCACAGGCGGAGCAGCTTGGTGATGGTAAAGGTCAGAATAAAGTAGATTACGCAGATGACGGTATAAGTCTGGAACGTCTTGAAATTCATGGCGTAGATCGCACCGGCGAAGTAGTACAACTCAGTCACACCGATGACGTTGAGCACCGAGGTATCCTTGATATTGATGACAAACTCGTTGCTGATTGACGGAAGAATGTTGCGGAGCACCTGAGGGATGACCACATGGAACATCGCCTGCCAGTGGTTCATCCCGATGGCATACGCCCCTTCAAACTGCCCCTTGTCCACCGAAATAATGCCGCCGCGGACGATCTCGGTCATGTAGGCACCCGTGTTGATCGACACGATAAAAATACCGGCGGGGATCAGCGGGAGGTTCAGCCCGTCGTTCATGAAGGCGTAGCCCCAGTAAATGACCATCGCCTGCACCATCATCGGCGTGCCGCGGAACACCTCCACGTAGACCGAAATGACGACGTTGAGAATCTTGTGGAGAACCCGCAGGACCGGGTGGCGGGAGAACGGCGTTGTCCGGATAATTCCGGTCAGAAGACCGATCAGAAGCCCCGCGACCGTGCCGACCAAAGCGATCAGCATGGTGTAGCCGACACCCTCCAGAAGCCACGCATAATATTTTGTTATAATGTTTCCGACATCTGTAAGAAAGCTCATAATCCGCCCTCAGTTATCACTTTTTGATAATCACGACCAGGTTCGATGACCAGTAGCAGTCGGTGAAATCCACCTCTGCCTCGCGCTCTGCCGTCGGGCTCATGCCCGCGATGATGCCGTCCACCGAACCGGACTGCACGGCGGGAATCAGCGAACCCCACTTGTAGGCGTAGATTTCCAGACGCATACCCAACTCTGCGGCGATAAACTTCGCCACCTGCACGTCGTAGCCGTTGGCATAGCCGCGGCTGTTGGCGATCGACACGGCGCCGTTGGCGTCGGTCGTCTGCATCCAGTTGTAGGGCTGGTAGTCGCACTCCATTGCGATGCGCAGGACACCGCCGGAGGTTTCGGTCGAGGACGAGGACAGAGCGATGTCCTCACCCAGCGCGGCGTCGGGATTCATCGCGGCGCTCACCATCTGACGCATCAGCGCCTCGCGGGTCGCCTGCGGGATTTTGGCAATCACTTCGTTGACACGGGCAACCATGTCACTGCCGGTCTTGAACGCCACGGCGATACCGACGTCGGCATCGGTCGCGGTGAATCCGGTTTCGTTATTGACCAGCGGCAGGTAGGTCAGGTTTTCATTCTGCGCGCAGACCGACCATGCCGTCGGCTCCTCGGCAACGTACCCGTCGATCGCGCCGGAGGTCAGTGCCGTCAGGAGCAGCGAAAAGCTGTCATAGTCGCTTACCTTGACGCCCTGTACCTGCTCGCGGAGCGCCTGAATATGATAGGTATCCGACTGTGCGGCGAGCGACGCGCCCGAGCCGTTCAGATCGGAAAGCTGCTTGACCCCGCTCAGATCGACCTTTTCTCTGCTGCCGCCGCACGACGTGAGCGCCAGACACACCATCAGACACACCAGTGCCATTGCCATGATTCTTTTCATTGTTCTCTCCTCCTTAAATATGGAAAAATAAAAAAGCGCTACGGAAGAATCCATAGCGCATTGTCACCCATTCGATGCACGATCCGAAAAACGAACCGCCTGCCGACTGCACGACATTTACACGATAGCTCTCCACAAAAATTTTGTGACAGTCCGCGACATATTCTGCCGCGCCCCAGCAAGAACTCCCGGGAAAGAAATTCTCACTTCGGCGGTGCTCCCTTTCCCCCCGGACTGAGTTCCCTCTCGTCTCCGACGGTACTGATGCGCCCCGCGCCTCTACCTAAAATATTCAGTTCCTTGATGATGCGCCTATTTTATCACACTCCCCCCGCCTTGTCAAGAGAAAATCCGCATTTTTTTCGATTTTGGCAGAAGCGTCCATTTCTCGTGGAGAAAAAATCTTGATTCATAGCAAATGTGACAAAAAAGTGCGCCGTATCAGGGGGCTTTCCGCTCAGATGGTCTCCACCTTGAGGATGTTGGTGTTGCCGGAAACGCCGTTCGCCATGCCGCCCGTCACAATGATACGGTCGCCCGGACGCAGATCGAACACCTGCGTTGCCACGCGCTTTGCCGTATAGAACAGCACGTCGGTGGAGTCGTAAACGTCGCACATGACCGGCGTCACGCCCCACGAAAGCGCCAGCTGCCGGCAGGTGCGTGCGTTGGTGGTCAGTCCGAGAATGTCCACGGGCGAGCGGAAACGGGAAACCATCCGCGCCGTGATTCCCGACAGCGTGCAGACTGCGATCGCCTTGGCGTCCACATCCATGGCAAGCCCGACCGTGGCGTGCGAGATCGCATCCACCGTATTCTTGATCTTGAACTCGGAGGAATAGAAACGCTCCCGGTACCCGATGCACTTTTCCGTCTGCTCCGCGATGCGCGCCATGGTGGACAGCGCCTCCACGGGATATTTACCCGCCGCGGTTTCCCCGGAGAGCATGACCGCGCTGGTTCCGTCGTAGACCGCGTTGGCAACGTCCGAGGTCTCCGCACGCGTCGGACGCGGGTTGTGAATCATGGATTCCAGCATTTCGGTCGCCGTGATGACGCGCTTTCCGAGCAGACGGCATTTGGTGATGAGCTGTTTCTGAATGGCGGGAAGCTGTTCAAACGGAATTTCGACGCCCATGTCGCCGCGTCCGATCATAATGCCCTCGCACGCCTCGCAGATTTCCTCGATGTTGTCAATGCCCGCCTGGTTCTCGATCTTGGCGATCAGTCCGATGTCGGGCGCCGACAGCTCCCGCAAATACGCGCGGATGTCCAAAAGGTCCTGGCGGCAGGAAACGAACGAGCAGGCGATGAAGTCCACATCCTGCTCCACGCCGAATGCAATATCCGCCCGATCCTGCTCACTCAGATACTTCTGGCGCAGGACCTTGTTCGGGAAGCTCATGCTCTTACGGTCGGACAATTCCCCGCCGGAGAGCACGCGGCAATTCACATCCGTGTCCGTCAGCGAAACGACCTCGAAGATTGCCAGCCCGTTGTTGACCAGCACCCGGTCACCGATTGCGAGATCGGCGGCGAGCCCCTCGTAGTTGACGGAAACGCACGTCTCATCTCCAACCACGTCGCGCACGGTGAACGTAAACAGGTCGCCCTCGCGCAGCGTCACCTTGCCGTCGCGAAAGCGCTTGATGCGGTATTCCGGACCCTTGGTGTCCAGCATGATGGCGATGGGCAAGCCCAGCTCCTCCCGGATTTTTTTAATCATTCTGATCTTTTCCAGATGCTCCTCGTGCGTGCCGTGAGAAAAATTCAGCCGTGCGACATTCATACCGCTCTGACACATGCGGCGGAGCGTGTCCTCATCCGAGCAAGCGGGTCCGATGGTGCATACGATTTTAGTTTTGCGCATATACGATACCTCCTATCAAATTATCCGTGATCCGTTCCATCCCTGTGACGGGATTTCTCCCCGCGGCGGGTCATCCCCCATTCCGCGACGCCGACCGCCGCCACCGCGACGCAAAGCGCCAGGCAGACGTAGACAAACGCGTTTCCCACGCGCGTGTACAGCGTCTGACCGTCGCGCAGAGGAGCCTCGACGTACATCACCTGCGCGCAGAACAGCGGCAGGCGCGCCGCAATCTCTCCGGTCGGCAGAATGAGCGCGCTTGCTCCCGTGGTTGCCGCGTGCACAACCGCCCGCCCCGTTTCCACCGCGCGCAGACGGGATTGCGCCAGGTGCATTTCTGTCGCGGCGCTGTCAAAGAACCAGGAGTCGTTGGTCGAAACGCAAAGCAGTTGCGCCCCGTCTCTCACGCTGTCCCGCGCCAGCGCCTCATAGATGGTGTCAAAGCAGATCAGCGACCCCAGCCGTCCGACAGGCGTGTCGGAAACCGCCGCGTCCACTCCCGGCGTCAGGTCCTCGGCGAGCATGGAAATCTCGCCCAGCACCGGCGCGACCGTCGTGAAAAACGACCGCATCGGCACATATTCTCCGAATGGAACCAGCCGCCGCTTGGCATAATACTCCGGCGACCAGCTCCCGTCCGGCAACACCGTGTACACGGCGTTGTATTCGCGCCCCTCCCCGTCGGAGGCAAACGCTCCGACAAGAATTGTCACCTCATAGGTTTCCGCCAAATCGGACAATTCATTCCGGAACGACGCCACCTCTCCGACGTCCGTCGGGATGGCGGTCTCGGGCCATACAATCAGCTCCGCGCCCCGCTTCGCCGCTTCTACCGACAAGTCCAGATATACGCGGAACGATTCCGCCATTGAAATATCCCATTTGTAAAGCGAGCCGATGTTGCCCTGAATTACCGCCGTGCGCACCGTGTCCGCGTCCTGCGCCCGCTCCGCACGCGCCAGCAAAGCCGCCCCGCTCCCCGTCCAGAGGAGCATCGTACACAGGGCGATCAACCCCGGTCGGCAAAGCCGCTCCGGTTGCAGGAGCATCAGCGCGATCAAACCGTTGACCAAGACCAAAACGAACGTGATTCCGTAGGAACCGAACCACTGCGCGGGTTGCAACATGAGCGGAAGCGCGCTTTGCGAGAGCGCCAGCCGCCCCCACGGAACACCCGTCCAGAAATGCGTCTGTCCCCACTCACGCAGACAAAAGAGCGCCGCCAACAGCACCACCGGAAGAATCCGGTAGCGGCGGCAGACCGACACCCGCATCAACGCCCGAAGCGCGAGCGGAATGAGCGCCGTCACCATGGACTGAAGCGCAGACAGCCCCAGCCACGCAAGCAGAATCACGCCCAGCCCTCCCGCGCGGGACAGTCCGGTGAAGTCCAGCGGATACATATACCAGAACCAGTGGAAAATGACCAGCGAAAAGCTGTAAGAGTACAGCAGTCCCGCGCCATACAGGCGGCGCCATGAGAAGCCGTCCTCCCGTGCCAGCGTCAGAAAAACCGCGATTGCGGGCGCCAACGCCACCCACGCGACAAATCCGACCGTGGGGAACGTCACCCCGACACCCATGAGCAGTCCGCTCAGGGCGAGCATAACCGCGCGAACCCATCGCCGCCCGGAAATCGCGTGCCCGAGTCCGTTCCCGACGCTCATACGCCGCCTCCCTTGCCTTTGCCGCGCGCACCGCCTTTGTCGTTCCAACGGTTTACACCACTCCTGCCGACCTTGCCATTCCGGTCATTCCGGTCATGCTTGGCGTTTCGGTCAGCCTTGCTGTTCCGGTCGTTCCTGACATTTCTGTCGCCCTTGACGCTTCGGCCGTCTTTTCTGTCTCTGTCATCCTTTTTCTTTTCTCTTTCATTTTCTTCGGACGCGGGCGGAGCGGACAGAATCGGTTGCTTCCCCTCCATAAAATCCGCGTAAAACCAAACAGCGCTCTCCGGCAGACGCACCTCCCGCCCGCGCAGGTAGCCGAGCGCGCCGTCGCCGTCCGTGAAATTGAAGATCAGCCGCCACGCGTACAGCGCCTGGTATTTGAAGCCCTGCGCCCGATCCTCGCGGTTGACACCGTACTTTCCGTCGCCGACGAGCGGGTGTCCGATGGAGGTCAGGTGGGCGCGAATCTGATGCGTGCGCCCGGTGACAAGCTCGATTTCCAGCAGGCTCACGCCGCCCCGCTCGGCGACCACACGGTATTTGGTAATGATGTTTTTACTGCCCGGGAGCGGCTTTTCCGTCACCTCAACGCGGTTGTTGCGGCAGTCCTTGCGCAGGTACCCTGTCAACGTGTCCTCGCGCCGCGGCATGCTCCCGTGGACCAGGCAGTAGTAAAACTTGCGGATCTGCCCGTCGCGGATCTTTTCGTTCATCACGCGGAGCGCCTCGGCGTTTTTGGCAGCGATCACAATGCCGCCCGTGTTGCGGTCGATCCGATTGCACAGCGCCGGGGCAAATGCCTGCTCCTCCTCCGGACGGTACTCTCCCTTTTGCGCAAGGTACGCCTTGACGTGCATAATCAGCGTGTTGTCGCGCGCCTCGTCGTCCTCATGCACCAACACTCCGGGGCGCTTGTGGAGCAGGAGAATGTTGTCGTCCTCGTACACGATGTCCAGCTTGGGCTTGACGCGTCGGAGCGCCTCGGTGTCGTGCTCGGGTGCATCAAAAAACTCCTCCCGGATGAAGAGCTGTATCTCATCGCCCTCCTCCAGCATGACGTTCGGCTCTGTCCGCGCGCGATTCCGCTTGATCTTTTTGGTGCGGATCATTTTATACATCATCGACGCGGGAAGTCCGCGCACGGCTTTCGACAAAAACTTATCCAGCCGCTGTCCGGCGTCATTCTGCCCCACAATCAGAATATGCACTGTTTACCCCTCCCGAAAAAGAGGAGCAGGGATTTTCGCCTGCCCCTGCCCCTCCGATGTCTCTTTCTCCTTGTATATTGTGTCGGAACCGATTATTTCGTGCCGAAGATGCGGTCGCCCGCGTCGCCCAGACCCGGAACGATATACGCGTGATCGTTCAGATATTCATCCACAGCCGCCACATAGATATCCACATCCGGGTGCATCTCCTGCACCTTCTTAATGCCCTCGGGCGCGGCAACCAGGTTGACCAAACGGATGTTGGTGCAACCGTATTTATTCTTCAAAAGGGTGATGGCGTCTGCCGCAGAGCCGCCGGTTGCCAGCATCGGGTCGACGACGATGACAATGCGATCCTCAATGTCCGCGGGCATCTTGCTGTAATATTCCACCGGCTGGTGCGTTTCGGGGTCGCGGTACATACCGATGTGCCCGATACGAGCCACGGGAACCAGCGTCATCAGACCGTCCACCATGCCCAGTCCAGCGCGCAGAATCGGCACAATCGCCAGCTTCTTGCCGGAAATCATCTTTGCCGTCATCTTGGTGATCGGCGTTTCGATCTGGACGTCCTCCAGCGGCAGATCACGCGTGACCTCATATCCCATGAGCATGGCGATTTCCTCCAGAAGCTCACGGAAATCCTTGGAACCGGTTTTTTTGTTGCGCATGATCGACAGCTTGTGGGTAATCAGCGGATGGTTGATAACATGCAGCTCGCTCATTTTGTTTCTCCTTCGCTTTCGCATATGTTTTCTACATTATACAACGATTCCCGCAATTTTTCAAGTCCCCCGCGAAAATAATGCAAAAATTTTACATCCCGGAAAATTTGCGTCCGCGCCTTTACAAACCGCCTGCCGCATGGTACAATATATGGCAGAAAATGTATCATTGAGGTACCGCCATGAATCAGTTTGCCCCGACCGTCAACATCTATACTCTGGGGTGCAAGGTCAATCAGTATGAATCGGAGGCGATCGGTGAAGCGCTTGCAGCCCGCGGCTTTGACGTGCGGGAGAGTGAGGACACCGTATGCGACTTTTATATCATCAATACCTGCACCGTCACCGCGGAATCCGACCGCAAGGCGCGGCAGTTCATCCGCCGTGCCCTGTCGCATAACCCGGACGCGTTCATTCTCGTCACCGGGTGCCTCGCGCAGGTCGATGCCGACAGCATCCGCACGATCGAGGGCGTGGATTACGTCTGCGGTAACAAAAACAAATTGGACATCGTGAATGCCGCCGTCGCCCTGCGCGAGCGCGGGGTCAAGGCGTCCGCCCCCACCCTGTCGGTCGATGCGCTGGACGACGCCACCTTTGAGTCCATGAGCATCCGGCATTTCGCCCGCACCCGCGCCTATATCAAAATTGAAGACGGATGCGAAAACCATTGCACCTATTGCATTATTCCCGCCGCGCGCGGGCAGGTGCGCTCCAAGCCGCTCGCCGACGTCGTCCGCGAGGTGCGCGCCCTCACGGAAAGCGGTTGCCGCGAGGTCGTCCTAACCGGCATCGAGACCGCCTCATGGGGACGCGACTTCCGACGCGGAGCAAACACAGAAGCAGACGCCACCCCCGCCCCGACGCTTGCCGACCTGCTGACCGCCGTGGACGCCATTGACGGCATCGGGCGCGTGCGCCTCGGCTCGCTTGACCCGTCGCTGATGCGCCCCGCGTTCGTCGAGAAGATTGCCCCGCTCGCCTCGCTCGCCCCGCATTTCCATCTGTCCATGCAAAGCGGAAGCGACCGCATCCTGGCGCGGATGAAGCGGAAATACAACCGCACGCAGGCGCTGGAAGCAATCGAACGCGTCCGTGCCGCCTTGCCGCAGGTGCAGTTCACCACGGACATGATCGTCGGCTTTCCCGGCGAGACGGACGAGGACCTTGAGGCGACCCTGGATTTCGCCCGCCGCGCCCGCTTCCTTGCCATCCACGTATTCCCCTATTCCAGACGCGCGGGTACCCCCGCCGCCGCCATGCCCGATCAGGTTCCCGCCGCGACCAAGCGGGAACGCGCCGCCGCATTGTCCGCGCTTGCCGCCGCCATCCGCCGTGAGATTCTTACGGACTTCGCCGCACAGGGCACGGTTCGCCCGGTTCTGTTTGAAACGTGGACGGACGGCGTGGCAACGGGTCACACCCCCGAATTTATCGAGGTGCGTGCCCCTGCCCCTCACTCGCTCCACGCCGTGACGCGGGAGGTTTGCCTGAACGGAGTCAGTGAGGACGGCGAGGCGTGCCATGGCACGCTGATCGACCCGCTTTGAGCGCCCGTAGCTCTGTGCGCAAAAGCCCCGCGGCGGCACATCCGGAAAGCCGCTCATCTGCCCGTGTTTTCACGCCGAAGACCTTCTTTTTTCCATCCATTCTTGATTTTGAGCAAAAATCAGACGAAAATTTCAAAAAACTCTTGCATTTTCAAAAAGACTATGGTATAATACCGTATGTTGTGTAATTATCACGCGAGTTAGTTTGTGCGTCGGGACTGTGTACGGCGTTCAAGGAGGTGTCAAGAATGGCAAAATGCAGTATCTGCGGTAAGGGTGTTGTGTTCGGCGAAAATGTCTCCCACTCCCACCGTAAAACCAACAGAAGTTGGAAGCCCAATATTCGTAAGGTCAAGATTTCGGTCGGAGGCAATGCGAAGACCGTTTCCGTTTGCTCCCGTTGCCTGCGCACGATGAAGAAGGCGTAACCAACCGACCTGCGTCCTTGCGCATAAAAGAAGTGAGCTGTCGCGTCCGTGCGACGGCTCACTCTTTTTGTTTTTATCAGCCCTGCGACTCAGTCGGTCGCCGATGCCGCGCCCGGGAGCGCCTTGCGGTAAAAGAAAACGCCGACATGCTCGCCGAATTTGCAGGCGACATCGTGGAGCCACCCCTCGCGGACAAACCCGTGGTGCTCGTGAAAGCGCACGGACCCCTCATTTTTGTCGGTGATGATGGAAATCAGCGTGTCGATGCCGTACGCGGGCGCCAAAGCCTCCAGCGCCGCCAGCATTGCCCCGCCCACATGCGCGCCGCGGGAGTCATGATGTACGTAAATGGAAAGATCCGCCGTCGCGCGGTAGGCGCTCCGCTCGTTGAACACATCCAGATAGGCATATCCCACGACCCGACCGCCGTCGTCCCGCGCCACAAGGTGCGGATACCTCTCCGAAATCTGTGCCACCCGCCGCGAAAATTGTTCCTCGGTCAGCGGTTCCTCCTCCAGCGTGTGGCAGGAGTTCAGAATATAGTAATTGTAAATATCCAGGCAGGCGGCAATATCTCCCTGCCGTATTTTTTCAGTGCGCACCGCGATCCTCCGTCGTCCCGTAAACCTTTTTCTCCCGTCCGGGGCGCAGACGGCGGAAAAATCCGCGAGGAAGCTGCGCTAGAATCACCGCGGTAAGCATCAGCGCACAGCCGACGTATTCCCGCCCCTCCGGATGTCGGTGCAAAATGATGATCGACGTGATGACCGAAAAGACCGATTCCAGACTCAGCAG
This sequence comes from uncultured Eubacteriales bacterium, assembly GCA_934476315.1. Taxonomy (GTDB): domain Bacteria; phylum Bacillota; class Clostridia; order Oscillospirales; family CAG-272; genus SIG644. The sequence goes on from CAKSNQ010000042.1 coordinate 10,803, forward strand.
AAGCGAAACCACCGTCGGATTGGCGTCCTTTTGCGCCAGAATCTGCAAGGTGTACCCGACTGCGCTGGACATGACCCCGACGTAAAGAATGGGTCCGATGGAAGCGACAATGACCGACAGGTCAGGCTTCTCCAGAAGAAGCATACAAATCCCCGATTCCACCGCCATCACCGCAAACTGAACACAGGAGAGCAGAACGCCGCTGACCCGCGAGGAAAAATAGTCCACGCAGAGAATGTGAAGAGAAAATCCGACCGCGCAGGCGATCATCAGAAGGTCCCCCGCCGCGATGCGAAAGCTCTCACCGCCGACGCACAGAAAGTACAGCCCGGCGCCCGCGAGCACCACGCTTCCCCAAATGAGCGGCGTCACTTTTTTTCCGAAAAACAGCCCGATCAGCGGGACAAGCACGATGTAAAGCGTCGTGATAAAGCCCGCCTTGCCCGCCGTCGTCCCCAGTGCGATTCCGTACTGCTGAAGTCCCGTGGCAATGGCAAGCATGGTGCCGCACGAAAGCCCGCCAAGTACCAGCATCCGAACGCTACCGCGCGCGCCGCCGGACGCCTTTTCTTCGGATTCCGGGATTCCGAACCCCGTCCGCGCCCCTGCCGCACGCCGGGCAAGTCGACAGATCAGCACGCCGACGGACAGCGTGATTGCCGCCGTGACACTGCGGAGCGTGTTGAACGTGAATGTCTCCATTCCCCGCTCAAAGGCAATCTCCTGGAACACGAACGCCGCGCCCCAGATCATGGCGGCAAGCACCGGAAATACGCCTTGACGGATATAGCTTTTTTTCATAGTCTTCATCGTGCCTCCGCCCGGCGGAGGACCCTTTCCTATGGAATGGCGTTCCCATTCGCGGTCTGTGCGGAGGTTTTCCCCCACACGCGCGGAACGCAAAATATTCAGGCAAAGCGGGGCGCACCACAACCCCGCGCCCCCGCTCCCCCCTCGGAAGTCAGTATTCGTTCAAAAAGTAAGCAAGGCAAGGCGCAACTAAGAGGTTGTATTGCGCCGCCCCTCACCAAAACCACTGTTCATTCAAGAAGCAAGCAAGATAAGGCGTACCGCAACGAGCCGGGCGACGGCGTAGTTCTCTGTGCCGCGCCGCTCGCGAGGAGCAACGATGGATTGCGCCGCCCCTCACCAAAACCACTGTTCATTCAAGAAGCAAGCAAGATAAGGCGTACCGCAACGAGCCGGGCGA
>CAKSNQ010000043.1 GCA_934476315.1 uncultured Eubacteriales bacterium
TTGGTTTTCAGTTCAAAGGAATAATCATGCTCGGACGAGCCCGGATAAAAGATTTTTGCAAAATCCGTGCTCCATCCATCGCTGACGACCGGATGATGCGTAACAATGATTACGCAGCGATACTGTGAACGGCGCACGACTTCAAGGGCAGTCAGCGTTTTGCCAAAGCGCATTTTGGCATATAAAAGCATATTTTAAATTAAAACAACTCTTCATTCTACGAAAGCAGCCCAAATCCCTTCCTGTGAATCAATCCGCTTTTGGTTCCACCCGATCCACCCTGAGATTGGGAAAGTACTTACAGAACTCACGGATTTCTTCGCGGTAGTCGCCCTGCATTTCGACGAAGTGATGGATGTAAGGACCGTCAAGAAGCTTATCCTCCACTGCCTGAAGATTCTCAAATTCACCCCAAATGTAGGTGCCGTGTGTCAGGGGTCCCTCGATTGTATGGCAATGGAGAGGGAGAATGACATACTGCCCGCCGGTCTCGCGGTCGATGCGTGCCACGGTATAGTCGCCGTCCTTCCCGCGGAACCATTCGCGCTGGTTGACCAGTCTTGCCTCACTGTCGGGGGCTTTTTGCGAGAGTGGGAACGGTCCGCAGTGCCAGAGCAACTCTGCGTTTTTGTTTTCGGGATGCCGCACAGTGAACTCCCCGAACAGCGGCTTACCCTCCCCCAACGTTGCGCACTTCAGGAGCGCCATGGTCATGGCACAGTGCAGGTCGCTCTCACAGGAGACCAGGTATCCGAGATCGTTCAGCAGCCCATAGACCGCACAGGGTGCCAGTCCCGCAAACATCACGGGGGTCGCCGTCCAGCATTCGGCGGAAAGAATGTCGAGGTCGAACTCCTCAAACAGGTGCCGATAGGTTGCCGCAAGCGTTGCCATGGGCTTGATTTGCGGCGGAGTCAGGTCGTCGAGGCGGAAGTTGTGGGTGAAGTATCGCTCATACTCCGCAATTTCCTTTGCGTACTTCTCCGGCGCTTCCTTCATTCTCTGCTCAAGCGTGGCAAAGTTGATGGGGATAATCTTTACCCCGAACTGCTCCATCAGCTCACCCTCGTTCCAGATGACCGAGAAGAAGGGTGCGGGACGGGTCCCGAGCTGACCGATGCGCATCCCGCGGAAATTCTTGACCATACAGACAACACGTACGAAGCGGTCAAAGCCCTCCCGGAATTCCGGGGATTCCACCCGGCAGCACGGCAGGTGGGAAAACGGAATGTGGAACCGTTGCAGCTGCCGTGATACGCCAAACAGCCCGCACTGCGAATCGGTCGGGCGCATTCCGTCCTCATAGTACTCGTCATCCAGCGGCGCCCACAGAAGGACCGGCTTGCCGAGCGCCTGCGCAATATCCGCAGCCGCTTCCTCGTTTCCGAAATTGCAGTTGATAATCATCACCGCGTCCACGTTCTCCCTGCGGAACCGCTCAATGACCGCCTGCGCGCTTGCCGCGTCAAAGATCAGGTCATGGTGTCCCAGTCCACGTTGATCGGTAAAGCTGACGTGATCGTTTGCAAAGTGGCTTTCGATATAATCAATATTCTTTTTCTCCCGCTGTTCTGCGGAATACCAAGTGAGAAAGGTTCCGCGCGGACGGTCTGTGGTGTTGCGCCGCATGGCAACAAGACCGACCTTTACCCGATAATCAAGCATGATACAAATCCTCCAATTCTTCAAACGAACAGCGGATGCCATAGTCCGCATAATCAAATATCGGCGCGTGCGGGTCGGGGTTGACAGCAATGACCGTTCCGGATCGGTCCATTCCCGCAAGATGATGCACCGCGCCCGAAATGCCGATGGCAAGATAAACTGTGGGGGAAACGGTCTTTCCCGTCAACCCCACCTGCTCGCAGTACGGGGCAAAGCCGCCGTCCACCAGCTTGCGCGATACGGCAAAGTCTGCACCGAGGCGGGTTGCCATGTCTCGTACCCCGTCCAGTTGTTTCCGCACGCCGTAGCCAGCCGCAACGATTAGAGACGCGCTCTGCTCGGTGTGACATCGGACGGTTGCCAGTGCCGGTACTGTTTCCGACACGATCTTCGCAATCAGACTGCCCGACAGCGCGGGACGGTACAGAACAGCCCTCTCGTTCTCTGCGGTCACGGCGGTACAGTCGGCGCACAGCCCGAGCTTTTCTCTTGCCGCCAGCCGCGCGGCAGTCTCCCGTGAAACGGGATCATTCCCGAACAGCACGGCGTCCGGCTTTTTTTGCGCAATGACATCTGCCAGTTCCGCGACAGAGCATAACGGAATTTCCTGCGGATTGTCGCAGACCGCCTGCGCAAAGGGCAAGGCTTCTGAGCCGACCGACAGAACGCACGGGAGCCTTTCCCCGTCTTCCTGCAGTGCGGTAAGTGCCCTCCTCCCCCGCAGGGCTTCGGCAAGGATTTCCGGTAGGTCGCGCGGCGGTAGGATGCGGCATTTCCGTCTGCCGGCGGTGTTCTCCTTGGTGGCAAGTACCCGTGTGGGCGATCCGGTCAGCCCGCACCGCATGGGGTCAGCCCCGATGTCGGCGGCGGTCCATGTTTCCACGGATCCCACGCGGGACAGCAAGGACGGCAGACGCAGAACCGCCTGCTTTTCCACCGCAAGCAGAGCGCGTAGCGGAATGTTACGGTTCCCCTCCCGTGTAACGGCATTCCCGCCGGTGACGGTCAGTATATCGGGCAGAAAATCATACCCCGCCATCTCCGCGAGCATCGGCGGCACCTGTCCCGTATCCCCGATCAGTGTTTTTCTGCCGCAAAGGATGCGGTCGGGCTTCAGCCGTTCCATCGCGCGGGACAGCACATAGGCGGTTGCAAGCGTATCCGAGCCGGCAAACAGCGGATCGGACAGCAGAACCGCACGGGATGCACCGAGACGGGTCAGGTGCAGGAGCAGATCGGCAGTTTTGGGAACGCCCATGCTGACGAGAATTACCTCCGCATCCGGTTCCGACAGCGCGACCTCATACGCCGATGCGTCAAACGGGCTCAGCTCGCCGTCAAGCCCCTGCCGGACGCAGACCGCAATTCTCATATCTCTCCCTCGCTGTAGATCGGTGCCAACGCGTCATGCACGCGGCGGTAGGTTTTGTACCGTGCCGCGTAGCGTTTCGTGCTTCCTTCATTCGGAGTCAGCGTCCGGACCGTGCGGACGCAGTGCGCCACGGCTTGGTCAAAGCCATCGAACAGTCCGACCGCGACACCCGCGAGCATGGCAGAACCGAGGGAAGAATCGCTGTTTTCGGTAACGGTCAGGGTCAGCCCCAGGCAGTCCGAAACGATCTGCCCCCACAGCGGACTGCCCGCGCCGCCCCCGATGAGCGTGGCGGTTTTCCCATGCGGAATGCCGAGCGTTTCCAGATAGCGGTAGCAATCGAGAAGCGAGAGTGCAACGCCCTCCAGCACCGCGCGGTCAAAGTGGGCTTTTGTATGGGTGGAGCGCACACCGATGAAACTGCCGCATAGGGCAGGGTCGGCGTAAGGGGTCAGCTCGCCGTTGAGATACGGATGGAACATCAGTCCCTCACAGCCGATGGGAATCGATTCGGTGGCGGTGTCAATTTCACGGTAGCTGCCCCCGAAGGTGTCGCGGTACCAGCGCAGAGCGGATGCGGCGGCTTTTGTTGCCGTTCCGGGATACCACAACCCGCGCACAGCGTGGGGGTAGCAGACCAGTTGACGGTCGGGGCAGGCGTGATCGGTAATGACGCAGATACGCCCCGCCGTGGCGAGTTTGACGGTCATGTCCCCCTTGCGGACCGCCCCTGAAGCCAGAATTTCCATGCAGGTATCGGTTGTCCCGCAAATGACAGGGGTTCCCTCTGCCAGCCCCGTTTGTGCGGCGGCTGTCGCGGTAACGGTGCCGGCGGAATCGGTGGGCGCGCAGAGCGGCGGAAGCTGTTGAACCGTCAGTCCGGCAAACGCGCACAGGTCGGCATCCCACTCTCCACTCTCGCAATTGTATAGCATACTCCCCGCCGCCTCAATGCGGTCAGTGCAGAGGATCCCGGTCAGGCGATAGCGGAGCCAGTCCTTTTCAAACAGAACATACCGGATTTTTTCGTGAATCTGCGGCTCGTTTTCCTTCAGCCACAACAACTGCGGAAGCGTCCAGATGGTGTCGGGGCTGTGGTAGGTTTTTGCAAAAATCTCCGCGCCGTGCGCCCGCCGCAGTCCTGCCGACTGTTCCGCACTCCGGCTGTCCGTCCAATGGATGCAGGGACGCAAGGGGGTCATTTTCCCATCGCAGACCACCGCCGAATGCGTAGCGGAATCAATTGCGACTGCGGCAATCTCCCCGGCTCGAATATTCCCTTTTCGAAGGACCTCCCGCGAACAGGTGCAGAGCGCATTCCACCAGTCGGTGGGATTCTGCTCGCACGCGCGGGCGGTCGGATGTGCGGTCGGATACTCCACGGTATGAGTGGCGGCGATTTGCCCGTCCGCGCAAAGCAGGGTCGCTTTCGCAGCACCACCGCCGAAGTCGATGCCCAATGTATAACGCATAGGTTTTCTCCTGACGAAAAGTTTTTGAGGATTCTTCAGAAACTTTTTCAAAAAAGTTCCTGAAGCAGGGTTTGGGACAGCGTCCCAAGGTCTTCCCACCCTCACTTCACCCAATCGTGCGCAGGATCGTTTGAACGATTGAAACCTTGGTGGTCGCCGGACATAAGCCACAGGAAGTAGGATTGGTACCCGGGTGTCGTGACGGTGGTGTGGTAGCCGTAGGGGAACTCCACCAGTTCGTCATTCTTCACGCGATAGGCTTCGTCCACCTTTCCGTCCGCTGTGTAGACGCACTGCACCGCAAAGCCTTGCTCCGGCTGGAACAGGAAATAGTAGATCTCCTCGGCAATGCACTCGCGCGGCATATCATCGGTGTCGTGCTTGTGCGGCGGGAAGCCCGCCCAGTTGCCCTCGGTGCAGTACGCCTCCCCGATTGTCAGCTTCAGCGCGTTGCTGTTGCCGTCCACCAGAAAGCTCGTCTCCCGCTCAAACGGGACGCGCCCCAACCGTTTCAGAACCGCATGATCCTCGCGCAGGACCTGCGGCTCGGTCTTGCGGTCAACCGGCGTTGCGCAGACTGCGATTTTAACACGGTCAATGGCTTCAATCTCACAGCGGTAGTCGCGCGGCAGATAGACGCACTCGGCGCGGCGGTTCTCGAATACCGTTCTGCGATTGCCGATGTTTCGCCATTCCACCTCGTCGGAGCGGACATTACAATGTCCCGACAGCAGGATGAATGCCGTCTCCCTGTCCCCCGTTTCGAACGGCAATTTGTCTCCCGCGTCCAGCTCGATAATCCCGAACGACAGGCGGTGCAGACTGCATTCCCCGATTTTGCAAATCTCGGTATACCCCTTTGCGGGGTGGTAAGTTTTCTTAAAGTTCATAACCGTTCTCCTTCAGATAGGTTCTGACCGTTTCAAAATCCGGCACGCTCTCCCGCGCACCGATGCCCGTGCATTTGAGTGCCGAGGTTGCGGACGCAAAATGGCAGCAGGTCAGATAATCATACCCGCGCAAAAGCGCCGCCGCAAACGCACCGTGGAACACGTCTCCCGCCCCGTTGGAATCCACCACCTGTGCGGGATAAATCGGATAGGCAATTGTGTGCGTCCCGTCAAACAGGATGCCGCCCCGCTTGCCCTGCGTGATGACCACCACGGCAGGATGATAGGTGTCAAACAACGCTTTCGCCGCGTCGGTGGCGGTTTTGCATCCCGTTTCGGCAAGTGCGAATTCCTCGCTCGGAATCAGAATGTCCGAGACCGCCAACAGGCGCGCAACCTCCGGGTAATTCCCGCCGCAATCGTACAGCACCCGTTTCCCTGCGGCACGGGCAACGGTTGCGCCCTCCACCGCCGCTTCCAAATCGTTGCCGTCCACCATCAAAATTGTCGCTTCCGCAATGGCGGTCCTTTGCGCCGCATTCAGTACGGTCGGTGGCAAATTGCCGCGGTCGAACACGCAGGTGCGTGTTCCGCGATCGGCGGCAAGCAGAAGCGTGGACGAAAAGGAACGGTAACCGGACAGCGTTGCAATCAGGTCGGTCTTTACGCCGTATTTCTCAAAATCCGCCCGCAGGAATTGCCCGCTTGCATCATCGGCAAGCGTTCCGATGAACGCAGTATCGGCACCCAGCTTTGCGGCGGCGACCAGACCCGTTGCAACGGGCCCGCCGCCCGCCTGCCGCGATGCATCCGCCTTCATTTTGGTGTCCTCGGTCGGGTAGGTCGGCAGACACCACAGCGTATCGGCAACACACGCGCCGATACCGACAATCTGCGCCCTCATGCTTTTCCCTCGGCACCCGTCAAGGCAATTTTGGAGAGTGCCAACCGTTTGACCGCCTCAATCGGCTTCTTCATAAAGAGATCGACTGCCAGACTGCGCGCGGGATCGTTCAACGTTTCCTGCGTTCCGTCCGCAAAGGCACAGCAGACATCGGTGCCGACGTTCATCTTGCGCACGCCCGCCGCGATTGCCGCACGAACCTGATCGTCCGGAATGCCGCTTCCGCCGTGCAGGACAAGCGGAATCCCCCCCGTGGCTTTACGGATGGCTTTGACCCGCTCGATATCCAGCTTCGGCGGCTTCCTGTAATGCCCGTGCGCGTTGCCAATGAGAACTGCCAGACAGGTCACACCGGTCTGTTTGACGAACTCCGCCGCTTCATCGGGAGACGTAAATTCATCCATCACGGCATCATTGACGCTTCCGACATGACCGATCTCCCCCTCTACACCGATACCAACCGCCGCGCAAAGGTCTACCACCTGCTTCGTCAGTGCAATGTTTTCCTCCAGCGGGTGCGTGGAGCCATCCAGCATGATGCCCGTCATGCCCCAGCGCAGGGAACGCTGTACCGAGAACAAATCGGGTCCGTGGTCAAGGTGCAGGCAGACCGGCACGCTTGCCCGTCCTGCCGCCGCCACCGCCGCGGGACAGATGTAAAATCCGACCTCCTCCTTGATCAGGCGCGGGTAGACCTGCACAATCACAGGTGCGTGCGCTTCCTCTGCCGCCGCAATCACCCCCATCAGGGTCTCGGTGTTGTACACATTGAATGCCGGAACGCAGAAGCCGCCCACCTCCGCTCTACCGATGATCGTTTGCAGATTGACAAGCATTTCAGTTTCCTCCGAGAATCAGGTCTTCCAGAGACAGGATGTTCACCCCGTCCGTTTCCGCCGCCTTCAGTGCGGCATATTCGCCAACGCACGCTGTGACAATCGTTTTTGCGCCAACGCTCTCTGCGTTGAAGATTCTTCTTGCCGCGACCGCCCGCATCACGTCCGGCATCCATTCCGCCATCAGCAGGTTCCCTGCCCAAACCGTTTCCTCACCGTGCAGAAGCATTTCGGAGAGATTTGCACAGGCGGAGATAAGCGCACGGGGTTCTTCAATTTCTCCGAGGTCGCGCGAGAGCTGGAACGGGTCCTGATAAACGACAGGTATCCCCCGCTTCCGGACGGTCAGCCTTCCGGACCGCAACAGTTCCAGCGCATATGCGGGGAAGGTCACCACGCGGCAGGAAAGCTCCACACCGTATTCCGCATAGGTTCTGCGCAAAACCTTTGCATCGGTCGGGTCAGCCGCGATGACCGTCTTGTAGGTGTTCATCACCGCCGCGCACGCCTGCATCTGCTCTTTCGTTTCCTTAAGTGCGCCGATCAGATAATCCAGCTGTGCGCCCGATGCGGGTTCCGCCTCAAGCACAGTAAAGTCCACCCCTGCGCGCTCCAGAACCGCAACCGTTTTCACCGCCTGCTCCGGCATTTTATATCTTGCGTCCGCGCCGAGGAGCAGGAGCGTATCGGTCTTGGCGGAATGCTTTTCGATTGCCGTCCGCAATTCCTCTGCCAGGTCCGTCATTCCATACGCGTTTCCGCTTGAAAGGCAGTTTTCCACCAATTTCTGAATGTAATCCGGCAGTTTCCCCTCCAGTGCCGCCTGCTCGCGGACAGCTTTTGTGAACATCACGGGATCCCACCCGGTGACGCAGACCTGCACGCAGGCGCCGCATCCGGCGCATTCGTAAATGTTGTCCATGATATCTTCCGGCAACAGTGCGCCGCGCGTGACAAGGGAGATTCCCAAGGCTCTTGCGCGGGGCGTGCTTCTTTCATGTCCTGTTGCGTTTCCGATCGGGCAGATGTGATGGCACATCCAACAGAACCGGCAGGAATCCACGTGCTGATTGACCTTTTCCGACAGCTTCATCTCATCCACCTCCTCAGAGTCCCAGCTTGAACGGATTCATAATCCCGTTCGGGTCAAGCTGTTTTTTCAGTCCCTCGAACACCTGCATGGCAGGACCGTACTGCTCCTTCATCAGTCTGCCGAGTTTGATGCCCACGCCGTGGTGATCGTTGACCACGCCGCCGTGCGCCAAAGCCGTCCGCACACCGCAGGTCCAGATTGCCTGATGCAGGCGGAGCGCCTCGACAGGGTCCCGCGGAACGTCCTTGCCGTCCACAATAAAACGATCGTAAACCATCGCGCCCCACTCGTACCAGTGCGAGAAATGCGCTATGAACTTCGCCTGCGGGAAGTTGGTCTCAATCGCCTTCTTCATCGCCCAGTAGATTTCCTCAATCTTGTCATACGGGGCAATGGTATCCATCGTGCCGAACATCTGCGGCAGGTCCATCATATAGCCGGGATAGAAGAAGGTAATCTTCTCCTTCCACCACTTCTCACCGTATTCGCTTCCGAGATCCTCCGCGCCGTACTTTTTGAAGGTATCCAAAAGGATTTTCTCCTCCACCTCCACCATCTCGCGGCACCCCTCATAAGCAATGTTCATGAACGCGCCCTTGCGCTCCACACCAACCACCTTTTTAATCAGAGATGCAGTCTCCGCCTCGTCATACAGCCGCATGACCGAGGGTTTGAACTTCTGAAGCAGCTCCCGCGATGCGACAAACGCGCCGTGCATATCCTCAAACAGGAACGCACGGAAACGCCGTTCCTCCGGCTGGTCGAAAATGCGGATCTGAGCCTTTGTGATGATACCGAGCGTTCCCTCCGAGCCGATGAAAATCTGATTGAGGTCGGGTCCTGCCGCGTGCTTGGGCGCGGGTGAAGTCAGAATAATGTCCCCGTTCGGAAGCACGACCTCCATTTGCAGGACCATATCGTCGATCTTGCCGTATTTCGTGGACACCACGCCGATGCCGCGGTGTGCAAGAAATCCGCCAACCGTGGAGCAGGTCAGCGAGGACGGGTAGTGCATGGTTGCCTTGCCCACCTCATTTGCGGCATACTCAATGTGCTTATAAATGGCGCCCGTGCCGCATTCGATGTACATTCCCTCGGTATTGACCTGATAAATCCGGTTCATCCGCTTGGTATCCAGCAGAATGCCGCCGCAGACCGGAATCGCGCCGCCCTGCGTTCCGCCGCCCGCGCCCCAAACCGTAACGGGAATTTTATAATAGTTTGCAATCTTCACAACCTTGGAGACCTCGGTCGCATCCAGCGGGCAGACCACAAAATCCGCCTCCGGCATCCGCTGTCCCCTGTCCGCCCACATCCGCGAGAGCCAGTAGTAGTCCACGCTGTGCGTCACCTTGTCAATCGGACGCGTGGAGCAGTTTTCCTTTCCCACCGCGTCCTCCAACTCGGTCAGGATCATAGAAAACAAAAAGTCGTTCATTGGATATTGCATCATTTTTTCTCCTTTGCCGTATTGTCCTCATTTTAGCATACCACGGCAGTGTTTGCAAGACGGACGAGAAAATAATTTCTGAATGCTTGACTTTTTCTTTCGAATATGGTAGAATGAATGAAAATAATTTCCGTTTTCGGAGGCACGATGGAATCGGTTCTGCACATCATCCGGCAAAATTACGACCGTATGGGGTGCGCGGAGCAAAAGCTCGCGGACTACCTTCTGACACACACCGGGGAGATCCTCGGCATTTCGATCTCTGAGCTTGCCGGGCGTTGCTCCTGCGGGAACGCAACCGTGGTACGGTTTGCAAGGCGGCTCGGGCTGAACGGCTATCAGGAGCTGAAGGTACGTCTTGCCGCAGAGATCGGCTCGGCATCGGAAATCGACGAGGAGATCCGGAAAAGCGACAACTGCTATCGCATCTATCAGAAGCGGATCGCGTCCATTTCGGAATCTCTCAGGGAAACCGAATCGGTTCTGGACGAGAAAACGCTGGAGGCAGTGGCGCAGGCGGTGCTTCACGCCAACCGGATCGTTGTTTTCGGGCTTGGAAATTCCGCCTCCATTGCGCAGGACGCGGCGCACAAATTCCTGCGTTTGGGACTGGACGCGCAGGCCTGCTGTGACAACCATCTGCAAGCCATCATCGCCTCCCATCTGCGGCGCGGAGGAATTGCCATCGGCATTTCGCACTCCGGCGCATCACGCGATATTGTGGACGCCATGCGGCTGTGCAAGCTCTACGGTGCAACCACCGCCTGTATCACCAACTACGGAAAAAGCCCGCTTGCGGATTCCGTGGACTATGCCCTGTTCACCCGCTCCCGCGAAACCGAGCATTCCATCCTTGCCATGAACTCCCGCTTGGCACAGCTCGCCATCATCGACTGCATCTATACCTACATCGTCCTCAACGCCGATAAAGCTGCAAAGCAGGCAATCTATAATACCGAAGCGGCGTTGCAGAGTAAAAAATATTAAGGCATCTCTCTGCGAAACGGCAACCAAAAGACAGATCTTTCGGCATTTCGCAGGACATTACGGACGCTATGCGGCGGTGCAACCGCCGTATGCAGATCACGGACGGAAAATCAGTTGATTTTGCTTCGGTCAATCCCATCGTCAGATTTTTTGTAATCCACTGTAACCGTTGTTCCGTTTGTACAGGTGGTTCGAACCACGTCCTCCGAAAGCTTTTCGTGATTTTCGATAAGCTCGTACCGTTCCGGTGCAAGCGCCAAATAGTCGTCAGCCATCTGCCGGACTTTTCAGCGCTTTCCGTCAACTGTTCGCCCGCATCACAAAGGAAGTCCTCGGTCTCCATCCAATTTCGAATCCCTGCATCTGCAAAGTTTGCATAGTAGCATACAAGCAATCTGCTGCCGAGTTCAACGATTGCGAATTCCTTTTGCCATATAATTCAAAGTATTTGTAACCTTAACTCAATATCCTTTTCTCAATATATGCGTTTTTAGACAAACCGCAGGCTACCGCCTCACCATACAGCTCCCTTGCTGGCTCTTCCCTGCCGGTATCAATCAGAGCGTTGATCGCTCTGTTGACAGCCACCCTTGCCAGGTCGTATTTCGACCGTTGTCTATTGAGCATTTTCCACTCGCCGACTAAAAAATCATTTTGCGACTTTTCTGACTTCAACCAAGGAAGCAATCGCATACCGAGGTCAAATACGTCACGCTCTGCGCTACCAAAAGCCTTCAGGCAAAGAGCGTAGTAAAATGTTTCGTAAAAAATGGAATTGTCGGAGGATTCGGTTGTCTCTAAAAATGATCTGAAATTATTTTTGGCAAGCTCCAGGTAATCAACAGGTGTTTTCACCGCCGGTGTCACCGATAACGCCGCGTTATGGCACTCAAATG
>CAKSNQ010000044.1 GCA_934476315.1 uncultured Eubacteriales bacterium
GTGGTTCAATCAGCAAAAAACCAAGCTGATAAGGTTTTTCGTGTCAATGTTATCAGTGGCGGCGACCCGCTGGAAATCTACACCGACCGTGAGGGCGAGGTCATCTTCAAGAAATATTCTCCCATCGGCGAGTTGGCGGGGTTCGCCGCGCAGTACGCCGAGACGCTTCACAAAACCTGCTCGCTGTCCGTCGTGATCTGCGACCGTGACGCCGTGATCGCCTGCTCGGGCGTTCCCAAAAAGGAATATGCCGACAAGGCGCTCTCCGATGAACTGGAGGGCATCATCAACAGCCGTGCGCTGTACGTCCGCCACGAGGACGAGGAAAAGCTCCCTGTGCTGTCCGACGGCAACACCGCGCATTTTATCCGCTGTGCTATGCCCATCATCAGCGAGGGGGACATCATCGGCTGTGTCGCATCGGTGGAAGCGACCGACGACGCACACGCCGCGCATCTCAACGCCGATGTGGAGATCAAGCTCATTCAGACCGCTGCGGGATTTCTCGGTCGTCAGCTCGAGAGCTGAACCGCCCCGCAGTGCTCACCGGGATCGGGGATGTAAAAAGCTCAAAATAAGTTTTTTACATCCCCATCGGCAGTGCTCTCGGCGGCAGAAAGCCGCCTTTTTATTGCAAAAAAGCCAAGGCACAGGAAACAAAAACGACCAAGATCGCATCAAAAAGCCCGGCCCCCAACCGGCATTTTTGAGTGGCTGTTAAAAACATCCGGTTTTTTAACAGCCTCTTTTTTCGTCGGCGGACGCGCCCCGTTTTGAAAAACGGGAAAAGGTTTCCCCGATTATGATTGCCGTTCCAAATGCAAAGCCCCAAGCCCGCCGCGCCGCAACCGCTTATGCCGTTTTTCGACCGTTTGTGTCAAGTATCTTGCCATTTTTACCTCATATGGCTAAAATATGATATAATGGTGTATGGGATTCATTCGCTCATGAGAGCTCACGCTCAGCATTCCGCTCTCCCCGCTTCCGGGTGGTGGAACAGATATGACAAATGGCAAAGACACGAAAGGATACCGGATATGATGAGAAAAGCGCTTTCCGCTTTGGTCGTGGTTTGTATCGTCGCCGCCGTCGTTATGGTCGCCGCGCTGATCTTCGGCGGCAGAGCGGGAGATTTTGTCCCGCCCCCCTTTGACGCCGCGGCGCAGGCGGGCGTGCCGGAGGCTCCCGCCGATACCGGGTACGAGGAGATAGACGCCAGGGCGTTTCGCTTTTCCGCCGCGGGAGAGCTGACGGTGAGGGGCGGAAATGTTGATATATGGCTCACCAACCCGGAGGAAAACACGGTCTGGCTGAAGGTGCGGATCCTGGACGAAAAAGGCAACATGCTTGGAGAAAGCGGCTTGATTCGCCCCGGCGAGTACGTGCGCGCGGTCAGCCTCGACACGGTTCCGGAAAAGTCCGTCGCCGTTTCACTGAAGATCATGGCGTACGAGCCGGACACGTATTACAGCGCGGGCGCAGCGAGATTCAACACATTTCTGACGGTTGCGGGCAAATAATCTGTCGGGCGAGGGCGGGTAGTCTGTCGGGGAGCCTCCGTCCCGCCCCTCACGGGAGGATTCCCCTCGCCATGCCACGTTAAAAGACACGGTTTATCGGCGAAAGGTGGGCTATCCCCCTCCGCGGGCGAATGGTCAAAAAGATTTTGAAACACGACGCCGGAGCAGGGTTGGAAGCTGCCGGTCAGGCAGGGCGCAACGCACGTCCTGCCTTTTTTTCGTCGCGCTATGGACAATTTGATTTCTTTATGCTATAATGTCATCAGTGAAATCTGTGGATAAGGAGCTTCTTTTTTTATGTCCCGCCTCACCGCGCGTCTGAATTACAAGCACACCATCGCTGCCTGCTACATCGGCTACCTCACGCAGGCGCTTGTCATCAATTTTTCTCCCCTGCTTTTTGTGACCTTCCAGGATATCTACGGCTTGTCGCTCACGCAGGTCAGCACTCTCATCGCCATCAGCTTTACCACACAGCTCATCGTGGATGGGCTGGCGTCCCGCTTCGTCGATAAGATCAGTTATCGGATCTCCGTGGTCGGCGCACATCTGTTCGCCCTGTGCGGCATGGTTGGTCTTGCCCTCCTGCCCGAGTTGCTCACTCCGATGCCCGGTCTTATCATCGCTACCGTACTCGGGAGCATCGGCGGCGGCTTGACCGAGGTCATGATTTCTCCCCTGCTGGAAGCCTGCCCGACCGACGGCAAGAGCGGTGCGATGAGCCTGCTACATTCCTTTTACTGCTGGGGACAGGTCGCGACCGTCGCGCTTTCCACGCTGTTCTTCGCCACCGTCGGCATCGAGCACTGGCGTCTGCTCGCCTGCCTGTGGGCAATTCTGCCCGCCGTCGGCGCGCTGGTCTTTGCCGTCGTGCCGCTGTATCGGCTGGACGACGCCCCGGAGCAAGTCGAAAAGGGCGTCGGCACCGCCGCCGCGCGGCGCGACCGGCGCGTCCTGTTTTTGCTGTTCTTCGCCCTGATGATCTGCGCGGGCGCGGCGGAGCAAGCCATGAGCCAATGGGCTTCCACGTTTGTGGAACGGGCGCTCGGCATGAAAAAGACCGTCGGCGACCTGCTCGGTCCCTGCCTGTTCGCCACGCTGATGGGCACCTCGCGTGTGCTCTACACCGTGCTTCAGAAAAAATGGCGGCTGGAGCGCTTCATGCTCGCCTCCTGCGTGCTGTGCGTTGTCGCCTACCTCCTCGCCGCGCTCTCCCCCTCCCCCGCGTTTTCCCTTTTGGGATGCGGACTGTGCGGACTGTCTGTCGGGATCCTTTGGCCCGGCACGTACAGCCGTGCGGCGGTCGATCTGCGGGGCGGCGGGATGTCTTTGTTCGCACTTCTGGCGCTCGGCGGGGACATCGGTTGTCTGATCGGGCCGTCTGCCGCAGGACAGGTCGCCGCCCGGTGCGGGGATAACCTCCGCGCCGCGTTCCTGTTTTCGCTCGTCTTCCCTGTCACGGCGATCGTGCTGTTTCTTTGGCTGTTCCGAAAAACAAAGAAGCAAAATGTCCGGCGGGCGGATGTCTGAATTTGAAAAGATGATTTGCGGTCGCGGTTCCGCCGCCGCAGGAAAGGGTCTACCATGATGAAAAAACCGATTCTCCGCGCTCCCCACGCTTCCCACAAAGCCCGCGTCTCACGCCTCTTTGCATGCCTACTGGCGCTTTGCCTGCTTTTGCTCCCGGTGCTCCTTTCCGGATGCGCCGCCTTCCGGACGGACAAGGATGACGCCGCCATCGTCGGCATCTGGCGCATGACGTCCTACACGACCGACAAGGGTACGCAGGCGGACATCGGGGATCACGAGCTGGACACGGTCTTTTACTCCACGGGCGTGGGCGTCATGAAGATCGATGGGGAGACCAATCAGATGTTCGACTATGTTGCCCGCGGCGGCAAGCTGACCCGGACGTTCAACCACGACGAGACGCAGACCTCGACCGACACCTACACCATCAGCGCCGACGGTCTGACACTGACCATCGTCTCGCCCGATAACGGCGCAACCATCGTCATGAGGCGGATTCCGGACGACAGTCAGACCGGAAAATAATTTCCGTATTAAATCGGGGCGGCTAAAAAACTTGACGTTTTTAGCCGCCTCTCAAAAATATCAGTCGGGGTTCCGGTCTTTTGTTTTGCGCGATCCCGGTCGTTTATGCCTCACAGTCTCGACTTTTCGCGGCAAAACGGCGGCGCTGTGCCGGGGTCAACGTCGTCGGGGGGTAAAAATTCTTTTCGAATTTTTACCCCCCGATTTTCGGGCGCATGCGGCGTCAGATGCGTTCGATCAGGTCGGCGATCGCACCCTCGTCGTGATCGCACAGGACCATTTTGCAAAGCTCCCTGACGCGCGGTTGCGCATTGGCGGGGCAGACCGCAACGTCTGCCGCCGCGAGCATGGTCAGGTCGTTTTCATAGTCTCCGACGGCGTAGGCGGTCACGGGAACGCCGTCCAGCCCCGCGCACACGCCGCGCAGGACGCGAAGCATCGTGCCCTTGGAGCACCCCGCCCTTTGCAGTTCGAGGAAGGTCTCCGAGGACTTGTTATACTCAAAGGCGTCGCCGAATTTCTCCCGCAGCTCACCCGCCAGCGCGTCCAGACCCTCGCACGCGCCGCGAAATACGACCTTGTACCACAGTCGCTGCATCCACCGCTCCACCGGGGCGACCTCGACGGTGTAATCGGCGCGGTGCTCGGCGCAATAGGCGATGAAGCGCTCCATATAATCCGTTCTGCCATCGGTCAGAAAGCCCTGCGGCGTCGAGACCCGGAAGCCCACCTGCGGGAAGCTGTGGCGGGCGAAGAGCAGAGCCTGCCGCGTCACATCTGTATCCATGAACGTCTCGTGCAGGACGAGGCGGCGCGGATAGTCGTACATATACGCGCCGTTGGCGACGATCGCGGGGGCGTTGACCAGCGAGAGCAGCTCGGGGATCGCCTCCAGGAGGTGGTCGTGATGCCGCCCCGTGGCAAAGGTGAACCGCCCACCGCCCCGGCAAAAGGCGCGCACCGCCTCCACATTCCGCGGCACAACGCGCCCGTGGTCGCCGAGAAAGGTGCCGTCCAGGTCGCTGATGATCAGTTTTCCCCTGTAATCTGCCATGCTGTTTCTCCTTTTTGAAAAATTTTTCTTTGAGGTGCCCCGGGAACCCGGGCAGTGAAAGATGCGGCGGGAGCCATAGGGCGGGGCGGTATCGCCGGGTCGGTTTTCTTTGGGAAGCGGGCTCATGTGGCGGGCGCGCTTAGCGCGACAGTCCCTCCTGCCGACGCAGAATCTCCAGAATCTGCTCCATTTTCTCCGGCATCGGCGCGCTGAACGTCATCTGCTCGCCCGTGCGCGGGTGAGTCAGGCGCAATCGTCCCGCGTGCAGGCACTGACCGTGAAAAAGTGCCCGGTGCGTTGCCTCAAAGCGGGTTCCGCCGCCCCCGTACACCGCGTCCCCGAGGAGCGGGTGTCCGATGCTCGCCATGTGCACGCGAATCTGATGTGTCCGCCCCGTCTCCAGCTCGCACTGCACCAGCGTGAACTGCCCGTAGCGCTCCAGCACGGTATAATGCGTCACCGCGTCGCGTGCGTGCACCCCCTCGCCGCGCAGGACTGCCATTTTCTTTCGGTCGGTCGGATGCCGCCCGATGGGAGCATCCACCGTGCCCGCGTCCTGTTTCAGGTTTCCCAGAACGATGGCAAAATACACGCGGCTGACCGCATGCGTCTTGAGCTGTTCGGAGAGCGACAGGTGCGCCGCGTCGTTTTTCGCGACGACCAGCAGTCCGCTCGTGTCCTTGTCGATGCGGTGGACGATACCGGG
This sequence comes from uncultured Eubacteriales bacterium, assembly GCA_934476315.1. GTDB lineage: Bacteria > Bacillota > Clostridia > Oscillospirales > CAG-272 > SIG644. The sequence continues at coordinate 5,336 of CAKSNQ010000044.1, forward strand.
GCGAATCACGCCGCCGATGCCGGAGAGCGACGCGCCGCAATGGTGCAGAAGCGCGTTGACCAGCGTGCCGTCGGGATTCCCCGCGGCGGGGTGGACGACCATGCCCACAGGCTTATTGATGACGACAATGTCCTCATCCTCATAAACGACGTCCAGCGGAATTTCCTGCGCCTGTGTCTGCGTCGGCTCCGGCTCCGGTCGCGTAACCGAAAGCTCGTCGCCCACCGCGAGGACGCGGTTTTTCCGACATTCCGCGCCGTTGAGCAAAATCTGCCCCTGCTCCATCAGGCGCGCCACGGCGGAGCGGGTCAGCTCCGTGACCTCTGCCGCAAAGACATCGGCACGCACTCCCGCCCGCGTTGCGTCCACCGTATAGCGTTCCACCGTGACACCTCCCCACTGTGATTTTTGGATTGAAAGCGCCCGCCGCCCCGCCATTCTGTGTGCCATGTACGCGCTGTGTGGGCGTGCGACGCGCGAACCGACGCCTTAATTTTCCGGTCCGTCCGCCGTATCCGAGGCGTTCGCCTTTGCCGCGCGATCGGCGCGAAGCTCGCGCACGGTCATCAGAATCAGCCACAGAATCATCAGCCCGACCCCGACGCAGACGGCGACATCCGCCACGTTGAACACCCATGTCCAGAGCTTCGGGAACGGGTAAAAATCAATAAAATCAATGACGTAGTGCAGCTTCACCCGGTCGATCATGTTTCCGATTCCCCCGCCGACAATCAGCATGAGCGCCGCGCGGCACAGCACGCTGTCGGGCGAATAGCAGACCAGGTACACGGTCACGCCAAGGATTGCCACGACCGACGCGATCATGAACACCCACGGGTGATCTCCCAGCATGCCGAACGCCATGCCGTCATTCTCCACGTAGGAAAAGCGCAGCACGCCGGGGATGAGGATGATCGGGTTGTGAGCGAGCGTCGCCGCGCGTTCGGCAATCCACGCCTTGCTCCACTGGTCGGCAATCACCACCGCGGCGGCAAGCAACAGCCACAAAAGGACGGTGGGCTTTTTCAGCATGACCGGGGACGGACGACCTGCCGTCCCCCCTGTTTTTTTGTCCGTTTTCGGTTGTTCCATCACGCGCCTCCCGGGTTCAGTTTTCCAGAATATGCAGGCAACGGGCGCAGAGGAAGCCTGCCTCTCCGTTGTCGTCGGTGGTCATCTTGCCGTCCGTCGTGTACATCCAGCAACGGTCGCACTTGCATCCGTCCGCGCCGCTGACCAGCACGCCGATGCCCGACGTGGTCTCGTTAAAGGCGTCCGCAGGCGCCTTGCCGCGCGTCACAGTGACACCGGAGACGATGAACACGGTCTTGAGCGTCTCGCCGAACGAGCAGAGCAAATCGTACTGTCCCTCGTCCTCGGTAAAGATCTCGACTTTGGCGTCCAGCGACTTGCCGATCTTCTTGTCGGCGCGCGCCAGCTCCAGTGCCTTCATCACGTCGTCGCGCAGGTCGAACAGATGGTTCCAGTGCTCCTCGATGCCCGAGAAGGTCAGCGCGCTGTCAAACGCGGGCATATCGTTGAGGAACACGCTCTCGCGCTTATCGCCGGCGGCGTGCGGCATGACCTGCCAGATCTCCTCGGCGGTGAACGCGAGGAGCGGCGCCATCAGGCGCACCATGGCGGAAAGCACCCGGTACATGGTCGTCTGTGCGGCGCGGCGGGCGGGCGAGTCGGGGCGCTCGGTATACACACGATCCTTGGTGATGTCCACATACAGCTTGGACATATCGGTCGTGCAGAAGTTGGTCAGATCGTGATAGATGACATGGAAGTTGAAGCGGTCATACGCCTCGCGGCAGCTTGCCGTCAGCTCATTGACCCGCGCGAGCGCCCACTTGTCGATCTCATGGAGCGCGTCTGTGGGAACGCAGTCGCGATCCGGGTCGAAATCGTTCAGATTTGCCAAGAGGATTCGCGCGGTATTGCGGATTTTACGGTACGCCTCGGAGAGTTGCTTGAGGATGGCGTCCGACACGCGGACATCCACCTGATAGTCCGCCGAAGCCACCCACAGGCGGATGATCTCCGCGCCGAACTTGGGGATAATCTCATCCGGCGTCACGCTGTTGCCCAGCGACTTGTGCATGGCTCTGCCCTGCCCGTCCACGACCCAGCCGTGCGTGAGGACTGCCTTGTACGGTGCGCCCTCACCGCGCGCGCCAACCGCCGTCAGAAGCGAGGACTGGAACCATCCGCGGTACTGGTCCGCGCCCTCCAGGTACAGATCCGCCACATCGGGCAGCCCGGGGTCCTGTTCCAGCACGGCGAAATGCGACGAGCCGGAGTCAAACCAGCCGTCCAGCGTATTCTGTTCCTTGATAAAATGCTTGCCGCCGCACTTGGGGCAGGTAAAGCCCTCGGGGAGCAGCTCCGCGGCGTCCTTCTCAAACCAGCAGTTGGAGCCGTGCTCGCCGAAGAGCGCCGACACGCGGTCGATGGTCTCATCGGTGCAAATGGTCTCCTTGCAATCGGCGCAATAGAACACGGGAATCGGCAGACCCCAGTGTCTCTGACGCGAAATGCACCAGTCGGCACGCTCGCAGATCATCTGTTTCATGCGCTCGCCGCCCCACTCGGGCATCCACTGCACGTTGTCACACGCGCGGACCGCCTCGTCCTTGAAAGCATCAACCGAGCAGAACCACTGAGGGGTTGCGCGGAAGATGATCGGCGACTTGCACCGCCAGCAGTGCGGGTATTCGTGTTCAAACTCGCGGGAGGCGAACAGCGCCCCGGAATCCTTCAGGTCGGCGAGGATGGTAGCGTTGGAATCCGCGTAGTACTGCCCCGCGAACTTGCCCGCCTCCTCGGTCTGGTAGCCGCGGTCATCGACGGGAACCACGATCTTGATTCCGTAGCGGCAGGTGGTGAGGTAGTCGTCCGCGCCAAAGCCGCCGGCGGTATGGACGCATCCGGTACCCGTGTCCATGGTGACGTAATCGGCGACGGCAATGAGGGATTCCCGATCGAGGAACGGATGCTGTGCCGTCATGAATTCCAGCTCCTTGCCGGCAAAGGTCGCCAGCACCTCATAATTCTCCACGCCGCCCTCGTGCATGGTGTTCTCGCACAGGGCGCGGGCGACGATATAGTTTTCCCCGTTCTCCGCGCGGACGACGACGTATTGCTCATCGGGGTTGAGCGCGATGAGCTGGTTGCCGGGGAGCGTCCACGTCGTGGTCGTCCAGATGATAAAGTAGGTGTTGGCGGGGTCGCACACGCCCGCCAGCTTGCCGCGGTCGTCCTTGACGCGGAACTTGACGTAGATGGAGGTACAGGTATCGGTCTGATATTCAATCTCCGCCTCGGCGAGCGCCGTCTCGTCCTTGGGGCACCAGTAGACCGGCTTCAGTCCCTTATAGATATAGCCCTTGCGGAACATATCGCCGAACACGCGGACCTCGCGCGCCTCGAATTTCGGATCCATCGTCCGGTACGGGTGCGCCCAGTCGCCCGTCACGCCCAGCCGGATGAACTGCTCTCTTTGCACATTGATGAAATTCTGCGCGAACTCATGGCAGGCGGAGCGGAACTCGGGAATGCTCATTGCCTTGCGGTTGAGCTTGTTTTGCTTGATGATCGCCGACTCGATGGGCATGCCGTGGTTGTCCCAGCCGGGCGTGTAGGGGACGCGGTAACCGCTCATGCTCTTGGATTTGTTGATGAAATCCTTGAGAATTTTGTTCATCGCCGTGCCCATGTGGATCTTTCCGTTGGAAAAGGGGGGACCGTCGTGCAGAACGTACAGCGGCTTGTCGCGGTTGTTGTCCAGCATGCGCGCGTACAGATCAATCGACTGCCAGTATTCCAGCATTTTCGGCTCCCTTTGCGGGAGGTTCGCCCGCATCTCAAAGGGAGTTGAGGGCAGGTTCAGCGTGTTTGTATAGTCCTTTGCCATACATGTTTCTCCTTTATTTCCGATAAATATTTCCATAAAAAAACCGCCGCACAGTCCTCTGACTGTGAGACGGAAAACCGCGGTACCACTCACCTTGCGCCCGCGCCGGTCGGCGGGGGATCGCCACTCTGACGACCGCCGCCGCTCTCGCGGGGGGCGTATCGCCTTCGCCTTAACGCGACGCCACGGGCAAGCCTACCCGCGCGCATGCGCCTCAGCCGCCGGCTCAAAAGGGATGCCCGGACGCCTACTCCCCGCGCGGCTCTCACCTGCCCGCGCTCTCTGTGCGTTTTCGCACGTCCTGCTTCTTTTTCACAGCCTCTGCCCGTATTCTAACACAAAAGTGCCCGCTTGTCAACGCCGCGAGCAAATTTTTACGACTTTTTCACATTTTACCGACGGTTTGCGCGAAAAAATCAAAAAAGTCCCTTGCCAAGGGTGGGCGGGGAGTGTATAATATTCTTGTCACAAACCGATATGACCAAGGAGGAATATTCAAAATGGGCAAAAGCAAAAAGAAAAGTACATTTTTCAAGGATTTCAAGGCGTTCATTTCGCGCGGAAACGTCATGGACATGGCGGTCGGTGTTGTCATCGGCGCCTCGTTCGGTAAGATTGTGTCGGGGCTGGTCAACTACATTCTCAACCCCGTCATCGGGCTGTTTATCAAATCGGGCAGTCTGGACGGGCTGAAAACCGTTATCACCCCTGCGGATGAAGCGGCGGGCGTCGCCGAGGTTGCCATTCTCTGGGGCACGTGGCTTCAGACCATTCTTGATTTTCTGATCACCGCGCTGTGCGTGTTCGTCATTCTCCGTGTCTTTGTCAAGACCAAGGCAGCCATTGAAAACAAGCTGAACGAGGAAGCGCTTGCCAAAGCCAAGGCGGACGCCGAAGCCGCCGAGCTGGAGAAGAAGCAGAAAGAGGAAGCGGACGCCGAGGCGCATCGTGCGCTGGAGGAGAAGCAGGCGCGCCTGGAGGCGAGCACGCTTCAGCAGGAAGCGCTCCTTTCGGAGATCCGCGATTTGCTCCGCGACCGGAAGTAATGTGGGGCGCGACGTGGGTACGACGTGGGAAACTTTTTGGGAAAAAGTTTCCCACACCCTTCAAAAACTTTGATAGAGGGAATGGCTGTTCGACTTTAGGGTTCTAAAGGGGAGAGCTATCCCCTCTTTTTTAGTTTTATCGCTTTCGCCAAAGTTTTCGCTGTCCCTCTTTTAAGTTTTCGCCCGCCTTTTTCAAAAGGCGGTGGGGGCGGGGGGCAAAGCCCCGCGGCGCCGCCCGCAGGCGGCGAAACCTTGCGGCGTTTCTTTTTGGGATTGTCCGCGGCGGGTACTGCCGCGGCAATCGGTTTTCTTTGCGCCTGTGGTGTCAAAGAAAAAGCGGCTGAAAATGCTGAAATTGCAGGGAATAGCAGGTGCTTTTCGGTCGTTGTTGGCTTGTATTTTGGGTTAAAAGGCTTTCGTACAGGATGTGGGGGAAGAACCGGCTCAAGCGCCGCCGGTTGCTCCCCCCACGCCCTCCACTCCCCGGCTGGATGCGCGTCGCGCCGCAACGACGCGGCGCTTTGCGCATTGGGGAGGGCGGCGCTCCCGCGCCGCTGACCCCTCCCCAGACCCCTCCCGGGGTTGCCGCGGTTCAGGAAGTTGGGCGCGGGGCGGTTCTCCCGCATCTCTCCCGGGATTCGCTGAAATATAGAAAGGTGGGCGAGGGGAAACTCCCGGCGAGTTTCCCTCGCCGCCGGAGACAGCTTGACATGGGCTTTCGGCGCACAGCCATAGCCAAGGAGTGTGGGGAGGCGGGGAGAGGAACTTCGGCGTTTGAGATGGTCCTCTCCCCGCAAAAACCGCTGAAAGAATGTTGTTTTGCTGTGTGGAAAATTTAGATTTGTTTCGGTCGCTGTTGGTATGTACTTTTAGTTGAAATCTCCGGTGCAGGATGTGGGGGGAGAACCCCTCAAACGTCGGGGTTGCTCCCCCACACACCCCCTACTCCGTGGCTGGATGCGCGTCGCGCCGCAACGACGCGGCGCTTTGGCGCATTGGGGA
>CAKSNQ010000045.1 GCA_934476315.1 uncultured Eubacteriales bacterium
GAGTAAATGAATACCTCGTCCTCATTTTCAATATTGGCGGCGTTGTCCATGGCGCGGTCCACCAGTGCCTCCATCTCCGCCTCCGTCAGAAGCTCCGTCGAGGCATAACCCATTTTTCCGTTCACAATGCAACGGAAGCTGATACCTCCGCCGGTTCCGGAGGAAAAGCTGCTGATCTCCTGCTTGAGGGTTTCAGTCGAGGTGTTCTTGACGCTCATTGCGTAAATTTCGTATTCCTTCAGCCCGGCACGGTTCGCCGCGCCGACCAGGGTGTCTTTCATGCGGTCAAAGTTCATGATTCACTCCTCCTTTCAATTTCAGCTGCGTCCGCCGACGGTGATTTCGGAAACACGGATGAGCGGCTGACCGACATCGGTCGGGACACTGCCGCTGCTCGAGCCGCACATGCCCTGCCCCGTCGCCAGATTCTGACCCACCATGTCAATATCCTTGAGAATCTGCGATCCCGTTCCGATCAGCGACGCGCCGCGCACAGGCTCGCAGATCTTGCCGCCGCGAATCATATAGCCTTCGCTGACAGCGAAATTGAACGCGCCGGTCAACGGGTTGACCGAACCGCCGCCCATGCTCTTGGCGTACAGACCGTACTCGATGGAGGCGATAATGTCCTCATTCTTGTCCGGGCCGTTGTCGATGAACGTGTTGGTCATGCGGGAGGTCGGCTCAAATTCGTAGGACTGGCGGCGGCTGTTGCCCGTCACGGGCATGCCCATCCGACGGGAGCCGAGGCGGTCGATCATATAATTTTTCAGCACACCCTTTTCGATCAGCACATTACGCCGGGTCGGATGACCCTCATCGTCGATGTTGACCGAGCCCCACGCGCCGGGAATGGTGCCGTCGTCGATCGCCGTGACCTTTTCGTTGGCGATCTTCTGTCCCAGCTTGCCTGCCATCTGCGAGGTGCCAACCGCCACCGAGGTTGCCTCCAGCGAATGTCCGCACGCCTCGTGGAAAATCACGCCGCCGAATCCGTTCTCAATAGCGACCGTCATTTTTCCCGCCGGGCAGTAGTCCGCCCGCAGGTTTGTCACCGCCTGCTCCGCCGCCCGCTTGCCGACCTCGGCAGGGTCGATGAAGTCAAAAATTTCCAGTCCCATGCCGCGTCCGGGACCGGCGAAGCCCTGCTGATTCTCGCCGTTTTCCGACGCCACTGCCGACACCGCAAGCCGCGTGCGGATGTGGCGGTCGCCCGTGAGCAATCCCTCGCTGTTGGCGATCTGAATGGTATGATCCACGCCCACGAGAATACCCGTCACCTGGGAGATCGTCGGGGCGGTATCATACGCGGCAAGGCACGCCGTGCGCACGATCTCCGCCTTGCGTCGGCTCTCCACCGACGAGGGGACCACCGTCACCGGGTGAATGTTCGGGAAGATACGTTCCGTCAGGCGGACGGACACCATGGCATTGCCCTCGCCCATCGCCGACGCCACTTCTGCGGCAAGGCGCAGAAGTCCCTCGCGCGACAGATCGGAGGTCGAGCCATACACCGTGCGCGTTCCGAGAAACGCGCGGATGCCTGCGCCGGACACGACGTTGTTGGTAATCTGATCTACCTTGCGATCCAGCATACGCACGTTTTCGTTGCAGGTACGCTCCACGTAGATTTCCGCAAAATCCGCTCCCGTGCGCATGGCGACGCCGAGAGCCTCCTCGAGCAGTTTCTTTTCCAGAATCATAAGTTTCTCCTTTCGTTTTTCAAGACAGCCACGCACATCTCCGATGGTGCAATGCGCCGCCGGCAGGTTGTGCGGTGTCGCCTCAAATATTTGATTGACCGTGGTCATTTTCTTTCAGCTTGTGAAGAAGCGCCGCCATGTCGGGAAGGACATAGTCGGCAAGCGCGCGGATTTCCCCGGTGGGCTGTACCATATCGGGAATCATGACCGTAGTCATGCCCGCCGCCGCGATGGAACGCACGCCGTTGAACGAATCCTCCACCCCGATGCAGTCCGCGGGCGTGACCCCCAACAGCTCGGCGGCGCGCAGGAAGGTCTCGGGGTCCGGCTTACCGCGCTGAACCATATCGCCCGTCACCAGAACGTCAAAGTAAGGGAGAAGTCCGGTCGTCCGCAGGTTTTCCTCCGCGCGCACCCTCTTGGTCGCCGTCGCCAGCGCGATCTTCACGCCCCGTTCCCGCAAATACTCCAAAAGCTCCCGCACGCCGGGCTTGACGGGAATCCCGTGCGCGGCGATTTCGCGAAGATAATTCCGCTCGCGCGCCGCGATAAACGCATCGTAATCCACATCGGGGAATTTTTCTTCAAAGTACTGCCGTGTGTCGGCATTGGTCCGCCCCATAAAGGCGGGAATCGCGCTCTCCACCCCGTCAACGTTCATCTCTTTCCCCGCCGCCAGCCACGCCGCAATGTAAATGCGCTCGGTGTCAAACAGCGTGCCGTCCATATCAAAAACCATTGCGCGAAGCATATCAGTCCTCCACTCTCTCGCCGAGAATCTGTCGATATTTCTGATAGAAGGACTCGAAATAGCCGCCGTCCAGCGCCTCGCGGATCTTTCTGGTCAGATTGTTGTAAAAATACAGGTTGTGCGTCACCGCGAGCTGCATGCCGACCGCTTCCTTCGCCTTGATGAGATGGCGCACGTAGGCGCGGCTGTAATGTCGGCAGGCGGGACACCGGCAATCCGGGTCAAACGGGCGCGCATCCTCGGCGTATTTCTCATTACACAGATTGATTTTCCCATGCCACGTAAAGAGATTTCCGTGTCTCGCGTTGCGGCTGGGCATCACGCAGTCGAAGAAATCCACCCCCAGATGCACTGCCTCCAGAATGTTGCACGGCGTTCCCACGCCCATGAGGTAGCGGGGCTTGTCCGCGGGCATGTACGGCTCCACCGCGTCGATGATGCGGTACATATCCTCGGTCGCCTCGCCCACGGCAAGTCCGCCGATGGCGTAACCGTCCAGGTCCAGCTCGGCAATCTTTTTCATGTGCTCAATGCGCAGGTCCTCGTAGGTTGACCCTTGGTTGATGCCGAACAGAAGCTGGTGGCGGTTGATCGTATCGGAAAGCGCGTTGAGACGCGCCATCTCCGCCTTGCAGCGCACGAGCCAGCGGGCAGTCCGGTTGCAGGAAGCCTTGGCGTAGTTGTATTCCGCGGGATTCTCCATGCACTCGTCAAACGCCATGGCAATGGTGGAGGCGAGGTTGGACTGAATCTGCATGCTCTCCTCGGGACCCATAAAAATACGTCTGCCGTCGATGTGCGAGGCAAAGCGCACGCCCTCCTCGGTAATTTTGCGGAGCGAGGACAGCGAAAACACCTGAAATCCGCCGCTGTCGGTGAGGACGGGACCGTCCCAGTTCATAAATTTGCGGATACCGCCGAGGTTGTGGATTAGGCGGTCGCCGGGGCGCAGGTGCAAATGATAGGTGTTGGACAGCTCCACCTGGCAATCCAGCTCGCGCAGGAGCATGGTGTTGACGCCGCCCTTGATCGCTGCACAGGTGCCGACATTCATAAAAACAGGCGTCTGAATGTCCCCGTGCACCGTGTGCAACACGCCGCGTCGGGCGCGTCCGTCGCGTCCAAGCACTTCAAAGTGCGCATTTCGTCCGTTCGCAAAGGGGGCGGGCAGCGTTCCCGCGCACTGTGCCTCCTCGTTTTGAATCCGGTTCTCGTTCTCTGTCATGGTTCACTTTCCCCGCAAAAGGGGTCCTTCCTCTGATATATCAATCACTGTCGGGCTGTGCGCCTATACGCGGCAACCCGTTATGTACGTTCAAACTGGTGGTCGAGATTCTGCTTGGTGACTTCCATCGCCACCGGGCGACCATGCGGGCAGAACGTGATGTCCGGAAGCTCCATGAGCTTGCCCACCAGCCACTCCAGATGCCCCTCGGCATACACGCGACCCGCCTTGATCGCCGCCTTGCAGGAGCCCTGATATAGCGCCTTTTCAAACAGGATGTCCCGCGTCAGACGCGCCGAACCGGTGTTGTTTTTGATGCGGTCGGCAATCGCCGCCAGCATGTCCCCCGCCATATCGGTTTCAATGCCCACGGGCAGGGCGTGAATGGTCACGGTGTTGCGCGCCATCTCCAGCTCAAAGCCGATCGCCGTCAGCTCCTCGCGAAAGTCGCCGAGCGCCGCCACCTCGTCGCTCATCAGCATGACCTCGAGCGGGATCATCAGCATCTGTGCCGCCGGAGCGGTCGAATGAAGGCGTGCCTTGAGCTGTTCAAACAGCACCCGCTCGTGCGCCGCGTGCTGGTCGATAATCAGCATGCGGTTCCCCGTTTCCACAAGGACGTAGGAATGGAACACCTCGCCCACAATGCGCCACGGTGCGAGCGGCTTGTCCGGCGGCATCTCCGCCGATGTTCCGGTTTGCACCGCTCCCGATGCTCCGTCCGGGAAGATTGTCTCCGCCCCGCCCGGGATGTCACCCGGAATTTTTCCGGGGGCTTCTCCCGGGACCTCTCCCGGGGCGTCCGGCATGCCCCCCACCGCTCCGTCAAAGCGCGGCAGGGCGGTCTCCTGCGCGGAAGCGTCCGCGCGCTCTGTCAACGGTTGTGGCGGCGTGGGCACGCCCGACCATGCCGTTTCTGTGTATCGCGTCATCCTCGCTGACGGCGCTGGAGACTGTCCACCATCGGCTGGAGACGGCACCGGAATCGACATCTGTACATCCTGCGCGGCGTCCCGAACGGCGCCCGGCACAGCGTTCTGCGTAGCCCCCCATGCGGCGGTCTGCGCCACACCCTGTGCATTTTGAGCAATCCGTGCCTCCTGCGCGTTCTGCGCGCCACTTACACCTTGTGCCCCCTGCGCCGGGGATTCGGATGCCCCGCCCGACGCGGTCTGCCCGCCGCCGACCGACGCGAACGAACGCGTCCCGGCGGCATTGTCGCCGCCATTGCTTGCCAGCAGGCACTCCCGCGCATACTGCTCGGCGGTCATGCGCTCGCCCGCGTGGGGGTCGTCCCCCGCGGGTTGTCCGCCGCCCGAAGCGGCAGATGCGGCAGGCGTCGGGTGCACGGCGGAAGCGGCGGACGCACCCGAAATGCCGGGAACGCCCGGAGCGTTGGAAATCCCCGACGAACCGGAGGTTTCCGAAGCACCAAAAGCCCCCGGGACGCCCGCCCCCGGAGAGGCGGCAGAAAACCGCGGCGCCGCGGCGACCGTATCCAGTGTCATCTGCTCCTGCTTCTTTCCAAGGGCGCGATCATTCACCGGCGCAAAGGCGTCCGACACGCGGCGCTGATCGGCAAACGTCTCCCGCTTTCCCGCGCCGCCGACCGCGGCGGGCAATTTCAGGTCGGGGCGCGTTTCGTTCTGCTCCAGCGCGTGCCGCACCGTATAGTAGATCGCCTCGAAAATCAGCTTTTCGTTGCTGAACTTGACCTCCAGCTTGGCGGGATGGACATTGACATCCACCCGTGCGGGGTCCAGTGTAATATTCATCACGCAGACCGGGTAACGCTCCTGCGGCAGGTAGGAGCAGAACGCCTGCTCCAGCGCCGCCATGGCGGTCTTGCTCTTGATCCACCGACCGTTGATGAAAAAATTCTGGTAATTGCGGTTGCCCTTCACATTATCCGAGCGCCCGATAAATCCGCTGACGCCGATGCCTTCATACTCCCCGCCCAGCGGAATGAGCCGATTGGTGAAATCCCGCCCGAACACCGCGAATACCGCGCTTCGCAGGTTGGAATCCCCCGCCGTCTGCATGCGGATCTCTCCGTCTACGATAAGTTTAAATGAAATTTCGGGGTGCGACAGGGCGACACGTTCGACCGCCGCCGTCACCGCCTGCGCCTCGGTCATATCCTTTTTGAGAAACTTGCGGCGGGCGGGAACATTGGCAAACAGCGCCTCCACGATGACCGTGGTGCCGTCCATGCACCCCGCCTCGCTCAGGCTGACGATCTCCCCGCCGTGCGCGACGAGAACGGAGCCCATGTTGTCCTCGTGCCGCTTGGACAGGATGCGCATTTCGGACACCGACGCGATCGCCGCCAGCGCCTCGCCGCGGAAGCCGAGCGTCGCGATGCCGTCCAGGTCGGAGGCGTCGTGAATCTTGCTGGTCGCGTGTCGGCGGATCGCCACGGGAAGATCGTCCGCCTCCATGCCGCACCCGTCGTCACTGACGCGCATGAACGTCACGCCGCCGTTCTGAATTTCGACCGTGACGCGGCGCGCATGCGCATCAATGGCGTTCTCCATCAGCTCCTTGATGACCGACGCGGGGCGATCGACAACCTCGCCTGCCGCGATCAGGTTGGCAACGGCAAAGGGCAACACATTGATCTTTCCCATCGCACATCCTCCTTTCCACGCCCGCATACCGGGCTATCTTGGGGCAATCCCGCGCGGCTTGTTCCCCGCGTGACGCGCCCGACGCTGTTTTTTATCCGTTTTTGAGTTTTCTCTGCAAGCCGAACAGCAGATTCATCGCCTCCAGCGGCGAGAGCGTGTTGAGGTCCGCCGCGCGCAGCTCCCCGAGAACCTGCTCGTTGATGCAGTCCTGAATACTGATGGTCTCCTCCTCCCGGTTCTCCGGCGCCGCGGCAGGAGCCGCCCCGCCCGCTCCGGTGCGCAGTCCCTGCGCCGACGCCTCCACGGTCGCCAGCACCTCCTTGGCGCGGCGGATGACCTCGCCCGGAAGCCCGGACAGCTTTGCGACCTCGATGCCGTAGCTGTCGTCGGTCGAACCGCGCACGATCTTTCGCAGGAACGTAATGCTGTCGCCCTTCTTGCGCGCGGCAATGTTGTAGTTGACAATACCGTCGAACTCGTCCTCCATGCTCGTCAGCTCGTGGTAGTGCGTCGCGAACAGCGTTTTGGCGCCGATCTTTTTGCCGTTGGTATACTCCACAATGGCGCGGGCAATGCTCATGCCGTCAAAGGTGGAGGTTCCGCGCCCGACCTCGTCGTAAACGATCAGGCTCCGCTTGGTCGCGTTGCGCAGGATGTACGCCACCTCGTTCATTTCGAGCATAAAGGTGGACTGTCCGCTGGCAAGGTCGTCCGACGCGCCGACGCGAGTGAATATTTTGTCCACCACGCCCACGCGCGCCTCGCGTGCCGGGACAAACGAGCCGATCTGCGCCATCAGCGTAATGAGCGCGACCTGCCGCATATAGGTGGATTTTCCCGCCATATTGGGACCGGTAATGAGCATCAGCCGCTCGTGCGCGGTGTCCAGCGTCGTATCGTTGGGGACGAAATAGCTGTCCTTGACAAACTGTTCCACCACCGGATGGCGGCCGTCCCTGATCTGCAACACATCGCTCATGTCCACCGCGGGGCGCACGTAATGATTGGTCACGGCGACCTCGGCGAGCGACACATAGCAATCCGTTTCGGCAAGCAGAGCCGCCGTCCGCTGAAGTCGCTCGCTCGCCTGCGCCACGGTGCTCCTCACCTGAACGAACAGGTCGTATTCCAGCGTGCACACCTTGTCCGCGGCGCCGAGCACGGTCGCCTCCATGTCCTTGAGCTCCTGCGTGATGTAGCGTTCGCAGTTGGACAGCGTCTGCTTGCGGATGTAGCGTTCGGGCGCCTGCGAGGTCAACGACTTGCTGATCTCGATGTAGTAGCCGAATACTTTATTGTAGCCAACCTTGAGCGTCTTGATTCCCGTCGTCTCGCGCTCCTCCTGCTCGATCTTGGAAATCCACCCTTTGCCGTCGGTCATGACCGCCCGCAGGCGATCGACGTCGGCGTCGTAGCCCTTTTCGATCATGCCGCCCTCGCGCACCGAGAACGGCGGGTCCTCGACAATGGCGCGGCGGATGAGGGCACAGATGTCCTCCAGCGGGTCCAGCTGTTCCCGGATGCGCCGCAGTGCGCGCGAGGAACAGGTGCTGAGCTTGTCGCGAAGCTCCGGAAGAATAGCGACCGTCGCCGCCACCGCCCGCAGGTCCTTGGCATTCGCCGTACCGTAAACAATCTTGGTGTTCAGGCGCTCCAGATCCAGCACCGAGGAAAGAAGCCCCGCAATCTCCTGCCGGAGCATGTAGTTATCGGCAAGCTCCTCCACCGCGCCCTGCCGTTCCTCGATTGCGTCCACGCGCAGGAGCGGATGCTCGATCCACTGCCGGAGCAACCGCGCACCGGGAGCGGTTTCGGTCTTGTCCAGCACCCACAGAAGCGAGCCGCGCTTTTCCTTGGCGCGCATGGTCTCGGTCAGCTCCAGATTGCGGCGGGTGTTCAGGTCCATTTCCAAAAACTGCCCCTCGCTGTACACGTCAAGCTGGCGGATGCCCGACAGGTCGGTCTTCTGCATCTCCCGCAGGTAATCAAGAAGTGCGCCCACGGCGCACACCAGCGGGCGATCCTCGAGTACGCCCTCGCGGAGCGTCTCGCCGAAGTGTTCCCGCACAAGCTCCCGCGCCGTATCGAAAGAAAATCGCCCCGCCTGCGCGTCGGACAAGAGGGCATGAAGCCGCCCCGTGACAAATTCCGTCGCCGCCGCCACATGCGAGCGCGGCAGGTTCCAGAGAACCTCGCTGGGCTGATAGGTACCCAGCTCCGAGAGCAGGCGGCTCTCCATATTCGCGCCGCGCAGCACTGTCGCGCTGACCTGCCCCGTGGAGGCGTCGGCAAAGCAGACGCCGTACCCGTCGTCGTCAAAGCACACGGCGCACAGATAGTTGTTTCTCTGTTCGGACAGAAGGGTCGGCTCAATGAGCGTGCCGGGCGTCACCACGCGGATGACCTCCCGCTTGACCAGTCCCTTGGCGAGCGCCGGGTCCTCCATCTGTTCGCAGATGGCGACCTTATAGCCTTTTTCGATCAGCCGTCCGATGTAGGACTCCGCGCTGTGGAATGGCACGCCGCACATGGGGGCGCGCTCCGCCTCGCCGCAGTCCCGCCCCGTCAGGGTCAGCTCCAGCTCGCGGGACGCCGTGATCGCGTCGTCGAAGAACATTTCATAAAAGTCCCCCAGCCGATAAAACAGGAGATAGTCCTTGTATTGATTTTTGACTTCGAAATACTGTTCCATCATGGGTGTCATAGAAGTTTTCCTCCTGTCCTTTGCTCCGTGTCCCGAATCCTGCACGCACAATCCCTGTCTGCCGTTCCGTTTCCCGCGTCGCGGTCGTAAACCCGCCGCGCAGCTTCGGATTCTCCGTTCAATGGCATCCGCCGCAGGTTGCGCAGTTGTGCGTACAGCCGCCCGCGGGCGCGTCCGTGATGTGCATGGTGATGGTCTGATTGACAGCATTCATCAGCTCGTTGACCTCGTTTTGTGCCGCTTCCAGCGCGGCGTAGTGCTCATTGGTCGAAATCTGCGCGTACAGCTCGTCGATGCGCGCCTGAATCATGTCCACCAGGTGCGTGTCCACCTCTGCCTGCTTCGCCTGAAGCTGGAGGGCTTTCTGCTGAACCCCGTATTCCACGACCAGGTTCTGAATCTCTCTGTCCGCCACGTATGCCCGGCGCGCCTCGCTCAGCGCGACCAGTTTTTCATTCTGTTTGAGTGCGTCGCCGAGCTGCGCCGCCAATGCAAAAATATCCATTTTATCGTTCCTCTCCTTGTTCATTTTTCGTTTGATCGCGCCGTCTCAGACCCTCTCGCCGTACAGCGCATACGCCTCGGCGCGGTCGATTCTCACCTGCAAAAACCGTCCCTCGTCCCCCGGCTCGCCCGGGAAGAACACGATCTTGTTGCCGTCTGTCCGCCCGCTGTACAGCGCCGGGTTGTTCTTGCTCACGCCGTCGCACAGCACGCGCAGAACCTTGCCCGCGAGCGACTGATTTTTCTCCAGCGCAATGGTGTTCTGGAGGGCAAGCAGGCGGTCAAAGCGCTCGTTTTTGACGGCGTCGGGCACCGGATTCTCCATCGCGGCGGCGGGAGTTCCCACACGTGGTGAGAAGATAAAGGAAAACAGCATGTCAAACCGCACGCGGCGAAGCATGTTCAGCGTCGCCTCAAAGTCCGCCTCGCTCTCGCCGGGGAAGCCGACGATGATGTCCGACGTCAGCGTAATGTCCGGCATCCGCGCCCGCAGTCCGTCCGCAATGGACAGATACCGCGTGATGTCATAGTGCCGGTTCATGCGTGAAAGCACCGCATCGCTTCCCGACTGCATCGGCAGGTGGAAATGATGCGCAATATGCCGCCCCCGCGCCATCACGTCCATCAGGCGCTCCGTGGCGTCCTTCGGATGGCTGGTCATAAACCGCAGAGTGTAGTCTCCCTCGATCTCGTCCAGCTCGGCGAGCAGATCGGCAAAATCATACCCCCAGTCGGTTCCGCGGGCGTAGGAATTGACATTCTGCCCCAAAAGTGTGATGTCGCGGTAGCCCTCGGCGACCAGCTCCCGCACCTCGGCGACGATCTCCTCGCGACGGCGGCTGCGCTCCCTCCCGCGCACATACGGGACAATGCAGTACGAGCAGAAATTGTTGCACCCGTACATAATGGAGACCCACGCGCGATAACTGCTCTCCCGATGCACCGGCACGCCCTCGACGACCGTCTTGTCCTCGGAGTCCTCGCAGAACATCCGCCGCCCGGAACGCAGCTTTTCCCACAAAAGCTCTGGCAGACGATGAAGTACCGTCGTGCCGAACACAAAGTCCACATACGGATAGCTCCGTTTAAGCTCGTCCCTCCGATGCTCCTGCGCCACCATGCACCCGCAGACGCCGATGAGCAATCCGGGCTTCTTCGCTTTCAGATGCTTGAACTGCCCGACGATCGACAGCGCCTTTTGCTCCGCGTGCTCGCGCACCGCGCAGGTGTTGACCAGAATCAGATCGGCGTCCTCCGGCGAGCCGACCAGCGCATATCCCATCGCCTCGCACATCCCGGACAATTTTTCACTGTCCGCCACATTCTGCTGGCATCCGAATGTCATCACGCAGGCGCGGCGGCGGGGATGCTCCGTGGCATACCGATCGTTTTCCTGTCGCAGGCATCCGACAATTTTCGCCTGCTCTTGCATTTGTGTCATGGGCGCGGTTCCTTTCTCAAAACCGCACATTCCGCGCGGTTTGCTCTGAAAAATCTCACCTTTATATTATAGTACAATCTGCGCATTTTGTCAAGGAGCGCCGTCCCCGACTTTCCGAATTTCAGCGGCTGATAGGCGGGGCGGGAATCCGCCTGCGCCCCCACATCCTGTACCGGAGATTTTAGCTAAAAATACAACCCAACAGCAACCAGACCAAATCTGAATTTTCTGCATAGCAAAAACAATATTCTTTTAGCCGTCTCTGCGGAGGGAGAAACCATCTCAAACGCCGAAGTTTGGCGGCTTGCCGCGGTCCTCGCCTCCCCACACTCCTTGGCTG
>CAKSNQ010000046.1 GCA_934476315.1 uncultured Eubacteriales bacterium
TGGGGAGGCGGGGAGAGGAACTTCGGCGTTTGAGATGGTCCTCTCCCCGCAAAAACAGCTAAAAGAATGTTGTTTTTATTATGCCAAAAAGCTGGATGTATTTCGATTGCTGTCTGTTTCTACTTTTGCCTAAAAGGCTCTCATGCCGGATGTGGGGGAAGAACCGGCTCAAACGCCGCCGGTTGCTCCCCCCACGCCCCCCACTCCAAGGCTTATATGCGCGTCGCGCCGCAACAACGCGGCGCTTTGCGCATTGGGGAGGGCGGCGGGGTAGCCCCCCGCCGATGACCCCTCCCCAGACCCCTCCCGTTGGGTTGGTGAAATATAGAAAGCCGGGCGAGGGAAAACTCCTGGCGAGTTTTCCCTCGCCGCCGGAGAAAATGCATGGGATAGCCACTGAAATGCGGCGCACAGCCAAGGAGTATGGGGAGGCGGGGAGAGGAACCTCGGCGTTTGAGATGGTCCTCTCCCCGCTAAAACAGCTAAAAGAATATTGCTTTTGCTGTGTGGAAAATTTAGATTTTTCATGTGCTGTTGGAATGTACTTTTAGCTGAAGTCTCCGATGCAGGATGTGGGGAGAAAACCGGCTCAGGCGTTCGTGCCTGTCGCGTAGCGCAGGCGGCTCCCCCGCACACCCCCCATTCCTTGGCTGGATGCGCGTCGCGCAACGACGCGGCGCGTCAGCGCTGGGAGGGGTGGCAGAGCCGCAAACCGCGAAACTCTTCGGCGGCTTGGGCGCGTTCCCGATTGACAAAACGACGCTTTTGCGGTACAATGAAGTTCAGAAACGAGCGCTTCCGCCTCGGAACGCGCCCCAAAAGGAGGATGCACCCTTGAAGCCCATCGAATCTGCCGAAATTCTTTGCGTCGGAACCGAACTGCTGCTCGGCGACATCGTTAACACCGATGCCGCTTGCCTGGCGCGCGGACTGCGCCGACTCGGAATCAACGTCTGCCATCAATGCGTGGTCGGCGACAACGCCGGGCGCCTGCGCGAGGCACTGGAAACCGCGCTGTCCCGCAGTGATCTGGTCATTACCAGCGGCGGTCTGGGTCCGACCTACGACGATCTGACCAAGGAGACTGTGGCGTCGTGCCTCGGGCTGACGTTGCAGACGGACGAGGCTTCCCTTGACCGCATCCGGGACTATTTCGCGCGGACAGGGCGCGTTATGACCGAAAACAACCAAAAGCAAGCGCTTGTCCCGACCGGCGCCCGGGCGATCGAGAACGACAACGGGACGGCGCCCGGCATCCTCATCGAGCAGGAGGCGACGGGGAAAACCGTCATTCTTCTGCCGGGACCGCCGCGCGAACTGGAGCCAATGTTCCGCGACCGCGTGCTCCCGTACCTGCGTGGGCGGACGACCCATGCGCTGGCGGGCGTCAACATCCACATCTTCGGCATGGGCGAGAGCGCTGTGGAAACGGTTCTGCACGCCATGATGATTGAGGGGAGCAACCCGACGGTCGCGCCCTTCTGCAAGGAGGGCGAGGTGCGGGTGCGCGTCACGGCGCGGGCGGATTCGCGAGAGGAGGCGCTGGCTTTGTGCCGCGAGGCGGTGGAAAATATTCGCAAGACCGAGGTCGGCACGTACATTTATGGTGTGGCGGACGCGGACGGCGAGGAGCTGACCATGGAGCGCGCGACGCTGGAGGCGCTCATGACGGCGGGGCGGACGGTCGCCTGCGCCGAATCCTGCACCGGGGGGCTGGTCGCCAAGCGCCTGACCGATATTCCCGGCGCGTCGGCGGCGGTGCTCGGCGGGTGCGTCACCTACACCAACGAAATGAAGGAGCGCCTGCTCGGCGTGCGCCGCGAGACCATTGCCCGCTACACCGAGGTCAGTGAGGCGACGGCGCGGGAGATGGCACGCGGCGTCCGCGAGAGGACAGGCGCGGACATCGGCGTGTCCACCACGGGTTTTGCCGGACCCGGCGGGGGCACGGAGACCGAGCCGGTCGGGACGGTGTATGTCGCCGTCAGCACGCCGCAGGGAGAGAGCGTCCGTCGGGTGTCGCTCTCGCCCTCCCGTCCCCGCGATTATATCCGCACGGTCGCGGCGACGCACGCTCTTGCCATGGTGCGGGAGGCAGCGTCCGGAATGTCCCGCCCCGCGACGCGGGAAGTATGAGAAAATTGTAAAAAGTGCGGGCGGGGTGGGGAAGGCTCTTGACAAATCGGGAAAATAAGGGTATAATGTACATCCGAATAGCCTGACGGGAGAGCGCCGGATTTGGCGCGCGGCGTGTGTTGCAGTCCTTGCGGCTTCCCGCCCGCTCCGCCGAAAAGACGGCTTTTCCCGATGCCCACCCGGGGTCAGAGAGACTTTGTGGGACGGACATTCTGTCAGACAGGACAAAAACGAGTATTTAAGGCAATGCCGTGCTATTCCCACGGTGCAATCGCGCCGCGTTGCCTCAGCACACAACGGCGGGGAATCCGTCCGCGAAAACCGGATGCGACCCCTCTCGTCAGCCCGGCGGCTGAGGACAGCCCGCCGCCACCCATGTCAGGCACTTAGCAGGAGTCATCCTGCCGGAAATACAAGGGGGATTATCCTTTTGAACGCTGAGTTTATTTCACACACGTTCAGCCACGCGGCGCCCGAGGAGCTGAAGATCAATATGCTTCGCCACGCATACGGCATCCCGAAACGGACGCCGGTCTTTTCGTGGGTCATGCGCTCGGGAGACGTCAGCGAGATTCAGACCGCGTACCGTATTTACATCGCGCGTCGGCTCGCGGACATGCGGGACGAGGACTATCTGCTGGACACGGGATGGATTGCGACCGACGAATGTAACCACGTGACGATCACGGGGCTGGATACGCTTCTGGGCGATCAGGAGCTGTATTACTGGGCGGTGCAGACCCGCAACAAGAGCGGTGACGAAAGCCCGCGCTCCGAGGCGACTCCGTTTGTGACGGCGGTCGGCGATGAGTGGGAGGACACGCGCGGCATCTGGAGCACCGATTCCCACGGCGCGGGCAATTTTGCCTTTTTGCGGACGGAATTCCGCGTGCCGGACGGCGGCGACGTGGAGCGGGCGGTTCTCTCGGTCACGGCGACCTCCCCCGAGCCGACAAGACAATATGTTTTCCGGGTGTTCCTCAACGGCGCGTTTGCCGGTATGGGACCTGCACGGCTGGACGTCAACGCTCAGGGCGAGGACATTTTGTACTACAACACGCTGGACGTGACCTCCCTTGTGCACGACGGCTCCAACGCGCTGGGCGCCATTTGCTACACTACCGAGCAAAAGGCGTTCCTCTGCCAGCTCACCGTGTTTTATAAGAACGGCACCAAGCGCGTCGTTCTCAACTCCGCCCGCGACGCCGAAAACTTCCGCGGGATGGATGGCAGAAGCGTGTTCGGTGATACCCGCTCGCTCGGGACGGCGGGCAACTACATCGCCGCCGCCGAGGATATCAACGCTCTGCTTTACCCGTTCGGCTTTGATCGCGTCGGCTATGCGGGGCAGGGATGGGAGAGCGTCCGCCTGCGCGATGAGATGGAGATCGAAAACGAACAGCACCTTGCCCCCTACCCGGGCGAGCCGGTCGGACTGTTCCCGCAGGGCGTGGCTTCCGTGACGCACATGGGGCACGGTCGCTATCGCGTGGACCTGGGACAGGAGATCGTCGGCGGACTGCGCCTGACGTTCCGCGCGCCCGGCGCGCAGACGGTGCATCTGCTCTTTGGCGAGGAGCTGAACGAGGACGGCTCGGTGCGCTACCTGATGCGCACGGGCAACGAATATAAGGAAAACTGGACGCTGTGCGAGGGTGAGCAGACCATCGAGAGCTTCGGCATCAAGACGTTCCGCTATGTGGACATCTGCGGCTACGCCGGCGAGATCGCCGAGGAGGACGTGTGCGCGGTCGCCGTGCGGCGGGAGTTTGACGCGCAGGCGTCGTACTTCACTTGCCCCAATGACACGCTCTGCTACCTCTACGATACCTTCAAATACGCCATCTGCACGACCAATCAGGACCTGTACGTGGACTCCCAGTCGCGGGAACGCCTCCCGTACGAGGGCGATACCTTCATCGAGATGCTGTCATCGTATACCTACGAGAACGACAGCGCACTCTCGCGTTTTACCATTGATTACCTCACCCGCCACCGCACGTGGCCCGCGGAATACGCCCTGCTGACGGTGCACCTGATCCGGACGGACTATATGTACACCGGCAACTACGCCCTTCTGTCTCGCGCGTACGGCGAGCTTCGGTCGTTTGTGACCTCCCGCCGCCCGGACGAGGGCACGGGGCTGTATCACGTCCCGAATGAGTCGGGCACGGGGATGGACGCGGTGATGGTGGACTGGCCCGTGGGCGCACGCGACGGCTATTACGTCCGCGAGGCGTACTATAACACGGTCTACAATGCGTTTTACTATCTCGCACTGCGGGATATGGCGGTCATGGCGGAGCTGCTCGGCAAGAGCGCGGAGCAGGCGGCGTTCCGCACCGACGCGGACACCCTCTGCCGCGCCATGATCGAAAGGCTGTATGACGCGGGTAAGGGCGCGTTCCGTGACGGACTGACGCGTGAGGGCGAGCCGATCGATCACTTTGCCCAGCACGCCACCGCGCTCGCCATCTGGACGGGCGTCTGCCACGAGCCGGCAATGCTTGACGCCGCGGGGCGCTGGTTTGTCGGGCAGGAGAAGATCCGCACCAGCATCTACGGCGCGTACTTCCTCATCGAGGCGCTCTACCGCGCGGGCTTCGGCGCGTACGCTACGGCTCTGCTCGCGGACAGCGACGTGACGCCGGGGGCGCACAACTGGCTGGCGGCGCTCCGCGGGAGCGGGGCAACCATCGCGCCCGAAGCTTGGTGCGCCGGGGAAAAACCGAATATGTCGCTCTCACACCCGTGGGGAACCGCGCCCGCGGCGCTCATCGTGCGCGGAATGTTCGGCATCCGACCGACCAGCCCCGGCTTCCGCAAGTTTTCCATTCATCCGCAGATCGGCGACCTGCCGTATGCCTCCGTCCGCGTGCCGACCGCGCGCGGAACCGTCAGCGTGACGCTGGCGCAGAACAGCGAGGCGTATGAGGCGGAGATTACGGTTCCCGCCAACACGACGGCAGAGGTCTTTCTGCCTGCGGTGCCGGGCGGAACCGACACGCTGTTCATCAACAGCCAGAAGTCCATCTGCCCGATTGAAAACAAGGGCTTTCGCATCCGGCTGGGGTCGGGAACACATCGACTCCTGGCGCAGTGATGCCTGAAAATACCTTTTCAGAAAGAGACAAGGGAGGATTTTGTTATGGGAATGTTGGTTATGCGTTACCCCGGCGGGCGTTCCAAGGCGCTCACGCTCAGCTACGACGACGGAATTTATGAGGACATCCGCCTCATCGACATCATGAGCCGCCACGGGCTGAAGGGAACCTTCAATATCAATTCGGCGCCCGCGAAGGAAGCCACGGGACACCGCGAGCGGCTGACGTGGGATCAGATGCGCGCGCTCTACCCCGCGAGCGGCAACGAGGTGGCGCTCCACGCGTGGACGCACCCCCATCTGGAGGAGATGACCGCACCGCAGATCACCTACGACGTTATCCGCAACCGCGTCGAGCTGGAGCAGAACTTCGGCAAGATCATCCGCGGCATGGCGTACCCGTTCGGCACCTACAATGACGAGGTGGTGAACTGCCTGCGCGCCTGCGGCATTGCGTATTCCCGCACCGTGCGCTCGACGGGGAGCTTTGATCTGCCCACCGACTGGCTCCGCCTGCCCGCGACCTGCCATCACAACGACCAGCGGCTGATGGAGCTTGCCGATCGCTTCCTGACCATGGGACGGCGCATGCAGGACCCCTGCCTGCTGTTCTATCTGTGGGGGCACAGCTACGAGTTTACCATCAACGACAACTGGGATCGCATCGAAAAGTTCGCCGAGAAGATGGGCGACCGCGACGACATCTGGTACGCGACCAATATTGAGATCTACGATTACATTCAGGCGTACCGCTCCCTGCGCTTCAGCGCGGACGGCACCATGGTCGAGAACCCGACGACGACCGATCTGGACGTTACCTACAACGGCAAGGACGTGCATATCCCCTCCGGGGCAACGATGCGCCTGTAATTTCACCGTACCAAAAGAGGGTGTGAAAAAACTCAGAATGAGTTTTTTCACACCCTTTGTCGTCATTGGCCCCGGCGGCAGGACACTCCTGTTTTGCCGCTGAGAACGGCGGGAGGCCACAAATGTGGGGCAAAAAACACGCAATTTTCCGTGCACACCCCGCCGCCGTGCGCGTATACTGGAACGAGAAAAGAAACTTTGCGGAAAGGTGGTTGGTTTCTTGAAAATTGTCGTTGTGCGCCCTCCGTCCTTCCTTGCGCCGCTTTTGCGCCGCCTGTTCGGCGTGCGCCGTGACAGACGCGACGGCGGCAGACCTCAGCGGTGACGGTTGCCGCGTCCCTTGGCGCCCCCGCCCGCCGGCTTCCCGCCACGCGACGGTTGTCCCGCGCGGGGGCTTCCTCCGGAATGTGGCTTTTTGCCGGTGCGTGATTTGCCTGTCATAGCCGCCTTGGGACGGCGCTTCTCCTCAGTTGGGCGGGGCGGCGTCCCTTTTCCTGTCGCCCGCGCGGTGGGATTTCGCCCCTCGGCGGTATTTCGCCCGCCCGCGGCACTGCGTCCGCCCGGCGCACTGTGAGGCGCGGACTTCCCACGGCGGTCGCCCCCCTTGCCCGGGGAACGCTCCCCTTTCGGGGCGGATCGATCGCCGGGCGCCCGGCGGCTTGCCGCCGGGGAACGCTCGGGCGGGACGAGGCAGTCGTGCCCCGTTCCGATCAGATCCTCCCGCCCGGCGTGACGCAGTGCCTCCCGCACCAGCGGATAGTTGGCGGGGCGGTTGAACTGGAGCAGAGCGCGCTGGAGCTGTTTTTCGTGATAGTCGGTGGGAACGTAAACCGGCTTGCCTGTCAGCGGGTGAATCCCGGTGTAGTACATCACGGTGGACGCGGTGCCGGGCGTCGGATAAAAGTCCTGAACCTGCTCGGGAGCGTAGCCGTCGCGCTTGAGGCACAGCGCCAGGGCGATGGCGTCCTCCATGGTCGAGCCGGGGTGCGAGGACATCAGGTAGGGGACAAGGTATTGCTCCTTGCCGCATGCATGGGTCAGCGCGAAATACTTGTCGCGGAAGCGCTTGTACACCTCAAAGTGGGGCTTGCCCATGCAGTCGAGAACCGCGTCGGAGCAGTGCTCGGGCGCGACCTTGAGCTGACCGCTCACGTGATCGCGGACCAGCTTGCGGAAGAAGGCGTCGTCGCGATCGGCAAGCAGGTAGTCAAACCGGATGCCCGACCGGATAAAGACCTTTTTGACGCGCGGGACCGCCTCGATCGCTTCCAGCAGGCGGATGTATTCGCTGTGATCGGCGATCAGATTTTTGCAGGGGACGGGCGCGAGACAGCGACGGTTGGTGCAGACGCCGTGTTCCAGTTGCTTTTTGCAGGCGGGATAACGGAAATTCGCCGTCGGACCGCCGACATCGTGGATGTATCCCTTAAAGGTGGGCAGCTCCGTGATCTTTTTCGCTTCCTCCACACAGCTCCCGATGCTCCGCGAACGCACGGTGCGCCCCTGGTGGAACGCCAGCGCGCAGAAGTTGCAGGCGCCGAAGCATCCGCGGTTGTGCGTGATGGAAAACTGCACCTCCTCAATGGCGGGCACGCCGCCCGCGCTCTCGTACATCGGGTGGTAGGTGCGGGCGTAGGGCAGGGCATAGACCGCATCCAGCTCCTCGCGCTCCAGCGGCGGCATGGGCGGGTTCTGGACAAGCAACTTGTCGTCGTAGCGCTCAAGGATCGCTTTGCCCGTGATGCTGTCCTGGTTTTTGTACTGGATGCCGAACGCCTCGGCGTACTTGCGGCGGTCGGTTTTCAGCTCGTTGTAGTCAAAGGTCGCCGCGACGGGGAAATGCGGCGCTTCGTCGGGGCGACACAGGTAGACCGTCCCCCGCACATCGCGGATTTTTCGGATGGGGACGCCGCGGTCAAGCAACCCGGCGATACGGCGCAGAATGTTTTCGCCCATGCCGTAGGTCAGGAGATCTGCGCGCGAATCGACCAGAATGGAGCGGCGCACCTTGTCGTCCCAGTAGTCGTAATGGGCGAAGCGGCGGAGCGATGCCTCCAGCCCGCCGAGGATGATCGGCACGTCTCCATACGCCTCGCGGATGCGGTTGCAGTAAACGATCACGGCGCGGTCGGGACGTTTGCCCATGACCCCGCCGGGGCTGTAATAGTCATAGGTGCGCTTCTTTTTGGAGACGGTGTAGTGGGCGACCATGGAGTCGATGTTGCCCGCAGTCACGAGAAAGCCGAGGCGGGGCTTGCCGAACGTGCGGAAGGCGTCGCAGGAGCGGTAGTCGGGCTGCGCGAGGATGGCGACGCGGAATCCCGCCGCCTCCAGAACGCGCGAGATGATGGCAACGCCGAACGACGGGTGATCCACATAGGCGTCGCCCGTGACGTAGACAAAATCGGGGGCATCCCAGCCGCGGGCGCGCATATCCTCCCGGCTGACGGGAAGAAACGACGGGGTGGGGAAGGTTTGTGAACTCATGACGGTCGTGACCGGAGCCTTCGCGTCGGCAAAGGCTGCCTTTTCCTTTCCTGAAAAAAGCGCACACCTGAGGGAATCAGGCGCGCGCTGTTTTTGAAAACGCGGGGAGGAACCTTACTTTCCGGTTCCCCTGATGCGTCGCGGCGGTCAGACGGGAAGATCAGAGCGCCTGCGTGCCGCCCGTGCTTTGGCTGCCGTCGCTGTTGTCGGTGAACGCGGCAGGCGTCGGCTCACCCTTGATGCTCTCGTAGAAGTTCGCCTCCGCGACCTGCATGTACGGCATGACCCACAGCGTAAGGATGCCGAACGTCAGGGAGCACAGAATCAGCCAACCGATAAAGCTGAAGTGCAGGCAGAACAGTCTCCACTTGTTGCCGTTCATGATCTCGCGGGAGCGGTCGATCGCCTGCGTTGCCGACATTTCCGGGTGATCCTTGAGAATGTAGTAGGTCATGGAGTAGGAATACCCCTTGACGATGCCGGGAATGATGAAAAGCAACGACCACAGGGCGGTGTAGAGCTGAACCAGCAGACCCGCGACCATACGGTCGGCAAGGTGATCGGAAAATCCGCTGAAAAGCTCCTCGATGCGGAGGTTTCCGCTACGAACAAACGACAGCATGGTGGAAGCCAGACCAACGCCGAACACGCCGCCGAGAATCAACATTCCGACGCCGAACGTGGAAGAAAGCGCTCCGACGATGATGCTGTACAGGAGCATCGCAAGAATTGCGTAACCCCAGTTGCCGCTGAGCTGGCTCCATGCCAGTTTCCGATAGTCTCTTGCAAACATGTACAAATTCTCCTTTCAAGGGTTCACTCATACCGAGTGAATTGTGAGAATATTGTAACAGAAAGTTTTCGATTTGTCAATACCCGCGCCCCCGATTCGGGCGGGGGAGCTTGTATTTTTTTCGGCATTTCCCGTCCATAGCCCACGCCCGGGGGAAAAACGAAAAATTCCCTTGACAAAAGGACAGAATCGGGATAAAATGGGGAGCAGAACCACGCCGCGCGGGTGCGGCGGGAGAGGGGACCGATATGCAGAATCTGGAAGAAAAAAAGCTGTCGTCCACACTGATATACGACGGGCGGGTGGTGCACCTGTACCGGGACGAGGCGGAGCTGCCCAACGGTCAGACCGCGGTGCGGGAAGTCATCCGTCACGTCGGTGCAGTCTGCGTGGTGCCGCTGACGGAGCGGGGCGAGGTCATTTGCGTGCGGCAGTACCGTTATCCGCACGCGCAGGTCCTTTTAGAGATTCCGGCGGGCAAGCTGGAGAGCCGACAGGAGGATCGACGCGAGGCGGCGCTTCGCGAGCTGCGGGAGGAGACCGGCGCGCGGTGTGCCAGGCTGACGTCGCTCGGCAAGCTGTACACGACGCCGGCGTTTGTGGATGAAGTCATTGACATGTACCTGGCGGAGGGGCTGACCATGGGGGAAACCTCGCCCGACGAGGACGAATTTCTGGAGGTGGTTTATATTCCGCTCCGGACGCTGGTGGACGATATTCTGGCGGGCAAGGTGCCCGACGCGAAAACGCAGGCGGCGGTGCTTCGCGTGTATGAAATGAAACGGAGGGAGGCGGAGGTATGCTCAGACGTGTGAGAGTTCATATCTGCTCGGAGCGGCACGGCGTCGCGGTGGAGCTGTTCGACCCGGAGCCGGAGGACGCGGAGGACGACCTCGCGGACGGCGCGGAGATCGCTCCGTGGATGGGCGGAATCGGCGCGGGAATGTTTGGCGGCGCGGAGGAGGAAGCGCCCGAGGAAACGGAGCAGACGGAGGTCTTTTGCGAGGGCAGGCTCCGCACGCGGGAGGATGTTTTTTCACTGACCTACCGGGAGAGCGAGCAGACCGAAATGGACGACGCCACGACCACCCTGTCGTTCCGGACGACCACCCCGGGGCTTGTGACCATTCTCCGGAGCGGGGATGTGTCCACTTCTATGGTTTTTGAGAAGGGGAGGCGGCATACCTGCGTTTATCACACCCCCTACCTTACCTTTGAAATCTGCGTGCATACCTTGCAGGTTGAGAATCGCCTCCATACAGACGGAACGCTCTTTTTGGATTACGTCGTTGAGATTCGCGGCGCCCGGGCAGAGCATTGCCGCCTGACGCTTCAGGTCAGCGAGATGGCATGAGGTGGGCGAGGGGGCGACGTGGGAAACTTTTTGGGAAAAAGTTTCCCACACCCTTGGGCAACTCTTGGAGAGGGAATAGCTGTTCGACTTTAGGGTTCTAAAGGGGTTCAGCTGTTCCTTTTTAAGTTTTCGCCCGCCTTTTTCAAAAGGCGTCCGCCCGCAAGCGGGCAGTCGGGGGGCGAAGCCCCGCGTCGCCCCCCGCAGGCGGCGAAACCTTGCGGCGTTTCTTTTTTGGGATTGTCCGCGGCGGGTACTGCCGCGGCAATCGGTTTTCTTTTGTGCCTCTGGTCTCAAAAGAAAAAAGCGGCTGAAAGTGTTGAAATTGCAGGGGATAGCAGGTGCTTTTCGGTTGCTGTTGGTATTTACTTTAGGTTGAAAGGCGTTCATGCAGGATGTGGGGGGAGAACCCCTCAAACGTCGGGGTTGCTCCCCCCACGCCCTCCACTCCAAGGCTGGATG
>CAKSNQ010000047.1 GCA_934476315.1 uncultured Eubacteriales bacterium
TACATTAATATTCTTTTTCATATGATAAAATAAAGATAACAAAATCAAAACCGGAGGTTTTTGACATGTTTTTATCTTTGTTTACCGATGAATTTTACCAGGACGTGTACGAGGTTCTCCCGAAGGTCGCGGCATGGGGTCTGAAGCACGTGG
Organism: uncultured Eubacteriales bacterium; assembly: GCA_934476315.1. Lineage (GTDB taxonomy): Bacteria > Bacillota > Clostridia > Oscillospirales > CAG-272 > SIG644. Next base: position 154 of record CAKSNQ010000047.1, read on the forward strand.
ACTTCCGCTCGATGGTTAATGGAAAGCCGATTGAAAAGCAAACCACCGAAGAGCTGAAAAAGCTCAAAGCCACCATGGACTCGCTGGGGCTGAAAACCGGCGTCATCCAGTCCTCCCTGTGCAAGGTGCACCTCCCCGGTCCCGACGGCGTGAAAGCGGAAATGGAAAAACTCGACGGCATCATCCGCGCCTCGGAGATTCTGGATTGCAACCTGGTGCGTTCCTTCTTCTTCTGGCAACACAGCCAGAACGACCCCGCCTGCGGCGAGCTGGCAATGCGCCCCGACGCACTCGCGCAGGTGCTCGACATGTTTGAACCGTTTGCCAAGAGGGCGAAAGAGGCTGGGCTGATCCTCGGCTTCGAAAACTGCGGCGCGACGCCGAACGAGGTCATCTGCGTGCTCAACGCCCTGAACAATCCCGACTGGGGCATGGCGTGGGACGTCTCCAACATGTTTGAACTGTTGCCCGAGGCAAAGGGCGATTGCGTGGAGTATTTCACCAAGGCGCTCCGCTACGCCAACATGATTCACGTCAAGTCGCGCGGCGTCTCCGACATCCCGGAGATCGCGGAGAAAAAGGTTCCGTGGGACAGAGTGCTCGCCGGCGTCGCTGTGACGGGAAAAGACATGCCCGTCTCCATCGAAACGCACGTCCCCGCCTCGACCGGGCTGTCCGGCGAAGAGGTGACAAAGCGTTGCTACGACTACCTGTGTCGCGTGTGGCCGTCCGCCGCCCCCGCAGATATGTCCACCGCCCTTGCGCCGAAGGTCAGCTTTGCGCGTCCGTATGCCGATAACCCAGTGAAATTCGTCGTAGTCGGACTGGGCATGGGTAAGGAGCGTTGCAAACAGATCTCCGAGACGAGCGGCGTTAAGCTGGTCGGCGTCTGCGACCTCAACGAACAGAAAGCCAAGGAAGTCGGCGAGCAGTTCGGCGTTCCGTACAGCACAGATATCAATGTGTTCCTGAACGACCCGGAGGTGGAGGTCATGTACGTCGTGACCCCGACCGGAACGCACTGTGCGGTCGCCGAGCAGTGTCTGAACGCCGGAAAGCACGTTCTGACCACCAAGCCCATGGACGCCAACTATCAGGCATGCGACCGGGCGATCCGTCTGGCAAAGGAAAAACACCTGATGCTGGGCGTGGACTTTGACCTCCACTTCCGCGGCCCGCTGTCCGAGCTGGCACTGGCGGTTGAGAAAGGCTATTTCGGCAAGATTCTGTCGGCAAATATGGTGCTCAACGTTCGTCGGACGCAGAAATACTACGACGAGAATGGCGGCTGGCGCGGCACGTGGGCGCTGGACGGCGGCGGCGCGCTGAGCAATCAGGGGATTCATGAGATCAACCGCCTCATCACCGTCCTCGGCGTCCCGGACAAGGTGCGCGCCATGATCCGTACGCAGTCCTTCAACATTGAAGCCGAGGACCTCGGCATCTCGGAGTGGCAGTATAATAACGGTTGTGTGGCGAGAATTTCCTCCACAACCTCCTTCACCGCGCCGACGTGGTATACCAAGTTTGAGATCATCGGCGAAAAGGGCGCATACGTCCAGTGCATGGGCGGTCCCGAGGGAACGCATACCTACTGGTGGATCGACGACAAATGGTCGGAAACCGCTCCCTACCACTACGAGAGAGAATGGCGTCAGGGCAGCGACAATTTCGCCTACTGCCTGCGCACGGGCGATCAGCTCAAGGTGACGGCGGAGGACGGCAGAATTTCGCGTTACGTGCTCGACAAGATGTACGAGAGCGCCAAAAACGGCGAGGGCTGGGTCGAGATCGAAAACGGCGGCAGATCCCTTGACGCGTGAGGAGCCAAAGCAATGACTGGATATATTACCGACATACAGCGGTTTTCCCTGAACGACGGCGACGGCATCCGGACAACCGTCTTTCTGCGGGGCTGTAATATGCACTGCACCTGGTGTCACAATCCGGAAACCATTGATCTTGACAACAACATTCTGCTGTATCAGAACCACTGCATCGGTTGCGGCAAGTGCTTTGAGGTCTGTCCGAACGGCGCGCATGTCCTCGTGGACGGCGAGCACCGGATTGACACAGACAAGTGCGTGCGTTGCGGCGCGTGCGTTGACCGTTGCTACGCTGAGGCACTGCGCTTTTCGGCAAAGAAAATGACCTCCGACGAGGTTATGGCGCAGATTGTGCAGGATATTCCCTACTATGAGCAGTCCGGCGGGGGCGTCACGCTCTCGGGCGGCGAGGTGTTCTGCCAGGCGGAGTTTGCCGATGAAATCATCGACAAGTGCCGGCTCAGAGGCATCCGGACGGCGGTGGAGACCAACCTGTTCCACAGCTTTGAGAAGATCGAAAAAACGCTCCGGAAGCTCGACCTGATTATGTTCGACATCAAGCTCTTTGACAGCGCGGCGCACAAAAAATACACCGGGGTGGACAACCGGATCATCCTGGAGAACGCGAAAGCGCTGGATCGCCTCGGTATTCCGCTCATCGTGAGAACGCCACTCATTCCCGGCGCGACCGACACCCCGCAGAACCTGCGGGAGATTGCCGGCTTTGTGAAGACGCTGAGAAACGCGCGGTATTATGAGCTTTTGAACTTCAATCCGCTCGGCGGAACCAAGTACAAAGCCATGAGCAGACCGAACGCGTTTGCCGACGCGAAGCCGCTCACCGCCGCCGAGCTTGACCGGATCAGAACGGCGCTCTCGGATTACAACGTCAGACTAAGGTAGGTGTGGAAATTGAGCAAAATTCAGTTTATCAATGAATTTTCCGACGAGGAAACCTTTACATACGACAAGCGCCTCGCGCTTCTGCGTCAGCGGAAGATCGAACAGACCGAGGAAAAGGCAAAGGCGGGCGGCGCGGACGAGGACGACTACGGACTGATTGAGCAGGACGTGTACAAGTTCAGGCTCAAGCCAAACCATCCGAACGGCTCGATCTACGGCTACGCAGCCTGGACGGAAAACTATTGCCGCCTCCTCTCGGAGCACCCGATCTACTGTGACCCGCTCGACGCCTTTGTGGGCAAAGGATTTCTGTTTCTTGAGCGCCAGCGTCCGCCCAAGTGCAAGTGGAACCCCGACTATCCGTACGACGACCTCAAGGTGTTGTTTGAGAAATATTCCATCATCTCCGGCATTGACAACTGCCATCACTTCACCCCCGATGTGGAGATCGGTCTGAAGCTGGGCTGGGGCGGAATTCTGGAAAAGCTGAAAAACCAGAAGGCGTTGCACGACGAGACACACCGGGAATTTTACGACAGTGAAATCGCCGTGGTCGAGGCGATCATCACGTTTATCAACCGCGCCGCCGCCACGATCGAAGCGCTGGCAGAAAAAGAAAACAACCGCTACCTCAAGGAAAATCTGCGCATGATGGCAAAGGTCAACCTCAAGGTGGCGTCCGGCGTTCCCGAAACCTTCCGCGAGGCGGTGCAGTGGCTGTGCTGGTTCAGCATGCTCTCCCGCACCTATAACCGCGGCAGTGCGGGCGGTCAGCTGGAAACCATGCTGAATCCCTACTACCAAAGGGACGTGTACAACGGAACCCTCAGCGACAACGAGGCGGTTTTCTACCTCGCCTGCATGTTCCTGCAGGACAGCCGGTATTTTCAGCTCGGCGGCCCGGACATCCACGGCAACGACATGACCACGCGCCTGTCCTATCTCGCGCTGGAAGCCGCCGACAAGATCAACGTCGCCTGCAACCTGACTGTGCGCGTGCATGACAAGACGGACGAAGCGTTCTTCCGCAAATCCGTGGAGTACCTCTTCAAAAACAAGCAGGGCTGGCCGCGGTATTCGTCGGACAACGCGCTTGTGAACGGCTTCATGCGGTGCGGCTACCCGCGGGAGCTTGCCCGCAAGCGGGTCGCGGCAGGTTGCCACTGGATGTGTATTCCCGGCATGGAGTACACCATGAACGACACGGTCAAAATCAATCTCGCCCGGGTGTTCGAGGTCGCGTATGAGGACATGATGACCTCGGGCGGCGAAAAGAACACCGACGCGCTGTTCAAGTGCTTCAAGGAGCATCTGAAGATCGCGGTGGACGCCACAGGAAACGGCATCATGCACCATCTGAAGTACCAGACGAAATCCCAGCCGGAGCTGATTCTGAACCTGTTCCAGCACGGGCTGATCGAAAAGGGCGTGAATATTACCGACGGCGGAGCCTGCTTCTACAACATGTGCGTGGACGGAAGCGGCATTGCCGTGGCGGCGGACAGCTTCGCCGCGCTGGAGCAGCGTGTGGAGCGTGAGGGTCGCATCGGCTACGACGAGCTGTACACCCACATCAAAAACAACTACGAGGACAAGGACGGCGAGTACATCCGCCAGCTCATGTACCACAGCGAACGCTACTGCGGAGGAAACACGCTTGGCGACATCTGGGCAGTGAGAATCAGCGAGCTGTACACCGACCTTGTGCGCGACCTGTGCCGCCAGCACGTCGGGATCAACTTCATCCCCGGCTTCTTCTCCTGGTCGAACACCATTCTCCTGGGCAAGGCAGTGGGTGCAACCCCGAACGGCAGAAAGGCACAGGAGCCGATCAACCACGGAGCCAACCCGAACGGTGGCTTCCGCGGGGACGGCGCTGTGTCCGCCATGTGCAACAGCATCGGTGCCATTCAGCCGGGCTACGGCAACACCGCGCCGGTTCAGCTCGAGCTTGACCCGCAGATCACGAACGACGCAGAGGGCGTTGACAAGATGTGCGCTATGATCAAGACCATTCTGGCAACCGGAAACACGCTTCTCAACATCAACATCATCGACAAAAAGAAGATTCTTGAGGCGCACCGGGATCCGATGAAATATCCGGATCTGGTGGTGCGCGTCACGGGATTCACGGCGTATTTCGCCATGCTCTCGGAGGAATTCCGCCAGCTGGTCGTTGACCGGGTAACGGCAGTCAACGGGGGCGAGGACGAGGACGAAGGCAAAAACTGAGACCGTGCCGCGCAGTCCGCGGTCGGCATCCTGAATTTTTGGAGGTATATTATGGAAACCGAAGTTGTAATGACAAAAATTGACACAGAAATCACAAAAACAGACAAAATTGAGCTGTGCCGCGAGGACATCGTGGGCGCACGCCCGGTCTATTACGCCATCCGCCGGGGCGACAAGGTAAAGTTCGAAGCAAATGTCGGCTACTACCACATCCTGATTCTCATCGGCGGCGAGGCTGCGTTTGAAAACGACGGAACGACCGTCACCTTTACGGAGCGCACCGTGTTCATTCCCTCCCCCGACAAGGAGCTGACCGTGCGGGCGGACACCGACACGGCAATTCTTGAGATTCAGTGGGACATCGCCGCGGGCGACGCCGCGCTCCTCGCCGAGTACGGCACTAAGTTCCCCGTCGTGCAGAAATACGTGGACTCCATTCAGTACATCGACCCCAACAAGAGCCAGAAGACCATCAGCCGCATGATGATTCCCCAGCGGATCATCCCGCGCTTCTCCATCGGCTCGGTGGAATCGTACGGACACGACATGGTGCGTCCTCACTCGCACCCCATGCTCGACCAGTTCTTCTTCAGCTTCCCCGAAAATGACATGGACGTCATCATCAACGGCAAGCACATTCCCATGGCGGGCAACATCATCCTGCACATTCCGCTCGGCGCAGACCACGGCGTGGAGGTGTACGAGGGCAAGCACATGCACTATATGTGGATTGACTTCATGCCGGACAACGAGCTGGGACTCCAGCGCCTGGACGCCAGCCACAAGGTCACGGGAACCATGCGTTCGTTCGACGACGAGCAGAAGTGATATGGGAATCGTAAAACTGACAGGCGAGCGGGCGTGGCGCACGTACCTCGGCGGAGCACTGATCGACCGGCTTCACGGCAAGGTCGGCGAGGACTCTCACTTCCCCGAGGAATGGATCATGTCCGTAACCGAGTGCAGAAACGCCGGCAGAGAGGACGTCCGGGGAGAGGGGCTGACCCGCCTTTACGGGACGGACAAATTTTTCGCCGACTACATCAAGGAAAATCCCGCGGTCCTCGGGCGCGCGCACTACGAAAAGTACGGCGCCAACACGGGCGTGCTCATCAAGCTGATCGACTCCGCGGAGCGGCTGTCCATTCAGGTGCACCCGGACAAGGAAAAGGCGAGAAAATACTTCCACTCCGAGTTCGGCAAGACCGAGAGCTGGCACATTCTCGGCGGACGCCCCGAGGATCACCCCTGCATTTACCTCGGCTTCCGCGAGGGCGTGGACCGGGCGCTGTGGCAGGAGGTCTTTGAGCGCCAGGACATCGAAAAAATGCTGGGCTGTCTGAACAAAATCGAAGTCTCTCCCGGGGACACCTACCTGATCCGGGGCGGCGTTCCGCACGCCATCGGCGCCGGATGCTTCCTGATGGAGGTGCAGGAGCCGACCGATTACACCATCCGCACCGAGCGCACGACGGTCTCGGGCTTTCACATCGCGGACGAGATGTGTCACCAGGGCATCGGGTTTGAGAACATGATGGACTGCTTCACGTACGAAGGTGCCACGCCGGAGGAAACCATCAAAAAATACAAGCTCAAGCCGCGCAAGGACGGCGACGGCGTCACCTCGCTCATCCGCTACGACGACACCCCGTATTTCGCGCTCCAGAGCATCGAGCTGAACGCGGGCGACACGCTCCGGATGGAAAAGTCCGACGTTTTCTGCGGTCTGTACGTGCTGTGCGGCAAGGGGCGGGCGGAATCCGACAGTGTGAGCGCGGACATTGCCGTCGGCGAGCAATACTTTGTCCCCGCCGGCACGGAGGTTTCTTTCGTCGCGGAGGAGCCCTTGCGCATCGCCCGGTTCTTCGGACCGAAGGTTTAAGGTAGCATCGCGCGACCGCACGGAACACCCCCGACGCGCTATGGCACTGTCGGGACACACTATGGTACCGTCGTGGCTATGCACTATTGCACCTTGCCTGAACACGCAGACACACAAAAAAGCGGATACGCGCACTTCGCCGCGCCATATCCGTTTTTGGGAGGTAACACAATGTATACAGAGTATTCGGACGTCAAAAAACAAAGCCCCGCGGGAGAGTTCGACGTCATCGTTGTCGGCGGCGGCATCGCCGGCATCGCGGCGGCGGTTCAGTCCGCACGCAACGGGCTGAAAACGCTCCTTGTGGAGAAGCAGATCAATCTCGGCGGACTGGCGACCACGGGACTGATCTCGTGGTACGAGCCGTTGTGCGACGGGCGGGGCACGCAGGTCGTTTTCGGCATTGCCGAGGAGCTGATCAAGCTCTCGGTCAAGTATTCGTTTGACAGTCTTGACTCCCGCTGGGGCGGCACCGACCGGAGCTTCCCGCGCCGCACGCGCTACTGCACCCGCTATTCCCCCACCGTTTTTTCCCTCGCACTGGACGAATATGTGCTGAGCAACCACGTAAAAATTCTGTTTGATACCTACGCCACCTACCCCGTGATGGACGGCAAGCTGTGCCGCGGCGTTCTGTGCGAGAATGCCGACGGACGGAATTTCTTTTCCGCCGGGGTCGTGGTGGACGCCAGCGGCGATGCCTCCATCATGCACCGCGCCGGGGTTCCCTGCGTCGAGGGCGAAAACTATCTGTCCTACATCGTGCACGGTTTTGACCTGAATTCGGCAAAGGAGCTGGTGGAGGGCGGAAACATGTGGAAATTCCGTGACTGGCAGAACGCGGGCAGCGATATGAACGGCAACGGACACCCGGCGGGCATGGGGCTACTTCACGGCACGAGCGCCGAGGAGATTACCGAATTTGTCATCGAGGGCAAGCGGCGGATGCTGGAGAAGCTCCGGCACCGCGACCGTTATTCCTACGACATTATGAGCATTCCGACCATGCCGCAGTTCCGCACCATCCGGCACATTGTCGGCAAGAGCGATTTCTGCGCCGAGGACGGCAAGACCTGCTCTGACAGCATCGGCAAATGTACGGACTTCCGCCCGAATAAATTCGGTTGCATCTACGAAATTCCCCTGTCAAGCATGTACCACGAGGATTTTGAAAACCTCATCTGCGCCGGGCGCATCATTTCCACCCCCACCTACGACGGCTGGGAGGTCGCGCGCGTCATCCCCAACTGCGCCCTGACCGGCGAAGCCGCCGGAAACGCCGCGCTGGGTTACTTCCGGCACGGGAGCTTTTGTGCTTCAACGTGAATTTTTGTAGCGGAGCGGCGTCATTCCGACGTGTTGCCGGAACACCTTGATGAAGTAGGAACAGTCGTTGAAGCCGCTTTCATAGCATGCCTCGGTCACACTGCAATCCTTGTCCAACAGCTCCTTGGCGCAGGCAATTTTCTTTGCTTGGATATAAGATTTGAGCGGCGTGCCGATGGCGTTCCGGAACGTTGTGGAGAGGTACGGCATGGACAGCCCGAACGCCTTGGCAATCTCGTCCGCCGACCTGATCTGCACGGCGTTCTTGTTGATGTACACCAGTATTTCCGCGATATATTTCGGCAGGCGCGACGGCGCTTCCCTCTCCGAGGGGAGCGCCTCTCCTTTTTCCCCGCTGATCTCGGCGAGAAATTCCATAATCAGCCCGTACGCCTTGAAATGCGCCCGCTGGTCTTTCTCCTCCGCGAGGGTATCCCTGATCTTATACAGAATCTCCACCGCACCCCGGCGTTTCCCCTCGGGCAGGGAGATCAGCATCCGCCCCATGTTCCGGAACGGGTCATAGCGATGCCCGGCAAAGCTCTCAAGCGGGAAAAGAAGGTAAAATCTCTCATAAAGCCCCTCGCTTTTGAGCACAACATTGTGCGGCACATACTGGTTCATAACGATCATATCTCCGTACCGCAAAGAAAAATATTTATCGCCGACGATGTAATCGGCGTCTCCGTCGATGTAAATGTAAATCTCAAAGAGCCGGTTGATGTGCAGGCGATGGTTTTCCGGCTTGTCGATGCTTTTTTTATAGGCAAAGGTGATTGCCGGCATGGCCTGGTTCAGACAGATCTTCTCGTCGATCTCCTCAGTCCTGATCTTTTTCTCCATGGCACAGTCCTCCTCCGTCGCATACAATGGATTGTTGCTTGTCACCTGCCTCATGTCCTGCATCCGTCAGCAGGACACCTGAGCTGCATTTATTTTACCACAAATCGCTCCGAAAGTCACCAAAATCGAAGAAATTTTTGTTGAAAGTTTCACCGGGGTGTGCTATAATGGGAACATCATTGAAAGGGTAGGTGTCCTATGAAACAGCAACCTCTGGCTTTTGAGACGGAATTGCCCGCAAATTACCGCGCGGTACTGACCATCGACGCCAAAAACACACGCTTCGGCGTCATTATGAATCTCGTCGCCCTCGCAGTGCTCGCCCTATGCGTCGGCTTGACCCTGCTTGCCCTCCCCGCCTTCGATTTTTGGGAGGAATTCGGTCAGCATACGCTGGTGCGTTACCTCATTTTCTTCGCCGCCATGATCGCCTACATCATTTTGCACGAGCTGACCCACGGGGCGGCGTATAAACTGCTGACGCGCCGCAAACTGACCTTCGGGCTGACGCTGACCGTCGCCTACTGCGGCGTTCCGGACATCTATGTCACCCGCCGCACAGCACTGATTGCCCTGCTGGCGCCGTTTTTGACGTTCCTGCCGGTGTTTTTCATTCCGATCTTCCTCCTCCCCATGAACATCGACAAAATTCTCTGCGCGTTCTGCCTCGGCATGCACATCGGCGGATGCAGCGGAGACCTTTACGACACATTTCTGTTCCTGTTCCGCTTCCGCTCACCCGCAACGCTGATGCAGGACACCGGTCCCAAGCAGACGTTCTACCTCCCCGAGGAAAACGCATGAGCCACAGCCAACCAAACAATCAGGAAAGGAACTTTCGGTAAGCGAAAGTCACAGGTCTGACCGATATGACCAATCTGGAACGCGCACGCGCGCAGTTTTCCGAGGACAGGTTTGCCCGACAGGTCGCCGGCGTGGAGATTCTGGAGGTCGGCGACCATTACGCAAAGTGCCGCATGGCGCTGGACGGGCGCCATCAGAACGCCAACGGGCACGTCATGGGCGGCGCCATCTTCACACTGGCGGATTTCACGTTTGCCGTGGCGACGAATTTCGACGTCATCGCGCCGACAGTGACCTCCACTGCGCAGATCTGCTATATGAACTCGCCGAAAGGACGGGAGCTGTTCGGCGAGAGCCGCCTGTTGCGCGACGGAAGACACAACTGCTTCTACGAGGTCTATCTGTGGGATGAGTTGGACACGCCTGTCGCGATGGTGACGATGTGCGGGGTACACCTCCCCGCCGCGCAAGAAAAATGAAGTGCGGGATGTGAAAAACATCCCCTTTTACATCTGCGCGGGTACAATTCCCTGCCACGCAAGCAGAAAAACGGCTGATTTTCCCTGCCGTTTTTTCAGTTAAATCCCGCCCGCAGTGCGGGTGAAATACGCTTGTCGACGTATGAAATCCCCTATAAGGGCGAAATCCGGCTGAATATAGCATCCAAGTTGAACACCCTGACCGTTTCAAACTGAACAGTCGAAACGCGCGAGTTGAACAGTTTGACCGTCGAGACTGAACACCCCCGACGGTGAGGTTGTACATTGACAAAGGACAAAAAGAATGGTATCATAGTAATGCTTTTAGCCGTAACGGAGGATAGGGCAACGCTGAGGAGCGACCTGAGCGCCGGATACGTGGTTGGCAGGAAGAGTGATGCCATGGACGGGGCGTTCTTCTTTTCGTTGTACGAACGTTACCACTCTTCTTGGAAACCCCAATGCGTTAAACTCATGCCCAACGAAGTTGGGCGATCCCGCGCAAAGCCCGATGAGCCGAAGGCTCCTGACGCATCAGATTTCCGACACTCCCCTCCGTTTGCGCATGGATTCCTTGCAAGCGATTATGATTGGATAAGA
>CAKSNQ010000048.1 GCA_934476315.1 uncultured Eubacteriales bacterium
GATTCGAAAGCCATATTGTGTAGAAAGAAGAACGCCGGGAAAACGGAATTTTCAAGGATGTCACCGCGCATGATATCGTAAAGTTCGGACTGATTCCCGAGCTTGTGGGGCGTCTGCCCGTGATGGTTTCCCTGCGCGAGCTGGACAAGGAAGCGCTGATCCGCATTATCAGCGAGCCGAAGAACTCTCTGGTCAAGCAATATGTAAAGCTGTTTGAAATGGACGGCGTCAAACTCGTCTTTACACCGGAGGCGCTGGAGGAGATCGCAAGCGAAGCTTTGGCGCGGAATATGGGCGCACGCGGACTGCGTTCCATCGTCGAAAAAATCATGACACCGCTGATGTACGAAACCCCCTCCCGCAGTGATATTGCGGAAATCCGCCTTACCGCCGCCTTTGTCCGCGGCGAGAGTGACGCGGAATTGGTGCTCCGCCCGGACAAAGCCGACATACCGAAGCCGGAGATTGCTCCCGCTCAAGTGAAAAAGCAGGCTTGATATGAAAATTACGCGCCGGAAATATTCCCCGTGCGGGACCGGTGCGTAATTTTTATTTTTTCAAAGCTCTTTCCTTTCTCAGGGAAATGTGATATACTTAAAGGTGCTTATTCTGACCGAAGGAGGTACGCCATGATTCTGATTATCGCAGAAAAGCCCAGCCTGGCGCGCAACATTGTCGCAGGAATTGAATATGCAGCCGGGAGCGGCTCCCTGACCAAAAAAAGCGGCTATTTTGAGGGCTTGGGATACATCGTATCGTGGGCATTCGGTCATTTGTTTTCGCTTTGCGACATTGAGTCCTACCTCCCGCCGGAAAAGCGGACGGATCGATGGAGCATGGAGAATCTTCCCTGCTTTCCGGAAAATTTTCAGTTTGAGCTACGGCATGAGGCAAACGGAACCGTAGACGCCGGGGTCAAGCGCCAGTTTGAAACGCTCTGCACGCTGTGCAACCGCGGGGATGTGGACACGATCGCCAACGCGGGAGACGCCGACCGTGAGGGAGAAATTATCGTAAGGCTGTGTATTCAGAACGCACTGAGCCCCGAGCGGTCTGCCCATTGCCGCCTGCTTCGCCTGTGGCTCCCCGACCAAACCCCGCAGACGGTCGCCGGTGCGCTCCGCGACATGAAAGATTCTCGCGACTATGACAACCTTGCCGGCGAGGGATTCGCGCGGACCTACATCGACTGGCTGTACGGCGTCAATCTGACGCGATATGCGACGCTCCGGACGGGGACACTTTTGCGCGTGGGACGCGTGATTGTTCCCATTGTGCGCGCCATTTACGACCGGGACATGTCCATCCGCAATTTCACCCCGCAAAAATATTTTGCCATCGTCAGCCGTGCCGAAACCAACGGCGAGATGATCGAGTTGACCTCCAAGCAGAAGTTTGACCACCCGGACGAGACGAAGCGCCGCGCTATGGCACAGGCGCTGTGCGAGAGGTACAACTCCCTCCCGGCAACGGTGCTTTCGGTAAAAACAAAAAAAGAAAAGCTCCCGCCTGGCAAGCTCTATTCCCTCTCCAAACTCCAGAATGTTCTCGGAAAGAAATACAAGATGTCCATGGCAGATTCTCTGGAAATCGTACAAAAGCTGTACGAGCAGGGATACCTGACGTATCCGCGTACCAATTCGGAATACCTCGCCGTGGCGGAAAAAGATAAAATCAAGAAAATTCTTGAAAATATCGGCAAAATGGGGTACGCCGTGACGTTCAAGGACAGCAAAGCCATCTTTGACGACAGCAAGATCGAATCCCACTCGGCGCTGACTCCTACTTATAAAATCCCCGGCAAATCGCAGTTGTCCGAGCGGGAAATGCAGGTGTACTCCACCGTCTTCCGCCGATTTGCGGCGGTGTTCTGCGCGGAGGACTGCACGGTCGCTCGTTCGGAGCTGACCGTTGCACTCGGTGACCCGGACGCTCCCGAGGAGACATTCACGCTCAAGGGAATGTCCATGCTGGAACGCGGATGGACGAAATATGACGATTTCTCTCAAAAGGACAAAATCCTCCCGCCATTGAAGAAAGGCGAGCATGTCAACACCAACTTCCAGCCGGTGGAAAAGGAAACCTCCCCGCCGCGCCATTACACGATTGAGACGCTCAACAACTACCTGAAAAATCCGTTTCGCGAGGAACGCGCCGCCCTTGCCAATCGTACCGCCGACAGTGATGTTGGGGACGATCGCGCCGAGGAAGCCGACCGCGTCGGTGAGAACGACGCTGAGGAATACCGCGCGATGCTGGAGGGCGTGGAGCTTGGCACCGAGGCGACGCGTACCGGAATCATCGATAATGCCCGCAACAGCCGCTATATCGAGCTGAAAAAGGACAGCTATTCCATCCTCCCCGACGGAATTTTCCTGATCGAATCGCTGGAGCGCATGAACATCCGTATGGACAAATACAAAACCAGCGACATGGGGCGCGCCCTCAAAAAGGTTTTCCACGGGCAGATGACCATTCGTGAGAGCGTTTCCATGGCGCAAAAGGAAATCGCCGAGGTGTTTGAACGGCGGAACGACATCGACAGTGACATCGGATATTTCGGAGACGTTGTCGGAAAATGTCCCTTGTGCGGCATGGACATCCGCCGGATGCGGAATTTTTACGGATGCTCCGGGTATAAGCAGAACAACTGTAAATTCAGTATTCAGACAGTCATCTGCGGGCGTACAATCGCCCTGTCGCATGTCCGGGAATTGCTGACGGACGGTCACACAGAGGTCATCGACGGCTTTGTTTCTCCCCGCACGGGAAAGCCTTTCCGCGCTGCCCTCAAGCTGGAAAACGATCGCGCCGTATTTGATTTTTCTTCCACGCCGCGACGATCGGAGGAGATGATTTCACGCCGTACGCCGATGCAGGAGGAAAATCCGTTCCCTCCCGCAATCTACGACGGACAATCATAAAAACACGGGCTGTAAAAAAACTCAAAATGAGTTTTTTTACAGCCCGTTCATTTTATTTGGACTTGTTCGCCGGGCGGGTGGCAGACTTTTTGGGCTTCACCGAGACCATGGAAGCCTCTGCCTTCCGCTTGGCTGGAAGTTTCTTTGCGGGGGCGGGAGTGGCAATCTTCCCTACCGGTTCCACTTTTTCGTTCCGCTCCTCAAGGACGGTCTCCTCTGCGGCGGGCTTGCTTTTCGTCCATGCCGGGAGAATGCTTTCGACCCACAGCCTCCCCGCTTCTCCGGTGAGCTGTGCCAGGGATTCGAGAACCGTTTTGCGGGAGGTACTGTCGCTGTTCCGCAACATCTTCCAGAGCCAGTTGCGGTCCTTCGTCAGCTCTGTCAGGGTCTTTGCGTTGGTCGCGGTCAGAACCCGATAGAGCGAATCAATGAATTTTTCGCGCTTCTCATCGTCCATGTCGGCGATCCATTTTTTCAGGGAGCGGTCGATCATCTCGCTCTCCTTGGAAAGCGCCTCCGCCTCCACAAAGTGCGTCCCGACGACCTGCCACGAAAAACCATCGTGTTGCCACAAGCCGGATGCGTTACTCAAAACGACGCGATAGCGGTTATCGTGCTCCAACAGCCGCCCGACCACCGAGCTTTGCGGAACAATCGTCTCGATCCGCTCTTGCATTTCGGTGTAGCACGCGGACGCCACGACCTCACTGCGATAGCCGGGACCATCATTGCTGTACACATGCGCAATGCGCGGCTTGATCTGCTCATCCGCGTGAATTGCCGCGTAGATTGCCAGATTCCCGCCCTTGCTGTGTCCGCCTATGTAGAGCGTGGGGTGGGAAATCGCTCCCGCGACCTCGTTGACATATGCCACGGCTTCCTTTTGCGACGGCACCGCTTCCAGCACGCCCATGTTGAAATTTTCTTTCCAACCGATCAGCGTGTCGTCCGTACCGCGGAAAGAAAGGTACGCCTGCTGATCGTCGATCAGCGCGGTGATCGCGGCAAATTGCTTTTGCAGATCCAGATCAATGTGATCGACAAACGCGGTCAGTGCGATGTCCCGGTAGCGGCGGCACTCCGACGTTTTGCGGAAAAGCGTGAAAATGACCGACGGAACGATGAGCCCGAGCGACACCTTTTCGTCCCACTGGGTAGAAAAGTATCGTTCTGCTGCCTCATGAAGGGAAATTGTTCCCTCCGCGGCGTGTTCCGGCACGATTCCCCGGAGGGGAACAAAGGAAAGCTCTGCGAGAATCAGGTTGTCCACCTCGTTGAACGGGGATTGGTCAAAGGTGATGTCGCCACGCCAATCCAGATAATCCAAAATGTTCGCCATAAACCCTACTCCTTCCTTTTCGCTTCCAGTGCCGTTGGTTTATTCGCCCTTGAGGGTGCGCAGTTCCTTGAGAAACGTATCGACGTCGGTGAACTCCCGGTAAACCGAAGCAAACCGGACGTAGGACACCTCATCGCGGGCTTTGAGCTTTTGCATCACCATCTCACCGATGTCCCGTGTCGGGATGTCCTGGCGCATGGCGTTCTGAATTTCCTGCTCGACCTCAAGCGTCAGCTTTTCGGCGTCCACCGGGCGTTTTTCCGTTGCCTTCATGATGCCGGAGAGCAGCTTTGCCCGGTCGAACAGCTCGCGACTGCCGTCCTTCTTAATAACAAACACCGGCACAGACTCCACCATTTCAAAGGTCGTGAACCGCTTCTGGCACGCCAGACATTCCCGTCTGCGGCGGATCGTGGCGCCGTCCTGTGCCGAACGGGAATCTACAACTTTACTTTCAGGATAGCCGCAACATGGGCATTTCATTTTTTTATCCTCCGTCGTCATTTGCTTTGCAAAAAGACACTGTGACCACAGCATTTTGTATCTGTGGTCACAGTATACCATATTTTTGTAAAAAAATAAAGACCAAACGAAAATCTTTTGAAAATTTTTCCGCAGGCATGGCTCCATGCGGCGCGGTGTACTGCGAAATCTACGCTTTGTTTACCAAATGAGCTTGCGCGGTTGCACTCCCTCGAGCGCGTCGTGCAAAGTATCCGGGATGCGGTCAAAATCCGCAACCATCGAATGGGGCTTTCCGGCGGGGTCGTCCTGAACCAGCGGGACAAAATACACGCTTTTTCGCGTCAGAAGCGCGGCGATATTTTTCAGATTCGCCGAGAGCGCATCATTGGACGCCAACGCCAGAACCAGCGGTCGGTCGCTCCTCAAATGCGCTTTTGCCGCCATGCACACTGCGGTATCCGTGATGCCGCAGGACAGCTTGGCAAGCGTATTGCCCGTACAGGGGCTGATAACCAATGCATCGAGCGGGTGCTTCGGTCCGAGCGGCTCTGCCTCCACAATGGTGTGGATGACCGGGCGACCGCACAATTTCTCAACACGTTTGATAATATCCGCCGCTTTTCCAAAGCGGGTATCGGTCGAAAATACATTTTCACTCATAATGGGCTGGACATCATACCCCTGCACTGTCAGCCCCTCGAGTTGCTTGATTGATCGGGCGATCGTACAGAATGAACCGCAAAACGCGTATCCGATCATTCCAATTTCACCTCCTCCAGGTAAGGAAGAAGCGCGTCGGCGATCAGGTTCCCCGCACTGCGCGGGGCATAGATCGCGGGGAGTCCGCCTGCGTACCGGACCCGATCGCCGAACATCGTTGCCTCCGCCGGATCCCACCCACCGGGAGCCGACGCCAATTCGATCAGTGCGCTTCCCGCGTCAGAAATTCGTTGCAAGCTCTGCCGATCAATCAGGCGGTACGGGATTGTATTGAATATCACATCGTATCCGTCGGCAAGTGCGTCAAGGGAGCTTTTCCCGTCCTTCAACACGATCGGGAGGGCGTGGAGATGGTCATTTTGCAGGCGCGCTACATCGCGGCGTTTCCGGACGGCTACGGTGACGCTTGCTCCAAGTGCGTGCAGACGTTCCGCCAGCGCAAAGCCGATCCTCCCGTATCCGAGGATGGCGACCTGCGCACCGTCCAGCGTGCGGTCGAGCAGTTCCATTGCGATAAAAATTGCCCCCTCCGCCGTCGGAACGGCGTTGCGGATCTGAACCTCCTCCATCGCCATGTAATCTACAAGGCGTACGCCCTGCTCGATCGCCGCGCGTGACACTGCCGGTGGAATCCTGCCACCGAAGACGGGAATTTTCCGTTCACCAACGCACGCTAACAAATCCGCGACGCGCCACCGTTTTTCCTGCCCGGGAAAAATATTGATCACATCGATGCCGACAAATGCCGGCGTCGGCAAAATGACAGCATGGCATCCCGCAATGACCTGCTCTGCGGGTTCTGCGCAATCCGCACCGCAGGTCCGGACGCCTACTCCGAACGTCAAAAGGCGTTCGCCTATGGCTCGGGTACGGGCGTCCTCCCCCAGCACCGCAACTTTTATATTATCAGGCATATCGGTGCATCTTCCTTTACAAAAAGTATGACAACAAATTCTGCTGTCATTCCAATATATGCCGCCGCACCGTCCGCCGCCACAGTTTCGGCGTCTCCCCGGAATTTACAGTCTGTTCGCTTAACCCATATTGATCTTCCGGATGGTATACTCACTGTTGAGCACCAGCCACATCTGCGGGAAATATTTCATGATATTCCATACGCCGATGCCGTACAGGTGATATTCCGGAACGAGCGACAGCATGGCCTGCACGCTCCGGGCATCCTCAAACCACACCTCGTGCTCCACCGCTTCCCCACCTCCGCTCGCGGGAAGAAAATAGCGGAAGGTTGGCGCCTGCGCAGTGGTATCATAGGTGATCTCCGCCTGCCGCTTCCACGCGAGATCAACCGCCTGCATGTTTCCGAGCGACTGCGCGCGGCTCTCGCCGGCTACATAAGGCAGACTCCAGTCGTAGCCGTAGTTGGGAACCCCGAGAAAGATGCGGCTCGGCGGAATTTCACTGATTCCGTACTCCACGACCCGACGCACCTGATTGAGCGGGGAGACTGCCATCGGCGGTCCGAACGTATATCCCCATTCGTAGGTCATCAGAAGACTTCTGTCCGCAATTGCCCCCAGCTCCGCGTAATTGTGACCCTCATATAGGATTCCCGGCTGATCCGCCCGAACCTTGGGCGCCAAGGCAACCCAGACCTCATAGCCCTGCGGTGAGACCGCCCGCCGCAACTGTTCCAGAAATGCCACATACGCCTCGGCGTTCTCCGCCCCGACGTATTCAAAATCCACATCGACGCCGACATACCCTTTCCTTTGCAGGGTTTGCAGAACATTGTCAATAACACTCTTGCGGATGCTCTCGTCGTTGAGCACCCGGCGCGCCAGTGCATTGGAAAACGTTCCGCGCTCTGTCAGGGTGGACAGGTGCATGACAGGCGCGACGCCGTACTGCTCCGCAAGCTCAATGAGCGGATCGTCGTTGATGGGGAGAAGCGACCCGTCCTCCCGGATTCCGTAGGTAAAAATCGTCAGATATGTCAGGTACGGTAAGGTGCGGCGCAAGACCGACAGGTCAATGTTGGGGTAGGCGTAGGCGTTAACGCTCATGTCTCCCCCGTTGGGCGTTGGGAGCTTGATATTCAGCACCGTTCCCGGAGCGACCGCCTGCTCCCCGCCGAGCACGGGATTGTTTCGGAACAGCTGATTCAGGGAAATTCCGTTGGCGTTGGCAATTGCCTCGGCGGTGTCCCCAGGCTTCGCCGTATAAACGACCTGCGGCTTGATGATGACGATGGTTTGCCCGACAGTGAGCCTTGTGGGATCGGTCAGCATGTTGTCGTTTTGCAGGCTCGCCACGCTGACCCCGTAGCGGGCGGCAATGTTGTACAGGCTGTCCCCGGATTTGACAGTATAGATGACCATAGTTTCTCCTCTTTTCATCAGTCTTCATCACCATATTATGTAAATTTTCTCCAAACTGTGCGTACCGGTCGCATGGAGACGGGAAAATGGGGCGATACTACGCGATGAATCGCCATGGCGCGATCCATCAATAAATCAGCGTAAGGAGGAACTTTATCCATGAGTTTTCCCAATATTGTCAGCTGCCTCGGACAGGAAATTTTGGATTCGCGCGGGAATCCGACCGTCAAGGCAACCGTGATACTCAGCGACGGCACGACGGCTTGTGCCTCCGTACCCAGCGGCGCGTCCACCGGAATTTATGAGGCGCACGAACGCCGCGACGGCGATGCCACCCGTTACGGTGGAAAGGGCGTCCGACTCGCGGTACGCGACATTGAAACGGAAATTTCCAAGGTGCTCGCCGGCATGCGCGCGGACGACCAATCGGAAATCGACCGTACGCTCTGTCAGTTGGACGGCACGCCGAACAAGGGACGTCTCGGCGCAAACACGTTGCTTGCCGTTTCGCTGGCGACCGCACGCGCCGCCGCGACTTACTACCACCTGTCTCTGTATCGCTATCTGGGCGGCGTGCAGGCAAAGCGACTGCCCATTCCCATGATGAATGTACTCAACGGCGGCGCCCATGCCTCCAACAACGTGGAAATTCAAGAATTTATGATCGTTCCCAAGGGCGCCGGGAGTTTTTCCGAGGCGTTGCGCATCGGGTCGGAGATTTATCATGCTCTCGGGAAGCGCTTGCGCCGTGAGGGCTTGGCAACGACCGTGGGCGACGAGGGGGGATATGCCCCCGACCTTGCATCGGATGAGGACGCGATGGAGCTCTTGACCGAAGCCGTTACCGACGCGGGATATTCGACCGACGACGTGGCGCTGGCTCTGGACGCGGCTGCCTCGGAATGGATGTCGGAGGAAACGGGAGACACCGTAGCCTCGGATTATTTCCAGCCCAAGCACAGGCGCACGCTGTCAGCGGAGGCGTTGATCACCGAGTGGGAGAGCTTTCGGGAGCGATACCCCTTGCTTTCTTTGGAGGACGGACTGGATCAACGGGACTTTGAGAGCTGGCGGACGCTGACGGAACGCTTGGGCAAGCGCATGATGCTCGTCGGCGACGACCTGTTTGTGACGAACACCGCACGTCTGCGCGAGGGAATCGCACGCGGCGCCGCCAACACGATCTTAATCAAGCCCAACCAGATCGGAACGCTGAGCGAGACCCTGGACGTAATCGCTCTCGCCAAGAACGCCGGATACGGATTTATTCTCTCTCACCGTTCGGGGGAGACCGAAGATAGCACCATTGCCGATCTCGCGGTCGCCGTCAATGCGCCGTTTATCAAGACCGGAGCGCCCTGCCGCAGTGAGCGCGTCGCCAAATACAACCGCCTCCTTGAAATCGAGCGGGAGCTTGGAACGGGGGCATGCTACGGCATGGCAACCGGTGAGGATACCGACAAAACGAAAAAAATCAACTGAAAAGAGATTTTTCCAACTGTGACGACGATTTCGAACTTGTCGTCGCAGTTGGTTTTTTCGTTTCTTTTTGCAAAATCCCTTGACACTGTCGGCAGAATATGCTAAAATGCCTGTGAAGATCCACCGGAAATCCTGAAGGTGAAAAAGGAGCTTTCTATGAAAAAAACTCTGCACATCATTCCGCACTCTCATTGGGACAGAGAGTGGTACCTCCCCTTTGAAAAACATCGCATCCGTCTGATTGATCTGTTCGACAATCTGATTCAGGTCATGGAAGAAAATGAAGATTACACCTATTACCATATGGACGGTCAGTATATCGTCATCGAGGACTATCTGGAGATTCGTCCGCACATGAAAGACCGCTTGATGAAGCTCATTCACGACGGACGCATTAAGGTCGGTCCCTGGTACATCCTGCAGGACGAGTATCTGACCAGCGGCGAGGCGAACATCCGCAATATGCTCTACGGGCTTCGTTTCTGCCGGGAGATCGGTGCTGATCCGGTACATACCGGTTATTTCCCGGATGCGTTTGGGAACATTTCGCAGGCTCCGCAGATCATTCGCGGCTTCGGCTTTGACAACGCGGTCTTCGGACGCGGTGTCAATGATGTCGGTGCGGACAACGAAATCGTCAAGCAGAACGGTCTGACCAAGAGTGAGCTCCGCTGGCGCTCTCCCGACGGCTCCGAGGTTATCGGTGTCATGTTTGCCAACTGGTATCACAACGCCATGGAGTTGCCGGAGAACCCGGAGGCACTCAAGGAACGTCTGCACAAGATCGTCGCCAATACCGAGCGCTTTGCCAATACCGACCAATTGCTCGGCATGAACGGTTGCGACCACCAGCCCATTCAGATGAACCTGCACCGCGTCATCAAGCTGGCAAATGAGGTTCAGGACGAGGTTGTCGTCAAGCAGTCCAACATCGACGAGTATGTAG
>CAKSNQ010000049.1 GCA_934476315.1 uncultured Eubacteriales bacterium
GCCTATTCCTCTATCAAAGTTTTTGAAGGGTGTGGGAAACTTTTTCCCAAAAAGTTTCCCACGTCGTCCCCCACGTCGTCTTCTCCCCACAACGACAGCCCGAAGCTATCGTTGAGTACCTTTTCGAGGCGGTGGACGGGCAGTCCGACGACGTTGAAATAATCGCCGCGGATTCCCGTGACCCACAGGGCGGCGGTATCCTGAACGCCGTAGGCGCCCGCCTTATCCATCGGCTCGCCCGAGGCGACGTAGCGCGCGATCAATTCGTCGGTGAGGAGATCAAAGGTGACGTCGGTTCGCTCATGCGCGGTCACGCAGGTCTCCCCGCGGACGACGGCGATGCCGCTGACGACCGAATGGGTCCGCCCCGACAGGGTCCGCAGCATGTGGGCAGCGTCGTCGGCACTGTGCGGCTTGCCGAGAATGTTTCCGTCGGGGTCGCAGACAACGGTGTCCGCCGCGATGATGACGGTGCCCTCGTCGGGGGCGGCAACGGGGGGGACAGTATCAGAAGCGCCCCCCGCAGTGCCGGATGCGGAATCGGCGCGCGCGCCGCCCTGCTCTGCCCTGCTCCGCGCCCTCAGAATTTCCCGTACGGCGCGCGCCTTGCGGCTTGCCAGCTCCTCCACCAAACGGCAGGCATCCCGCTCGGCGCAATCCTCCGGGACATCCGCGCACAGGACGGTAAAGTCCAGCCCCAGGTGGGTGAGAATTTCCCGGCGGCGCGGCGAGCCGGAGGCAAGAATCCATTGGATTTTCATAGGAAAAGGCTCCCTTGTGTCAAGGTCAGCTCTTGGATTCGGAATCCACGAGCACGCCGTCGCGGACGCGGGCGGCGTCGGCGATCAGCTTTTCCACAAACGACGCGTCCACGAAAAATTCGCCCTCGCCGTTGATGGTCAGGTACGATCTGCCCTCGGAGTAGCGGTAGAAGCGGCAGACTATGGTTGCCGTGTTGTTTTCCTTGAAATAATCCGGGCAGGTCGTGGCGGCGTAGTCCTCCGCCTCAATGGTCAGCACGAGCTGACACTCGCTGTCGTCCATGGCGCGGAAAGCCGCCATTTCCTCTTCCGTCAGCGTGATCTTTCCGTCGCTGACCTGCCCGCCGATGGAGGCGTACAGGAGCGCCTTATAGAACTGCCGGAAGTTGTAGACAGGGGTTTCCTGGGTTTGCCGCCCGGTGGACGCCGAGGTCTTGTAGACGATATAATCCGGCTCCACGCCGTCGATCCACATGCGCAGGTTATTGGAATTGATATTTTGGGACTGATCGGAGGCGCTGTTGTCGAACGTAAAGTTGATGGTGCCGTCCGGCGTGCGGACGTTCAGGCGGCGGACGTAGGCGAGGTTGTACCAGATGATATACTGATTGATCCAGTCAAAGGTCCGGTTTTCGAGGAATGAAAATGAGCTCTCGTGAACCTCGGCGATGACGTTGCAAAGCGCGGAGGCGACGTAGTAGGTGCCACTCTCCGTCCGCTCGCTGATCATGAGAAAATTGTCAATGGTGGCGTCGGTTTTTCCGTCGCCGTCGGTGTCCGCCTCGTAGTCATAGGACAGGACGAAGGCGGGGGAATCCAACCCGTATTCGCGCAGTGCCTCGTCGGTCAGTCCCAGCTTGCGGATGCCGACGAAATTCGTCTGGTACAGGCACTGGAGCATGTTGCTCACCGTGTCGCCGGCGAGCCGGTAGCTGCCCAGCGGGTATTTGAACAGCGGCGAGACGCGGTAGATGTCGGCGGAGAACATGGTGTTGTTTCTCTCCGGCATGGGGATATAGTCGAACGCGACCTGAACGTCCAACGATGCCGTGTCGCCGTCAAGGCAACGCGCGAGCACGAAGTTTTTCACGTTGAAATACGAGGTGCTCTCCATCGGGTAAACGATCATGGGGGTAATCAGCTCCTCCACAGGCAGGAGGAGAGCCTTTTTGTAGGTGTCCCCGTTCATGATGTAGACATTCTTGTTTTCGTCGCCGTCCAGCTTGCAGTAGAAGGAGTTCCCGGTGACGGTGGCGTCGCCGATGAGCACGGTGTACGAGACGCCGGACTTGGAGGTGACGGTGTATTTGATCGGCTTGTATTCGTACTCGTTGCCGTCCGCGTCCGTGCGGGTTTCGGGGACAAGCCCGTACTCGGCGAGTCCCAGCTCCTCGACCTGCGCGGGGTCAAGGCGGCGTTGCGTGAGCGGGTAGCCCGCGCCGACGCAGAGGTAGGCGTATTTTTCCTTGTCGTAGGAGACGAGGAATTTCTCAAAGCCGAGGATTTTCACGTTGCCCTCGTCGTCGAGGTAGAATGTGTAGCTGTCGTCGCCGTTTTCCACGGTGAGCTTGGCGACGTCGGACTGACGGATCTGAGCGAACATAAGGATGCGGCTGTTGGGACCGACCTGTTCCGTTCCGGCGGTATCGACGACGGCAAATTCCGTGATCTCGCCCGTCTCCGCGTTCAGCGAAAGCTGGGTGCCCAGCACGGTCAGATAGTAGCCGTCGCTGTTGGTCGACAGGGGCGCGCCGTCCGCGTCGTAGAGGACGTAGGAGCCGTCGGATTTTTTCGCCTCATAGACCGCGCCGTCGTAGTCGGTGTAGCGGACGACCGAGGCGATGTTGGACGCGACGGCGAGCAGGATGGCGAGCACCACAATGGCTCCGAGCAGGGCGAAAAGCGCGTATTTTTGCGTACGCATCAGGGATTTTTTGCGTTTGGCGGAGTTGCCGCGCGAGAGCTTGGTAAAGTGGGCGTAGAGCGTGATGTCCTCGGTGGCGTTCACCGTGTCCGACGGCAGAATTTTCTCTCCGTTGACGTCGGGCTGGGTGAACCAACCGTCAAAGCGGTATCCGGGGCGGCTTGCCTGCGGCAGAGTGCCGAACGGCTCCCCGGTGGCGCGCTCACAGAACGAGGCGGGGCAGGAGCCCTTGCCCGCGTTCAGCAGAAGATTGACGACATTTTGCGATTGAAGCTGATGTTCCGACATGAAACCGGCACCTTTCTTGTAACAGGATTCTCTTGTCGCGCGGCGGCGCGCCTGCCCGGGATGGGGGGCGTCCGACCGATGCGGCGTGGGGGGATTTGAGGGGGGCGTCCCCCGGATCAGGCGTATTTTCTGCGGGTCACAACCGTGATGCAAAGCCCCGCCGCCAGAACAGCGGGAATGAGCGCGAGCGTGAGCGTCATGTTCTTCTTGTAGGTCGCGGAGGGCACGGCGGAGGTTCCGATCTCGGTCGAGCGGAACGGCTTGATATACTGCTCGATGCGCGCCGCCATGGAATCCTGTCCGAGCGAGCGGAGGACTCCGGCGAGCATATCGGCGTTGCCGTAGGCGTTCGACTGCAGCAGCTCGTCGTCCAGAAAATCAGTCGAAGCGCCGACCATCACATAGGAATTGTGCGAAACGGTGGTGTAGCCGTTGCGGTCGCCCGGCTCGGTGGACGTCTCGATCGCAATGGTCATCAGGCGATAGGTCGCGTCCTCGGAGGGCTTTGCCACGGCGTCGTCGCCGGCGTAAGCCTGCGCCGCACTTCCGGAGGTGAACACGTCAAAGACCTGACGGTACACGCCGTCCTGCCCGTACGAGCCGTAGGAATAGGCGGGCGTTCCGTTGTCCTCGTTGGCGTCCACAAAGGCAGTCTTGAAGGCGCGGGAATAGGTCAGCGCCGTCGCATTCGGGAAAATGACCTTGGCGGGGTATGCCAACGAGCGCATGTCGGCGGTCATCGAGCCGCCCAGTCCCGTGGACACGTAGTCGCCGATGAGCGTCTGCCCGTCCGCGCTCAGCGAGGTCTCGGCGTCGCGGACAAGGTAATTCTGCGACAGTCCCGCCTCGTCGGTGACGCGGCAGATCTGCGTGCCCCACTTCTCCAGATACTCCTCAAAGTTGGGAAGCACGGGCGTGTCGGGGTCGAAAAAGACGAGAAATGCGTTTTCCTCATCCAGAAACGCATCCAGCCGCGCGACCTCGGAGACGGTCGCCTGCCCGGAAACGATCTGCGGGTAGCCGGTCAGGTCCTCGCGGGGACCGACCGAAATCATCAGGCGGCAGTCGGCGGGAATCTCGTCGTGCTCCAGGTCAAAGTCGTCCACCACGGTGTAGCCCGCATCCGCAAGGAGCGTGCGCAGTCCGTCGGAGTAGCCGCTCTCCCCGTGGTTGGTCAGAAGACAGCAGACGGGGGAGACCGCCTTGGTGACGGCGAGAATGGCGGAGGCGAACCGCTTTTCCCCGCTGTACGCCCACGGCGAGGAGGCGTCGGTGCTCTCGAACGTGAAGAAATCGCGGTAGGACAGGCGGCGGTATTCGGTGCCGCTGGCGATGATGACATTGGAGGAATAGACCGTGGTGTAGGCGTTGTTCTTGTATTTTTGAACCGCCGAGGGGTTCTTGTAGACGTTGATGCAGGACACGCGGACGATGTCCGGGAACCGCTTCTGAAGCGACAGCGCGGTCAGATAGACCATTCTCTGCGCCTCATTTTCCATGAGGTTGTCGGGGTCCTCGCAAAAGATCAGCTCGACCTCCACCGGCTCGGCGCCCTCGCTCTGGCGCTTGGCGTCCAGCTCGGCAAAGGAGTTGTCCAAAAGCTCCACGCACCCGTCGGAGAGCGTGTAGAACTCATACGGCGTCTTGATTTTTACCTTCTGACCGTCCTGAGAGGTCTTGGTCTGCGTGCGGATATAGGTGGTCATGTCCGTGAACCACAGCCCCCGCGCGGCGAGCGCCGAGAACAGGACGTTGATGCCCATCACGGCGAGAATCAC
The DNA here is from genome assembly GCA_934476315.1 of uncultured Eubacteriales bacterium. Taxonomy (GTDB): domain Bacteria; phylum Bacillota; class Clostridia; order Oscillospirales; family CAG-272; genus SIG644. Next base: position 4,752 of record CAKSNQ010000049.1, read on the forward strand.
AACGGCGGTCAGCACGACCGAGAGCGAGGCGCGGCGTGCGCGGCGACCTCTCCCGCGGGAAGAATTTGGCGATATTTGTCTCATGCGTTTTTCCTCCGAACCAGAATAATGACGGCGGCGACGAGCACGATCACGGCGGGCGTGATCGTCAGCGCCAGCGTCCAGTTGCGGGTCTGCACGGTGGTCAGAACAGAGATGGACATGGAGACGGGGAACGGCTTGTAGCGCAGACCGATGAGAACGTGCTCCTTACCGAGGGCAGTCAGCGCTGTGTTGAGCACATCCGCGTTGCCGAAGACGGCAGAGCGCACATAGGTTTCCTCCGCGAAATAGGTCGAGGAGACCGCGAGGAGCTGTCCGCCGGTGTTGCTGTCCTCGCCGAGCATCATCAGCGCGAGGGATTGCCCCGCGGTGTCAAGGCGTTTGCCGACCGCCCACGCGGTCGCCTCCCCGGAGGCGGTAAAGAGCGTGGTGGCGCGGCGGGATCCGTCAGCACTGACGAGATCGCCATCCCCTCTGCGCGCAAATCCGTCCGCGGGGCAAAGTGCCGTTGCGTCGCGGAAAACGACGGGCGGGGTGTAGGATTCATCCCTCAGTCCGGAGAGAATCTCCCCGCCCCTGCCCGTATCCGCATAGGCGGCGAGCAACGTGTAGCCGTCCGCCGAGAGCGCGGCGCTGTCGTCGCGCACCATGGCGTTGTAGAAAATGCCGGTGGCGGGGTCGGAGGAGCGCAGGAGGCTCATACCGAACTCGGAGAGGAGCGTTTCCAGATGGGGAAGCTCGGGCGTGCCCGACGAGAGGAAGAGCGCCAGCTTGCCGCCGCGGTCGAGGTAGGTGCGCAGGGCGACCAACTCGTCCCGGTCGGAGAAGCTGTCGGCGACCATCAGGTCGGTGTTCGGATTGTACATGAGCAGAAGCTCGCAGTCCTCGGGGATATCCGAGGCGTAGGAGTCAAGGAACATATAGCTGTACCCGGCGTCCCGGAGCAGGTAGAGAAGCTGATAGTCGTAGAAAATCTCGCCGTGGTTGACGGTGACGCACGCCAGCGGACGGTCGCCCGCCATGAGGGATGCCAGCGTCGCGGCAAAGACGCGTTCGCCGTCAAAGCCGAGGGGCGTGGTGGTGTCCCCGGCGGCAAAGGCGAAAAATTCCCGCTGGGAAAAGACGCGGCGCTCGCCGCCCTCGACCTCCAGCACGACGTTCGACGGCGAGGTGACACCCAGCGCGTCGGCGCGTTTTTTCTCGGTCCAGCAGTCGAACCAGCTGACGTGCACGGTGTCCGGGAACGCCTGCTCCAGCTCGCGGGCGATGTTGTAGATATAACCGCCGACAGAGCCGACCTCGTACTGCCGGTAGTCCTCGGCGAAAATGATATTGGCAACCACCGGCGTCTCGCGCGTTCTGTTCGCCTCGTCGATCTCGCGGCGGAGCAGCTCCTGCGCGTCGTCCGACAGCGAATAGACGCCGCCGGTCGTCATGTCGGTATACCAGTGGTAATGATTGGCAAGAACAGAAAAGACATAGTTCGCCAGCACCACGGCGGCGACAATGGTAACGGTCAGCGCGGCGGTCATTCCCCCGTAGCGCGCCCGTTTGCTGTGTAGCGTTTGACCTTTCATGAAATACCCGATCCTTTCTTTTTCTTTTACAAGCGAAAACGGAGGTTCGGGGAACTCAACCCCAGCGGCGCTTTTCGTAAACGCGCACGGTGAGGAAGAGGAAAATGAAGATCAGCGACGCAAAGTACAGCAGTGCGGAATAGTCGAAGATGCCGTTGCTGAAGTTGGCAAAGCGGCTGAGCACCGAGAGCCAGTTGATGACGGCGCGGACGGCGTAGGAGCGGATGATTTGCTGATCGTCCGAATCCTTGATGCCGTTGAGCAGGTTGATGAGCACCAGCACCGCGAGGGCGGCAACCGTGATGACCGCGGCGGAGAGTTGGTTTTCGGTCAGCGAGGAGATGAGCATGCCGATGGCGATGAACGCCGCGCCCAAGAGGAGAAGCGCAAAGAGGCTTCCGACGAGCTGTGCGGTGTTGGGGCCGATCTGGGCGATGACCGAGGTGGAGCCGGCGCGTTCCCGCGCTGCGATCAGATAGATCGGGAGGAAGTTGACGCAGGAGACGAGCATGGTGCCGCCGAACAGCGTCAGAGCGGCGAGATACTTGCCCATGACCATGCCCGTGATGGTCACGGGAGCGGTCAGAAGCAGCTGCTCGGTGCGCAGCTTTCTCTCCTCGGCGAACAGCCGCATGGTCAGAATCGGGATGAGAATGATAAAGGCGAAGATCATAAAGGTAAAGTACTGCCGGGTGTCGTAGCTCTCGGAAATGAGCGTGGTGTAGCAGGCAAGCAGTGCCGAGAACACCAGAAAGATCCCGACATAGATGTACCCGATGGGGTTGATGAAGTACGAGCGCATTTCTTTTTTGTAGATGGCAAGCATGAAACCGAACCTGCACTCCCCGCGGGGAGCGCTCCTTTCATATCAAAAAATCGGGGAAAAGCGGAAAGTCCCGGGGGAGCGGCGACCGAGGTCAGTCCTCCCTGCCGGCGCTTCCCTTGCCACCCGCGTTGCCGGGGGCGTCGCCGGGTTCGTCGGAATCGTCATCGCTGACGGGAACCGCGGCGGCGGCACGGCGACGATCCTCCGCCTCGTGAAGCAACTCTCCCGCGACCTCCGCCTCCAGCGCGCCGCGCGTTTTCGCCTTGGCAGAGCGGGCGCCCGCACCGGAACGGTAGCGTCCGGATGCCGCGCGGTCGGACTTGTCCACGACCGTGATGAAAATATCCTCCAGGCTCATGCCCAGCGCCTCCATGCCGATCATGGCATAGCCGCGCTCCGCCAGCGTGAAGAACAGCTTTTTGCGGATGTCCACGCCGACCTCGCTCTCAATCGTGTAGGTGTAGGAATCCCCGTCGCGTTCGGCGAGCACCTCGGCGTAGACGATGCCCGTCATGCCGCGCAGGAGCGAGAGAACCTCGCGCTGGGGACCGCAGATTTTGACGTTGAAGCGGCGGTTGTTTTCGACCGCGCGGCTGATGTTTTCGGTTTTTTCGTCGGTGACGATCCGCCCCTTGTTGATGATGACGATGCGATCGCAGACCGCCTGCACCTCCTGGAGAATGTGGGTGGACAGAATGACGGTGTGCTCCCGCCCGAGGTTGCGGATCAGGTTGCGGATTTCGATGATCTGCTTGGGGTCGAGACCCACGGTCGGCTCATCGAAGATGATGACCCGCGGGTTGCCGATGAGCGCCTGCGCGATGCCGACGCGCTGGCGGTAGCCCTTGGAGAGATTGCGGATGACCCGCCCGGTCACGTCGGAGATTTTCGCCACGTCGCAGATTTCGGCGAGATGCTTTTCGCGGTCGAGCTTGCAGCCCTTCAGCTCGTAGTTGAAGTTGAGGTATTCGCGGACGGTCATGTCCAGATAAAGCGGCGGCTGTTCGGGCAGATACCCGATGCGGCGCTTGGCGTTCAGGGGGTCATTGAGGATATCGATGCCGTCGATGGACGCCTTGCCGGAGTCGCAGGAGAGGTATCCGGTGAGGATATTCATGGTGGTGGACTTGCCGGCTCCGTTGGGTCCGAGGAGTCCGACGATTTCGCCGTCGTTGACCTCGAAGCTGATGTCATCGACAGCGCAGGTAGCGCCGTAGTTTTTGACGAGATGTTCGATTTTTATCATAACTTGGGCGGATTCCTTTCTGATGGGATGCGGCGGGTTTCACAAAAACGCTTGCCGAAAACCGACGCTAAATATACAGAATACAGTATATCATGTAAATGTGAACAAAGAGTGAACGGCGGAGAAAGTTTTGCTGTTTTCTCGATGAAGAGCGGGGGTCGCTGTGCTTCTGATAAGTTTTTGCCGCTTTCCTCCAAATTTCGCTGTCTCTCACAAAAGTTTCGCCGCCCCTTACTAAAGTTTTCGCCCGCCTTTTTCAAAAGGCGTCCGCCCGCAAGCGGGCAGGTCTTGGGGCGAAGCCCCATGTCGCCGCCCGCAGGCGGCGAAATTCCCCCTCGGCGTTTCTTTTTGTTAGCTTTTTCTTTGCGCCTCTGGCTTCAAAGAAAAAGCGGCTGAAAGCGCTGAAGCTGTGAGGGATTGTAGGTGTGTTGTGCTGGTGGCTGGTATGTACTTTGGATTGAAAAGCTCTGATGCAGGATGTGGGGGAAGAACCCCTCAGACGTTCGTGCCTGTCGCGTAGCGCAGGCGGCTCCCCCCACACCCCCTACTCCAAGGCTTTGATGCGCGTCGCGCCGCAACGACGCGGCGCTTTGGCGCATTGGGGAGGGCGGCGGGGTAGACCCCTGCCGCGTGGGTCTGCGTGCGTAGCCGCAGACGGACCCCATACCCCTCCCGGGCTTGCCGCGGTTCAGGAAGTTGGGCGCGGGGCGGGTTCTCCCGCACCCCTCCCGGGGGCGTTGAAATGCAGGAAGCCGGGCGAGGGGAAACTCTCAACAAGTTTCCCCTCGCCGCTGGAGACAGCTCTGAAAAGAGATTTCGGCGCACAGCCATAGCCAAGGAGTGTGGGGAGGCGAGGACCGCGGCAAGCCGCCAAACTTCGGCGTTTGAGATGGTCCTCTCCCCGCTAAAACAGCTAAAAGAATATTGCTTTTGCTGTGCTGAAAATTTGGATTTGTTTCGGTCGCTGTTGGTATGTACTTTTAGTTGAAATCTCCGGTGCAGGATGTGGGGGGAGAACCGGCTCAAACGCTCGTGCCTGCCGCGTAGCGCAGGCGGCTCCCCCCACGCCCCTCATTCCTTGGCTGGATGCGCGTCGCGCCGCAACGACGCGGCGCTTTGGCGCATTGGGGAGGGCGG
>CAKSNQ010000050.1 GCA_934476315.1 uncultured Eubacteriales bacterium
TGGATGCGCGTCGCGCCGCAACGACGCGGCGCTTTGGCGCATTGGGGAGGGGTGGCAGAGTTGCCACATCCCTCCCCGGACCCCTCCCGGGGTTGCCGCGGTTTAGGGAGTCGGGCGCGGGGGCGGTTCCCCCACGATCTCTCGATCTCCGGATGCGGCGCACAACCAAGGAAGTGGGAGGTGGCGGAGGGAGAAAACCTCGGCGTTTGAGATGGTTTCTCCCTCCGCAAAGACGGCTAAAGAGTATTGCTTTTGCTGTGCTGAAAATTTGGATTTGTTTCGCTTGCTGTTGGTTTGTACTTTTAGCTGAAATCTCCGATGCAGGGATGTGGGGGGAGAACCCCTCAGACGTTCGTGCCTGCCGCGTAGCGCAGGCGGCTCCCCCGCACACCCCCTACTCCGTGGCTGAATGCGCGTCGCGCCGCAACAACGCGGCGCTTTGGCGCATTGGGGAGGGCGGCGCTGGGGCGCGCCGATGACCCCTCCCGGTGGCTTTCTCCCTGACTTTCGCTGTCATTATTTGAGTTTTCGCCCGCCTTTTTCAAAAGGCGTCCGCCCGCAAGCGGGTAGGTCGAGGGGCGGAGCCCGCGGCGCGCCGCGAAGCCGCTTGCTCCTTGCGTCCCGCGCCGTCCAAGCCCTGCCTTCTTTTGATATGAAAAATCCTCCTTTTCGGATTCCGATAAATTTCACCCGCCCATCCCCCGCACGCGCCTGCGCCTTACATATACTGTGAAAGGAGTATGACCTATGGCTTCCCCCTCCGTGGCTCTTGACCTCGGCACCACAACCACGTATCTGCGCCGTACCGATCGCTTCCTTTTGGAGCGCTTCCCCTCCGCCGTCGCCATCAGCACCCGCACCGGGCAACTCGCCGCCTGCGGTGAGCCTGCCGCCGCAATGCTGGAACGCACTCCCGCCGAAATCCGCGCCTGCCGCCCCCTGGTCGGAAGCGTCATCGCCGATTACGACATGGCGGTCCTCATGCTCCATGAGTTTTTCACCAAAATTCAAGCCGTCGGCTTCATGAAAAAACCCAATGTCGTTGTGGGAATCCCCTGCGGCGTCACCGAGGTCGAGCGCCGCGCCGTTGAGGACGTTCTCCTGGACGCCGGAGCGAAAAGCGTCCGCACCGGTCCTCAGATTCTCGCCGCCGCTTACGGCGCGGGCATCAAGGTCGGTTCGACCCGCGGCTCGCTGATCGTTGACATCGGCGGCGGCTCCACCGAGTGCGCCCTGCTTACCGGCGGCTCCATCATCCACGCCAAGACCGCCCCTGTTGCGGGTGACGAATTTGACCGCGCGATCATGTCCTACCTGCGCACCGCGTTCGGACTGATCGTCGGCGAGGGCACCGCCAACCGCGTCAAGCACACCGTCGGCGTCGCGCACCCGAGCATCGACCGCGGAAGCATGACCGTCAGCGGGCGGAGCGTCGAAACCGGACGCGCCATGACCGTCGAGGTCTCCTCCGTGGAGGTCTGCGAGGCGCTTCGCCGCCCGATCGCGCAGATTCTTCTCCGGCTCCGCGCCACGCTGGAGGCGTCTCCCCCCGAGCTGGTCGGGGATATTTCGAAAAACGGACTGGTCCTGTGCGGCGGCAGTGCGGCGCTTCCCGGCATCGCCAAGGCGATCGCCAACGGCACCGGCATCCGTGTCGCCACCGCCAAGAAGAGCGAGGAATGTGTCATTCAGGGACTTTCCCACATTCTCACCTCGCACATCCCGCCCGCGCGGACAAAGTAACGCGCCGCGGTGCAGGTCGATCCGTCGTGAGGCGACCTGCCATAAGGCGACCTGCCACAAGGCGTCCTGTCGTGAGAGACGACCCGCCGTGAGGCAACCCGTCTTGAGGTGACATGTCGTAAGACAACCCACGTCGTAAAGCACAATCGGTACCTATCGCGCCCTGCCCGCACCCAACATCTGGAAAGGAGCCTGCTCCCATGAAACAATCCGACAATCCAAATTTTGATTTTTACTCCGACCCCGTCCCGCCCGCGACGGGTGCGTCCGAACAGCCGGAGCGCCGGGGTTTTCTCGCGGACTCGTCCGCAAATTCCTCCGCCGACCCGACGGGCAACGCGTCCGGCAACTCTGCGGGCAACACGTTTGCGAACCCGTTTGCGAACCCCGCCGCGGACGCGTCCGGCAATCCGTCGCCCAACCCGTCCGCGACCCCGGCGGCAGACCCTGCCGTGCGCCGCGAAAAGCTCGCGAGGGCAAAGCGCGCGTTCTCGCGCGTCGGTTTCGCGATCTTCACCATGACCGTCGCCTGGTACGCCGCCTCCATCCTCGTCTCCGCCATTCTCGTCGCCTTTTTCCGGGATTTCACGGAAGCACACACGGCGATCCTCAACATTCTGACGGGCACTCTCCCGCTCTATCTGATCGGTGTGCCCCTGATGTATCTGATCGTCCGCGGCATGCCCACCTCGCTCCCGAAGTCAAAAGCGTGCACGCCCCGCCTGTTTTTCGGCGCGCTGACCGTCTGCTTCACCGCCTCGTCGGTGGGGAGTCGGCTGGGAACGTGGCTCATGTCCAACCTCAGCCGTCTAACCGGGGTCGATTACACCAACGGGCTCGGCGAACTGATCGGAACCATCCCGCTGTGGCTGACCGTCCTCTCGACGGTCGTTCTCGCGCCTGTCTTTGAGGAGCTGATCTTCCGTAAGCTGCTCATCGACCGCCTCTCCCGCTTCGGCGGGACGCTCGCCGTGGTGTTCAGCGCACTCATGTTCGGGGCGTTCCACGGAAATTTCTATCAGTGCTTTTACGCCGCGGGCATCGGGCTGGTTCTCGGATACGTCTATCTGGTCACGGGGAAGCTCCGCTACACCATCCTGCTCCACGCGCTGTTCAATCTGTACGGCGGCGTGCTCGGCACGCTGGTGACAAACGGGGTGGACCTGCAAGCCCTGACGACGCTGGAGACCGAGGAGGAGCTACTCGCCTTTATGAGTGAGAACGCGACGGGTCTTCTCCTGCTCGCACTGTATCTGATCGTCCAGTTTGCGCTGAGCATCCTCGGCATCGTTATGATTGGTAAGAACTACCGCGCCATCCGCGCAAACCTCCGTGGGGGCGTTGGCTTCTGCGGGAAGCCGAACGTCACGGCGGGCACGCCCGATACCTTGGGCACGCCGGATGCGGCGGACGCGACGGGAGCAACGGAGACAACGGACACGGCGAACGCCCCGGATGTCCTCGGACGCGGAGAGCGGGCGTCATCAATCTTCGGAAACGTCGGAATCCCGCTGTGCCTCGTCGCGTTCGCGGGGCTGTTCCTGCTCAGTCTTTTGTAACCGGGCGGTCTGTCACCGCTGAAATTCAAAGCGCCGCACCATTCACCATTCATTGCCCGTCGCCGGAATCGTGCGGCAGGCGACAATGCGCCAGTGCGGCAAGGTGTCAATACGGCATCCATCCATGCGGCAACGCCGTTATTTTCCCGGAAAGGAGGGCGAACAATCATGCCGGAAGGACTCCCGGGAGCTTCCCGATCCGCTTCCAGATTCAAGTCAAAATCAAAGTCCGCCCCCGCCGGACGCCGGGGCGGACGTGCTGCGCCGCGCTCGGTCTTTGTCAGGCGCATTTCCATCGTCCTCGTCACGTTTCTCGTCGGATGCCTCTGCTTCGGCGGGGTTCTGATCTCCCTGCAAGCCCGCGGCAACGCGTTTTCCATCTTCCGCGAAAAGAAGCCGGACAACGGAGAAACCGTCGGCGAGACCGTGACGCTTCAGGCGACCCGCGGGGAAATTTACGACCGCAACGGCGTCCCGCTCCTCACCAATCGCTTTGTCTACGATTTCGGGCTGGACTACGAAAAATTCCTCGACGTGGGAGGCGTCCACGAGCGCAACCGCCTGCTTCTCTCGCTCTCGGAGACCGTTTCGGACGCGCTTGCCGCCGGCGAGACGCTCACGCTCCCGGAGGATTACTTCCCGCTGGAGGGGACCTACCCCTCGCTGACCCTGCGCGACGAGGTGAGAAACCCCGACTCGGCAATCCACTATCAGCTCTCGCGGGTCTGTGCGACGCTGGGGCTTTCCATGCAGAACCTGCGCGCCGACACGCTGATGATCGCCTACGTCAACACCTACGCGCTGAACGCGCAGATCGACGGTATTCCCGTCTACACAAACGCGCAGATCGACCGCCTGCTCCGCCTCCTCTACGACATGGATCGCTCCAATTTCAAGGAGAACGGACACTACACGCTGGCAAAGGATGTTTCCTCCGCCTTTATCGCAGGGAGCAAGCAGACCGCCTCGCCGTATGCGGTCATCACCGTCCGCACGGAACGCGTCCGCCGCTACGAGGGCTACGCGCGCCTGCTCGGGAGCACATCGTCCCTGTCCCACCGCCTCTCGCCCATCCCCTACTACAACGCGCAGGGCTACCCGATGAACGCCACGGTCGGCACCTCCGGCTGTGAGATCGCCTTTGAAACGCTCCTGCACGGCACGGACGGGCGGATTCTCCTTGTGCGCGATGCCGAGGGAAGAACGGTTTCCCGCACCGTGACCGTCGAGCCTTCCGCGGGGGCAAACCTGCGGCTGACTCTGGACATTTCCGCGCAAACGCGCATGGAGGACGCCATGCGGGAGGCGCACGCCACCGGCGCTGTGGTCGTTCTCGACAGCCACAGCGGGGAGATTCTGACGCTCGTTTCCGCCTGCACCGACGATTCGGCAAGCGCGGCGGCGTTGGATCGCGCCTGCTACCGCGCCTACCCGACGGCGGGACTTCTGGACATCTGCTACCTCACGATGGAAAACCGACCGGGGGCAGACCGTGAAACCGTTCGGGATCGACAGATTCTGTTTGGCGTCGGTCAGCGAAGCGGCATTGAGATCGGCGAGGCGACCGGGCAGATCGACCGGACCGCCGACGCGGGTGCGTCCGTTCTGTACGGGGACGCGCGGTGCACGCCGCTTCAGCTCTGTAACGCCTACGCGACCCTGCTTTGCGGCGGGATACGGTACGAAACGCACCTGTCGCGCGCCGTCTGCTCGCCGACCAGCGGTGAAATTATCCGGCAGACCGCCCCGCAGGTCAGCGCCCACGTGCCGATTTCCGAGGAGGCGTTCCGCTCCCTGACGGACGAAATGATGCGGACCGCCAAGGCGAGCCTGCCCGCGGACTCTCCGCTTCGCCGCGCGGGAATTTCCGTAGGACTGCGCACCGCGCTGACCGCGGACGGGACCGCCATTGCCATTGCGTTTGCCGAGGGCGGAAGCGGCGCCGCCCCTGTTGCCTGCGTCACGCTGGAGGGCGGGACGGTAGAGCAAGCCGCATCACTCGCGCTGACCGCGCTGGGGCAGGTTATGGGGTGATACGGGAACGTAACGTGGGAAACTTTTTGGAGAGGGAATAGCTGTTCACTTTAGGTTTCTAAAGGATTCAGCTATCCCTCTTTTTAAGTTTTCGCCCGCCTTTTTCAAAAGGCGTTCTCCTGCAAGCAGGGGGTCTGGGGCGAAGCCCCATGTCGCCGCCCGCAGGCGGCGAAACCTCTCGGCGTTTCTTTTTCCATAGCTTTTTCTTTGCGCCTCTGGCTTCAAAGAAAAAGCGGCTGAAAGAGCTGAAATTGCAGGGAATAGCAGGTACCTTTCAATCGCTGTCGGTTTGTAGCTTTAGCTGAATCCTTTGGTACAGGATGTGGGGGAAGAACCCCTCAAACGTCGGGGTTGCTCCCCCCACGCCCTCCACTCCAAGGCTTATATGCGCGTCGCGCCGCAACGACGCGGCGCTTTGGCGCATTGGGGAGGGCGGCGCGGGGCGCGCCGATGACCCCTCCCCATACCCCTCCCGGGCTTGCCGCGGTTCAGAAAGTTGGGCGCGGGGCGGTTCTTCCGCACCCCTCCCGGGGGCGTTGAAATGCAGGAAGCCGGGCGAGGGAAACTCCGGGCGAGTTTCCCCTCGCCGCCGGGGACAGCGCGGGGGATAGCCACTGAAATGCGGCGCACAGCCAAGGAAGTAGGAGGAGGCGGAGGGACCGCGGCAAGCCGCCAAACCTCGGCATTTGAGATGGTTTCTCCCTCCGCAAAGACCGCTGAAAGAATATTGCTTTTGCTGTGTGGAAAGGTTGGATACATTTCGGTTGTTGTCTGTTTCTACTTTTTGACTAAAGTTTTCGGTGTAGGTTGTGGGGGGAGAACCCCTCAAACTCTCATGCCCGCCGCGCGCGGGCTTCCGTGAAATGCCCATATGACATTAATTTTTTCCTGTTTGTAAAAAAATATTGCCTCCCTTGACAAAATTTCACAGCCGTATTATAATTTAGCCGGAAAAGTATAAGAAAAAACCGCGTCTGCACATACTAATGCGAAAGCGCGGCAAGGCAAAACGGCAAACGGAGGTGAATTTTTATTCATGGAAGAACAGGAACAAGGAAAAATTTCCACCGTCAAATATCGCTACGAGGTCGGCGGAATGAGCTGCGCCGCCTGCGTCGCACACGTTGAACGCGCCGCCAACAAAGCTCTCGACGCGATGTTCGGCAAGGGAAAAGCCAGCGCAACCGTCAGTCTCCTGACCGGCTCCATGACCGTCGAGGCTCCCCACGACGGCGTGATGACCGTCGGCAAGGAAAAGCTCGACCGAACGCTGATCGCGGAGATTACCCACGCCGGGTATTCCGCAAAGCCCGCGGACACCATCCGCTCGGACGGCACGCGCGAGCAGGTGAAAAAAGAAAAGCGCGAGCTTCGCCGCTCCTGGGCGCGTCTGGGGCTTTCCATCGCCCTGACGCTCCTTCTGATGGTCTTTTCCATGGGACATATGTTCGGGCTGGTCATGACTGACCATCCGTTGGCGCTGGCGTTGATCCAGCTCATCCTGACCGTCCCCATCCTGTGGCTCAACCGCCGCTACTTCATCGGCGGCTGGCAGGCGCTCCGCCACCTCTCCCCGAACATGGATTCGCTCATTGCCATCGGTTCGGGCGCGGCGTTCGTCTACGGCGTCGTCGTCTGCGGGATGATGATCGCCGCGACGCTGCGCGGGGACACCATGGCGCTCCATGATATGGTTCACAACCTGTATTTTGAGTCGGCGGCGATGATCGTCACGTTGGTCTCTTTGGGAAAAAACCTCGAAAAAGGTGCCCGTGTGCGCGCGTCGTCCGCGATTGCCCACCTCGCGATGCTCCTGCCCGACACCGCAATTCTTGTCCTGGACGGTGAGACGAAAGAGGTCCCGCTGGACTCGCTCAAGGTCGGCGACCTTGTGCTTTGCCGCGAGGGGGAGCTGATCCCCGTGGATGGCGTAATCGTCTCCGGCACGGGAAGCGTGGATGAAGCCGCGCTCACCGGCGAGAGCATCCCCGTCGATCTCGGCGAGGGGCAAAAGGTTCACGCCGCGTGCACGCTGGTCGAGGGAAGCCTGACCATCCGCGCCGAGCAGGTCGGAAGCGAAACGGCGCTCTCTCACGTTCTGCGCCTTCTGGAGGATGCCGCGGCGAGCCGCGCGCCCGTGGCGCGTCTGGCGGACAAGATCAGCCGCTTCTTCGTCCCGATCGTCCTTCTGATCTCGCTGGGAACGCTCATTTTCTGGCTGTCCTTCAGTCACAATGTTTCGGACGCTTTGCGTTACGCCATCAGTATTCTCGTCATTTCCTGCCCCTGCGCGCTGGGACTTGCCACCCCGACCGCCATTCTCGTGGCGACGGGCAAGGGCGCGGAGCACGGCATTCTCTTTAAGAGCGCCGAGGCGCTGGAAAAGCTCCACGCGGTCCGCACCGTCTGCCTGGACAAGACCGGTACGATGACCGAGGGCAAGCCCGCCGTGACCGATTGCGTTCTTCCCCCGGAGGACATGCGCGTCACCGTCGGGGAGGGGTCAATGCGCGTTGACGCGCGCCGCGAGGACGTTCTCGCTCTCTGCGCGGGAGTGGAACAGCACTCCTCCCACCCGCTCTCCCGGGCAATCTGCCTCCACGCCGCGAACGAGGGCATCGTCACTCTCCCCGCCACCGACTTTGAGTCGCTGATCGGCGAGGGTGTCCGCGCGCGCGTTTATGGCAAGATTTGTCTGATCGGAAAGCCGGCGCTGCTGGAAAAGGGCGACGTCCCGGCAGAACAGCTCGCGTGGGTCAGGGAGACCTGCGAGCGACTGGGGCAGGAGGGGAAAACCTCCGTTTGCGTCGCGTATGACGGGCAGGTCATGGGTGTGGTCGCCCTCGCCGACCGCATCCGCGAGGACACGCCCGAGGCAATCTCCCGCCTTTCCCGCATCGGCGTGCGGACGGTCATGCTGACCGGCGACAACGAACGCGTCGCCGCCGCTGTTGCCGCGCGCACGGGGGTGAGCGAATTCCGCGCCTCTCTCCTGCCCGCCGACAAGGAAAGTATTCTGCGCGAAATTTCGGAGGGCGGCAGTGTCGCCATGGTCGGCGACGGCATCAATGACGCGCCCGCGCTCGCCCGCGCCGATGTCGGTATCGCGATCGGCGCCGGAACCGACGTTGCTATTGACTGCGCGGGGGTGGTTCTCACGGGCAACAGTCTCCACAACGTCGCGGACGCCATCAACCTCAGCCGCCACACCATACGCTGCATCCGCGAAAATCTGTTCTGGGCGCTGTTTTACAACACCATTTCCATCCCGATTGCCGCGGGTGTGCTTTCCGGCGTCGGATTTTCGCTCAATCCCATGATTGCCGCCGCCGCGATGAGCCTTTCCTCCGTCTGCGTGGTTCTCAATTCTCTGCGCCTGCGGTCGGATTCGTCGCTCGGGCAGTCCGCAAAGGCTCCGAAAGCCGCAAAGACCGCAAAAAAAGTCGAAAAAGTCAAAGAAAAATCTGAAGAAAAGCCAAAAAAAGAGCAGGAGGAACTACAAATGAACAAGTTGGAAGTCAAGGTTGAGGGAATGATGTGTGCGCATTGCGTAGCGCACGTAAAGGCGGCGCTGGAATCCCTGCCGGGCGTCGATCACGCGGATGTTCTGCTGGACAAGAAGAAGGCGACCGTTTATCTTGCGGACGGCGCCGCTCTGACCCACGACGATGTGGTGAAAGCCGTCGCCGCCGCGGGGTACAAGGCGAAGTAAGGGGAGAGAGAAAACGACGTGGGAAACTTTTTGGGGAAAGTTTCCCACACCCTTCAAAAATTCTTGGAGAGGGAATAGCTGTTCGACTTTAGGATTCTAAAGGGTTCAACTGTCCCTCTTTTTTGTTTTGCCTGCTTTCTCCCAAAATTCAGCTGTCTCTATTCAAAGTTTTCGCCCGCCTTTTTCAAAAGGCGGCGGGTTGAGGGTGGAACCCTCATCGCGCTCCGCAGAGCGCGAAACTCCCCATCGGCATTTTCTTTTTTGTGGATTGTCCGCGGCGGGCACTGCCGCGGCAATCGGTTTTCTTTTGTGCCTCTGGTCTCAAAAGAAAAAAGCGGCTGAAAGCGCTGAATTGTTTAGAATTGTAGGTGTTTTGTGCTGGTGGCTGGTATCTACTTTGAGTTGGATGGCTCACATGCCGGATGTGGGGGAAGAACCGGCTCAAACGCTCGTGCCTGCCGCGTAGCGCAGGCGGCTCCCCCCACGCCCTCCACTCCAAGGCTGGATGCGCGTCGCGCCGCAACGA
>CAKSNQ010000051.1 GCA_934476315.1 uncultured Eubacteriales bacterium
GTCGCGCCGCAACGACGCGGCGCTTTGGCGCATTGGGGAGGGCGGCGGGGTAGACCCCCGCCGATGACCCCTCCCCAAGCCCCTCCCGGGCTTGCCGCGGTTTAGAAAGTTGGGCGCGGGGCGGGTTCTCCTCCTCTCCCCGGGAGCGCTGAAATTCAGAAAGCCGGGCGAGGGAAAACTCCGGGCGAGTTTCCCCTCGCCGCCGGAGAAAGCGCGTGGAATTGTCGCTGAAATACGGCGCATAGCCAAGGAAGTGGGTGGAGGCGGAGGGACCGCGGCAAGCCGCCAAACTTCGGCGTTTGAGATGGTTTCTCCCTCCGCAAACCCCGCGAAGAGCGGAATTCCGAGAGAAAAATACAGCTCGGTGCTCTGCTGTCCGTTGACAAGTGCCCCACCGCATGCTATAATGAAACCGATTGGAGTTTGCGAGGTGCAAAAATGACAGATATAGCGGAAATCGACCGCAATTTCGCGGTGAAAACCAATATTCAGAGAGAGGGTCTCCGGTTTTACAGCGCGCAGACGCCGCCGTTCCGGGTTTCCGGAATCTTTATGGAAAACGGACGGTACCGACGCATTCCGGAGGAGGTTGCACGGACGGTTAGCCCGGGCGTCCTTTTCCTGCACGCCAATACTGCCGGCGGCAGGGTACGCTTTGTGACAGACAGCCCCTATGTCGCTATCCACGCCGAGATGGACGGGGTGGCGAGGATGTCCCACTTTGCCCTGACCGGCGTGGCGGGCTTCGATCTTTACGACGGCACGCGCTACGTGAAAACATTCACCCCGCCCCTCGATGTGGAGAGTGGCTTTGAGGGGGTCGTTGACCTTGGCACGGGGATGAAGCAGATCACCATCAATTTCCCCTTGTACAGCAACGTTCGGGAGCTTTCCGTCGGGTTGCGCGAGGGGTGCTTCCTCGGTGCGCCGGAGCCGTATGTCAACGCCGAGCCGATCGTGTATTACGGCTCCTCCATCACCCAGGGTGGGTGCGCCTCCAGACCCGGCATGGCGTATCAGGCAATCGTGTCGCGCCGCCTCAACTGCGACTACGTCAACCTTGGCTTTTCTGGCTCCGCGAAGGCGGAGGACGCCATTGCGGAGTACATCGCCGGACTGCCCATGTCCGTGTTCGTCTATGACTACGACCACAACGCGCCGAACGCGGAATATCTCGCGAGCACCCACGAAAAAATGTTCCGGACAATCCGCCGGAGCCATCCCGACCTGCCGGTCATTATGATGTCGCGCCCTCACCACGTTCTCACGGCAGATGTGCTGGCGCGGCGCGCGGTGGTTGAGAAAACTTACCGGGACGCGCTTGCTGATGGGGATAAAAATGTATATTTCCTCGACGGTACGGCGCTCACGGCGCTGTGCGGAGGCGACGGCAACGTGGACGGCGTTCACCCGACGGATTTCGGGTTCGTGTCCATGGCAGAGGCGGTGTGCGGCGTGCTGGAGCAGATCGACGGCTTTGCGCCGACCGACCATGCCGTGCATATTTGAAAATTCTCATCAAAGCAGATACAGGAGGACAGAATACATGTCGAAATATTTTGGTACGGACGGATTTCGCGGCGAGGCGGGCAAGACCCTGACTGCCGATCACGCCTATCGGATCGGGCGCTTCCTCGGGTGGTACTACCACACGCAGAGCGCGCGTCCACGGATTCTGGTGGGCAAGGACACGCGGCGCTCCAGCTACATGCTGGAATATGCCATCGCCGCCGGGCTGACGGCTTCGGGCGCGGACGCATATATGCTGCACGTGACCACGACGCCGAGCGTCTCCTACGTGGCGCGCCGCGAGGATTTTGACTGCGGTGTGATGATCTCCGCGTCGCACAACCCGTTTTACGACAACGGAATCAAGCTGCTCAACCGCAACGGCGAAAAAATGCCGGAGGATGTGCTGACGAAAATCGAGGCGTATCTGGACGGCGCGCGCGCGGAGCTGGGGATCCGCGGGGCGGACATTCCCTTTGCCGTGGGCGAGGCCGTGGGTGAGATCGTGGACTTCAGCGCGGGACGCAACCGCTACGTCGCGTACCTGATTTCACTGTCGCTTCATTCCTACAAGGGTATGCGCATCGGGCTGGACTGCGCCAACGGAAGCGCCTGGATGATCGCCAAGAGCGTATTCGACGCGCTGGGCGCCAAGACTTATACCATCAACACCGCCCCCAACGGACTGAACATCAACGAAAACGCCGGTTCGACGCACATCGGGGGACTGGTGGATTTCGTTCAGCAGAATCATCTGGACGTCGGCTTCGCCTTTGATGGGGACGCCGACCGTTGCCTGGCGGTGGACGAGAACGGAAACATCGTGACGGGCGACCACATCATGTACCTGTTTGCTACCGACCTCAAGCGCCAGGGCGCGCTTGCCAACAACACGCTGGTGACGACCGTGATGTCCAATCTCGGGCTTTACCGCGCGCTGGACGATGCCGGCATCGACTACGTTCAGACCAAGGTGGGCGACAAATACGTCTACGAAAATATGTTGGAGACGGGCAACTGCGTGGGCGGCGAGCAGTCGGGGCATATCATCCTCAGCAAGTACGCGACGACGGGCGACGGCATCCTGACCGCCATTCAGATTATGGAGGCAATGCTGTCCGCCAAGGAGCCGCTCTCGGTGCTGGTCTCGCCGGTCGTGATGTTCCCGCAGGTGCTGGAAAACGTCCGCGTGGCGGATAAGGCGGCGGTGATGGGCAACGCCCGCGTGCAGGCGGCGGTGGAACAGGTCCGGGAAACGCTCGGCAAGGACGGTCGGATTCTGCTCCGCGAGAGCGGAACGGAGCCGCTCATCCGCGTCATGGTGGAGGCTACCACCAAAAAGCTCTGCGAGGAAATGGTCGCGCTGGTCGTCGGAGTCATCCGCGACGAGGGGCTGGAAGTGGACATGAGCTACGGAAAGTGAGGAAATACCTATGAGTCACATTTTGCAAGAGATCACAAACCGCGCGCTGTGGGAGGACTTGTCGCATACGCTCGCCGCGCCGCTTCTGGAGGAGACGACCTATCCGTGGGAGGTTCTGCCGCGCATTGCCGACTTTATCCGCACGCTCGGCGCAACACTGTCCCCCGAGGAGTACGAACGGCGCGGGGAGGACATTTGGATCGCGAAAAGCGCGACCGTTGCGCCCACGGCGTATATCGGCGGACCGTGTATCATCGGACCGGGAACCGAGGTCCGGCACGGCGCCTTTATCCGCGGCAGTGCCTTGGTCGGCACGGGCGCGGTCGTGGGAAATTCGGTGGAGCTGAAAAACTGCATCCTGTTTGACGGCGTGCAGACGCCCCATTACAACTATGTGGGGGATTCCATCCTCGGCTATAAGTCACACATGGGGGCGGGGTCGATCACGTCCAATGTCAAAAGCGACAAGACCAACGTGACGGTGCATACGCCTGACGGTGCGGTCGCGACGGGATGCCGCAAAATGGGCGCAATGCTCGGGGATTTCGTCGAGGTCGGGTGCAACAGCGTGCTCAACCCCGGGACGGTCATCGGGCGGCAGACCAACGTCTACCCGCTGTCCGGTGTGCGCGGCTATATTCCGCCTCACAGCATCTTCAAGCGCCCCGGCGAGATCGTCCGGAAAATTGACAAAAACTAAACAAGCGCGGACGGTTTCGCAGGAGTGCGGAAGCGCCCGCGTTTTTTTCGGAATTTTCAAAGATATGATTGACAATTTTCGCAAAATGAAGTATAATAAAGGGGACTGAAAGTATTGCTTTCGCGCACGGTTTTCCCGACCGGTTGGCGCGGAGAAAAAAGAATGCCGGACACCGCCGCCCACCCCTTTCGCACGGGCGTGCCGGTGAGAGAGAAAAGGAGACAAAACAATGCTCAGCGAAGACATCCGCAGAAAATTGACAGAGGCAGTCATCAAGGAGTCCGCACAACTGGATGGTGTGCGTCCCGAGGAAATGGTACGCGATGTGGTGGACTACCTGGATAAAAACGGCACCGGGAACAAGAAATGCTCCACCGCGCAAATGCTGGAGCACAAGGGCATGCGCGTCAACGAAGACGTAGTTCGCCGCATCGCGACGGCGGTTGTCAAGGAGGCGGCGCAGTTGGATGGCGTGAACCCCGAGGAGGTCCTCCAGAAGGTGGTCGGCGCGCTTCAGGGCGATGAGGTGGAGAGCACCTCTGCCAGCCTGCACGACGACCTGATCTTCAAGAACCGCGGCGTTGAGATCGACGAGGCAATCTGCCGTAAGGTTTCGGATGCCGTCATCCGCGAGGCAAGCCAGCTTGAGGGCGTCGTTCCCGAGGAAGCCATCGAAAAGGTGCTCAGCGCACTCCGGGCACAGCCCGCCCGTGAAATGGAGGCGGTTGCCAAGGCGCGCGAGGTGGCGGCGTCGGCGCGGCTGGCGCAGAATGATGCCAAAGGCGGGATGGGCGCGAAGGACGGAAAGTCCGCGGCGCAGACCGCCGCAGGCGGCGCATCCTACAAGGGCGTTCCTCGTGCCGCGGTGGGCACGGATGCCCGCGAGGTCGTCATCGGCGTCGGACCCGGCTTCCAGAAAGAAATTCACGCCACGGTCGGCGGTGTCGCGCATGACGACGTGGTTGCCGCAGTTGCCGCAGGCGTTCGCGCCGAGGGCTTGACCCCGCGCATTGTCCGCGTGCTGAAAACCTCGGATGTCGGTTTCATGAGCCTGGAGGCGGCGAAGATCAGCGGCTCCGGCATCGGTGTTTCGCTTTCCGCCAAGGGCGCGTCGGCGATCCACCGCAAGGACGCGGCTCCGTCCGCCAACCTGGAAATGTACAGCCGGGCGGCTTGCATGACCGCGGAGACGTATCGCGCCATCGGCGTCAACGCCGCAAAGTATGCCAAGGGCGAGACCGCCGCGCCGATCAGCGTTCGCTGTGAGAATGCGGGCAAGGTCAGAAAGTCGTCGGCTCAGCCGACCGACGTCAAGGATGCCCCCGTGTATCCCGTCATTGCCTGGGACTTGAAGTAAGCGAATTCGTAGGATAAAACAGCCGTCCGCTGGGACGGTAACATCGCGCGGAGCCGACGACCGGGGACGCGCGGGAGGGGAGGACGATGGCAACGGAAACGGAAAACGCAGCTACTCAGAATCAAAAGCCGAAGACCGCCGGCGGTTGCGGTGACGCGGGCATGACGACGCTTTTCGGCGCGACGCAGATTTCCAAGGCGGACGAACGCGTCTCGGCGCTCGGATGCCTTGAAGAGCTGAACGCCCGCCTGTCGTACGCGGAGCTGTGCTTTGCCGACGACGGTCGCGAGAGCGCCCGCCGGTGCGCGGCGGAATTTGCCAACGTGCGTCAGGCGCTGTCCGTGTTGCGCATGGGCGTCGCCGAACCGCGCAACTTAAAACACAAAATTACCGCTGAAGAGGTGCGCGCTCTCGCGGACAGAACCGACGGGATGACACTGGGGCTTCCCGCTCCGGCTTTCACCCCGGGTTCAACTGCAGCTCCGACCCCGGACGCTACCGTGGTTTCAGCCGCAGCTTCGACCGCGCTTTCATCCATGGCTCCCACCCCGTCAGCCTCCGACGCGTCGTCCCGGTGCGAGGCGGCAGTTCGGTTGGAGCTTTCCCGCGTGGCAGCAAGGCATGCCGAGCGGGTGTTCGCCCGCATGAACCGGAAATATCCGGTGGCACCGACCAACCTGGCGTACCTTAACCGCCTGTCGGCGTACCTCGCCCGGGCGGTGCACCTTGCCGCCGCCGAACGGTGGGGAACGGGGGGAGGACTTTCCGCGTCTTCTGCGGCAGGAGCGCCCGCCGCGCCGCTTTCCACAGCGACGGTCGCCCCGAGGCAATCGCAGGACATCGTGGACGAGATCGTGCGCCGCGTGACCGCGGAACAGCAGCCGCTGAACCTGAAAAAAGCAACGGCGTTGATTGAGGCGATCGAAGCATACGCACAGAGCGAGGGTCGGGCGGTCGTGGTCGCCGTGTGCAACGCCGAGGGCAATCCCGTGGCAGTTCACGTAATGGACGGCGCACTGCTCGTCAGCTATGACGTCGCGGTGAAAAAGGCGTATACCGCCGTGTCCGTCCGGATGTCTACCATGGAGCTTTCGCGGCTGGTCTTGCCGGGACAGACCTTTTGCGGCTTGCAGAACGTGGACAAAATGATTACATTCGGCGGCGGCGTCCCGCTCGTCGCGGGTGGACGCATCGTCGGAGGCTTGGGCGTCTCCGGCGGGACCGGCGAGCAGGATCACGCACTGTGCGAGTACGGTCTGCGCGTGTTCGAAAAACTGTGAGCTTTCCCACGCATATCACCGCACAGGAGGAATGTGACAGTGCTTTTTACCAACCACCGCTTAAGCGACTTTGCCAAGGACCCCGCCGTCATTCGTTTTGACGGGCGGTACTTTCTCTACTACACCGTTTGCTATGGTCAGAACGGGCAGGGCAAGATCGGCGTCGGCATTGCGACCTCCGAGGATATGGAGGACTGGCAGGACGTCGGCGAGGTTCCTATGGATCGCCCGTATGAGCGGAACGGCATCGGCGCGCCCGCCGCAATCGTGCTGAACGGTCGTGTGCACCTGTTTTATCAGACCTACGGTAACGGCGCCGAGGATGCTATCTGCCACGCGACCTCGGAGGACGGGCTTCACTTTGAAAAGAATCCGACCAACCCGATCTACCGCCCCGACAACGACTGGTGTTGCGGGAGGGCGATCGACGCCGATGTGTGCGTGTTCCGCGGCAGACTTTATCTGTACTTCGCCACGCGCGATCACACGATGAGGATTCAGAAGATCGGCGGCGCGTCCGCCCCTCTGACCTCCGACTTCGGTCGGGGTGCATGGACGGCGCTGGCGCATCAATCGCTCCTCTCCCCGGAGCTTTTGTGGGAGGGCGAGTGTATCGAAGCCCCCGCGACCGTCGTGGAAAACAACCGGATGTACCTGTTCTACGGCGGCTCGTACAATTGCACCCCTCAGCAGATCGGTTGCGCGGTGTCGGACGACGGCGTGTTCTTTTGCCGGGTGTGCGACCAGCCTTTGATTCCTTGCGGACAGCCCGGAGACTGGAACAGCAGTGAGTCGGGACATCCGTACGCTTTCCGCGATGACGACGGTCGGGTCTGGCTGTTTTATCAGGGAAGCGCCGATATGGGGAAAACCTGGTACCTGACGCGCGAGGAAATTTCCTTTGACGCCGAGGGACTTCCACATAGAACAAAAAAGTAACCCCAGCCACCCCGCCCCCTTTTGAAAGGGGAGAATTCATTGCCATTGTGCCGTCATCTGGACGGCGGAACGGAGATTGTTATGAAAAAAGGTTTTGGTCTTTGTCTGATCGCCGCCCTGCTGGCGGTCCTCGTGTGCCTGCCGGTGTATGCCGCAGAGGAAGAAGACGTGGTTGTCCTGCACAATATGGATACGGCGATTGGAAGCTGGACGCTGAATACCGAGGACCCGTCGGAGGGAACCGGTTGCGCGGCGTATCGCTTCACCAAGGATAGCACAAGGTTCGCCATCGGTGCGTCGTTCCCTGCCAAGGACGCGACGGAGGCGGATACCCTCGCGATCGACATCTACGTGTCGCGCTCAGACTTGATTTCCGGCATCAAGCAGATGATTCTGGAGATCACCTCCTCCGGCAAATATGACGTTGAGGAGTACGCGTGGTCGCTTCATGAGAAAGGGAATACCGGCGTGCTGAAAGAGGGCTGGAATACCGTCTACCTGTACATTGAGGAGGCGATTCTCACAGCCGGCGGCGCGGATCTTTCCCGCGTCAATTATTTCCGCATTTACGCCAACGACATCAATGGCGCGGCGCTGGACGGGGAGGAGATCCGCTTTGATAACCTGCGCCTGTGCCGTACGGGCGGTAAGGACTGGGGTCTGATTACCGGACTGGATTATTACCAGGGCGACAATTCCGATACCGATATTGTGATTGCCGGCATGACCGCGCCCGATCTGTCGCGGCGCGACGAGGGAATTACAATCGTGGCGGGACTGAGCCGAGAGAATGCCAACCGCACGTACGCGCCTGCTCCCAACGTCGGGATGAGCGGGGCAGAGGAGTCCGTTTCCACCTCGGCACAGCAGGAATCCGCGGATTCCGCGACGTGGCGCATCTGGCTGAGCGTGGGCATCGTGACCGTCGCACTGGTTGTCACCGGCGGCGCGTTCGTCCTTTCGAAAAAGAAACACCGGAATACAGAGCGCTGATTTTTCTGCAAGAAAAGGGGCTGTGAAAAACTCTTTGAGTTTTTCACAGCCCCGCAAAAATGTCGGTTGGGAGTGCTGAAAAATTCATTCTGAATTTTTCAGCACTCCCTTTTTCTCGTCGCCGTGTTAGTATTGTAAGTTCCATCTTGCGCGGGAAAGCCTTAAATTTTTTCGTCGGAGTCCTCTATGCCGCCTAACAGCTCGTCCGCAGAGACTTTCAATATCTTGGGGAGCCAAAATAATTCATCACTGAAAACAAAAAAGTTCTTGACAATATTGTATTTTTTTGCTATACTCAATTTGAACCTATGCGGCTGCAAATATACCCGCCCGCCGGGTAGGCATATATAGTAAAGGAAGGAAAATGACGATGAAATTATCTTTGAAGACAGTGCTTTTGTGGGCGATCTCCGTGCTGATGGTGTTAGCGTTGTTCACCTCCTGCGAGAAAACAATGGGTGGAAATACGCCCTATATCGGTGAAAATGGTAACTGGTGGATTGACGAGACCGACACCGGAATAGCCGCACAGGGCACGAAAGGCGACACCGGAGCCACCGGCGCGAAAGGCGAGAAAGGTGACAAGGGCGATAAAGGTGATACCGGAGCCACAGGTGCGCAAGGTGCAAAAGGCGACAAAGGCGACACCGGAGCGGCGGGAGCCGACGGAAAGACACCCTATATCGGCGAAAACGGCAACTGGTGGATTGGCGAGATCGACACAGGAGTTGCCGCCCAGGTCACAACGAACGTGAAAGGCGACAAGGGCGACAAGGGTGACAAAGGCGACACCGGAGCCACAGGTGCGCAAGGTGCAAAAGGCGACAAAGGCGACACCGGAGCGGCGGGAGCCGACGGAAAGACACCCTATATCGGCGAAAACGGTAACTGGTGGATTGGCGAGATCGACACAGGAGTTGCCGCCCAGGTCACAACGAACGTGAAAGGCGACAAGGGTGACAAAGGC
Organism: uncultured Eubacteriales bacterium; assembly: GCA_934476315.1. GTDB lineage: Bacteria > Bacillota > Clostridia > Oscillospirales > CAG-272 > SIG644. Next base: position 9,169 of record CAKSNQ010000051.1, read on the forward strand.
GACACCGGAGCCACAGGTGCACAAGGTGCAAAAGGCGACAAGGGTGACAAAGGCGACACCGGAGCCACAGGTGCACAAGGTGCAAAAGGCGACAAGGGCGACAAAGGCGACACCGGAGCCGCTGGAGAGAAAGGTGAAAAAGGCGACAAGGGCGATAAGGGTGACACCGGAGCTACTGGCGCACAGGGCGAAAAAGGTGAAAAAGGTGACAAGGGCGATAAAGGTGACACCGGAGCGCAAGGCGAAAAAGGCGACAAGGGTGATAAGGGCGACACCGGAGCGCAAGGCGAAAAAGGCGACAAGGGTGATAAGGGCGACACCGGAGCCACCGGCGCACAAGGTGAAAA
>CAKSNQ010000052.1 GCA_934476315.1 uncultured Eubacteriales bacterium
ACCGACGCGGGCGACGTCACTGTCGAAAAGGACACCAAGCTGAACCGCACCGGAAAGAGCGACGACCTGAGCGTTGTCACCTACAACGGCAAGTCCTACTACGTCGCGAACAGCTCGCTGACGACGACCGCGCCGTCCGAAAAGCCGCCCGTCACCGATCCCGACGATCCGGTCACGCCGGTGGACCCCTCCAAGTTTGAGGAGAAGAACGATGTCGTCTATGTCACCGCGGACTTTGCGAACCTGCGTGACCAGCCGGTCAAGAAGAGCGACACCGCCGTTGATTCCGTTCCCATGGGTACGGAGCTGAAGCGCATTTCGGGCGGCGACGGCTGGAGCAAGGTCTCGTACGCCGGCGCGGAATATTACATCTGGGACGGCTGCATCACGACGCTGGACATCGTGGGTAAGAACTTCACCGTTCTCGATACGCCCAAGATTATGTACGTCAAGGCGGATTCTCTGAACGTCCGTCTCTTCGCCTACACCTCGAGAGAGGATGACCCCAACCGCGAGGACGGCGGCAACATCTTCACCACGCTGAGCAAGGGCGCGCAGGTCACTGTTGTCGCCGTGGAAAACGACCCCAACCCGTGGGTACGCGTTCAGATTGAGGGCAAGTACTACTACGCACTGCAGAAGTACGGCAGCAAGGTCTATCTGTCCGAAACGCCGGTCAGCGGCGGCGGAGACACCCCTGTCACGCCTGTCGATCCCAGCGAAACAGTCAAGTTCAACAGCATCACCCCCGCGCAGATGAGAGCAAAAGGAAGCACGGTCAACCTGTACAGCAAGCCGGATTCCTCCTCCACGCCGGCGCTGACGCTGACCAAGGACACGGTTCTCATGCCGAACGCCATGTCGACAGACAAAATCTGGTACCGTTGCACCTATAACAACAACACCTACTATATCCGCATTTCCGATCTGAGCTCAGGTGGTAAATAAGGTGTCACAGACAAAAAGGGGCGGTTAAAAACGCAATGTTTTTAACCGCCCCTCAAAAAATGTCGGTCATGTCCGGCGTTTTGCGCGACCTTGGTCGTTTTTGCCCTCGTATTCTTAGCTTTTCGACCTTTTGGACGGCAAAACGGCGGCGCTGTGCCGCCGGGACCAACGTCGTCGGGGGTGTTAAAAAATTCAAATGAATTTTTTAACACCCCCGCTTCTGTATTCAGTTCATCAGCTTTGAGATGCGGGCGCGGTACTTGCGCAGGTAAAGCGTAATCAGCCGCGTCAGCGCAATATCCAAAAGATTCAGCGTCACATAGCCAACCGCCGCCAGAGCGACCGGGAGCCAGCGTCGCGGCGTTTCCTCCGCCGTCACAAGGCGGTAGGAAAGCCACACCGTGAAAACATCGGAAACAATAAAATAGAGTTGTTTGAAAAGAATCGTCAGTCCGCGCGGCAACCGCTCCACATATGCCTTCAGAATCGGGTAAAAGCCGAACAGAATATAAACGACCGACACCATCCGGAGCGGCATGAGGATGGCGGCAAACGCCGCCGTCGCGCCCCAGACCGACCACGGGTAAGCACCGCCGTATTCAATCACGACGGGAATGAGCAGCATCGCCGCCAGCACAACGACCGACAATTCCAGCACATCCAGAAGCATCCCGAGCCATAAAATCATGACGCCGAGCGCAACCAGCATGGAAGAAACGGCAATTCGCTTGGTACGCACATGCCTTCCCCGCCCGCGCCGGGGACCGTTTTGCCCATTCATAGCACCCCTCCCGACAAATTCACGATTTCAGCAGCAACGGATCAGGTCACCGCCCATGCATTCACAGCAACAGTCCGCGCACAAAAGCGACGAACAAATATCGCATCCCGAACACCCGGATGCCGGAGCAGTACGATAGCCGCCGGCTTCGGCGTTTGCCTGTGTCTCCGCGCGCAACTGATCCCGCCGGGTGCGGAACTCCGCGTTGTACGGGTCCAGTCGACACGCGTGATCCAGATACGCCTGCGCGTCAACAATTCGTCCCCGACGGAGCAACAGACAGCCCACGAGAAAGTACCACTCCGCCCCACGCTCCTGCGTTCCGACGCTACGGAGCAGTGCCTCTGCCCCGTCCAGGTCTCCCACGTTAATCAGACTGCGCACACGCACAAAAATGCCGCCCGCGCTCTGACTGTTCCCTGCGGAATACGAAGAAGAAAAGTCCGCCCCGCTCCCGGCGCCGTTTCCCGCCGCGCCGCGCTTGCGCATTTCCTGAATCTCCTCGTAGGCGGCGTTGATGTCCTTCATTTTCTCGTTTGCCATGTCGGCAAGGTCTGTCCCGGCGTATTTGTCCGGATGGTACTTCCGCGCAAGCGCCCGGTACGCCTGCTTGATCTCGTCATCCGTAGCGTCCGGACGGACGCCAAGAACCGCATAGGGGTCTCTCATGCCCGCCCTCCGATCTGTTCTGTCGTTTTTTCTTTTCGCTTTTTATTCGGTGAGAACAGCACCTGTCCGGTAACAGCGGGCAGCGCCTCGTCAAACATATGGTACAGGAGCGGTTCCAGCTCTCTGCCGCAATCCGCACAGTCAATTTCAATCAGGTCCAGCGCGTTTTTGCATTGCCGCAACTCGTCCAGAAGTGCCGCCTGCAATTCCATCCGAATTTCGTGTGTCAACTTCGGAAGATCGTACAACCGATGCAACGCGTTGGGGCGTCCCCGCCGCGCGTCTTCGGTGTAGTCGTCCGCCGCATCAATCAGATACAGCCAACGTCCCAGATGCACCCCGATATGGCGAGCCGCCACCGCGTGTTCCCCGTACAAGCCGTAGGCAAATAGCCCGGCGAGCAGTTCCCCGAACGCCTGCGCGGGACGGTCCGCCGACGCGAAATCCTCCTGCCGCTCGGCTTCGGAAAATCGACGCATTCCCTGCTCCGCCAAAGCGGAAAGTCCCTCCTCGCACCGCTCGGCGCGACGCGAAAATCCTCGCACGCACGGAGCAAGCACCCCCGCGCGAAAACGCTTCCATCCGCTCTCGTCCGCGCGGTCGTCAAGCAACTTATAATAGGTCAGAATCGCCGACACGCACGCCGCGTGCCGCACCGCGTCCCCGTCCTCCAGGGAAAGTCTCGGCAGGAGCGGATGGCGTGGGCACCGCCGCTTGGAAAACGTCACCGGACGCACGGCGCATTTTTCGTCCGCCGGGTTTTCTTCCCCATCCCGAGGGCACCACCCACCCTGCGGGTTTTCGCCATCCGGAAAGTCCCCACCATCCGGCGAAACTCCGTCATTCGGTGAGTTCTTCCGGGGCGAAGCATTCCCTTGTGTCAGTGGACCTTTGCCGGTCAGCGGGTTCCCGCAGGTCAGCGCCAGCCGCAAAAGGACCAGGAATGTCATGTCATAGCTGAGTGTGAGGCGCGAGCACTGCCCTGTGCACTTTCCCATGGCATGGCACAGCCCGCAATAGGCGCCGCGATAGTACCGATACTCCCGGAGCTTCAGCTCCGACGGGAGCGGGCGGATATATCCTGTCATTGAAACATCCTCCCTCCCGTACGTAAATCACAGTCTATCATATCGCACATGCGCCGAAAATACAACACCATTTTGTAAACTTTCCTGATCGGACACGGCAATCGCCGAAAAAGCACCGACACAAGCGCAGACCACCATCGGGAGATCTGCCGGACGCTCCGGATTACCGCGTCGGCGTTGCTACCAGATCACGAACAATCTCACCCGCCATCAGAAGCCCGACCACACTCGGGACGAAAGAAACGCTACCCGGCACCGTGCGGCGACTTCCGCCCGGAACCTCGCCGTCGTCGATCGGCGTCAGCGGTTCTTCCTTGGAGTAGACCACCTTCATATGGGTGATTCCCCGCCGACGAAGCTCGATGCGCATGACCCGCGCCAGCGGGCAGACCGAGGTTTTTGCGATGTCCGCCACTTCAAAACGCGAGGCATCCAGCTTATTTCCCGCGCCCATCGCCGAGAGAATCGGTACGCCCGCACGATGCGCCCGGACAGCGAGGTCGAGCTTGGCGCTCACCGTATCGATCGCGTCCGCGATGTAATCGTAGGCAGAAAAATCAAACGCCTCCGCCATCTCCGGCAGATAGAAGCACTGCATGGCACGGACGCGGCAGTCCGGGTTGATGTCCCGGATGCGTTCCGCCATGACCTCGACCTTGGGACGCCCCACCGTGGAATGGAGGGCGATGATCTGGCGATTGATGTTTGACACCGCCACCGTGTCGTTGTCAATGAGGTCCAGCGCCCCGACTCCGGCGCGCGCCAACGCTTCGCAAAGGAATCCTCCGACGCCGCCGATACCGAACACCGCCACCCGCGCCGCCGCAAGCCGCGCGATTCCGTCCGTCCCCAAAAGCCGCGCCGTGCGGCTGTATTCCTCTTTCACTTCCATGGTCACTGATTGTCTCCGATTCTCTTTTTTCTTTATCTCTTGTGTGTTTTACCCTCCCGTTGCCGTTGTTTGCGGCAGGTAAGGTAAAAATGCCGATGAGCAGTAAGCCATCAGCGAAAAATCAACGGCGAAACTCCTCCCAATCCCGGTCGCGGTAATCCTGAAAAAGCGTCGAGTCCGGCGCCTCATACGCCACGCCACGCTTTCCCGCAATCAGCGAGAAAATTCCGTAAAGCAGGCGGTAAACGATTACAAGCGCCAGTTGCAATGCCGCGAACAGGAGAATCAGACTGAACAGCGAAACGACCACCCACGCCGCCTGGCGAAGCCACAGCGTCAGCTTTGCGAGCCACACCTGCCCCATGAGAGCAAAGACCAGTGAGACGAGCGCCGACAACGCAAAGTAGATCGGCATGCCGGGGAGCATCCCCAGAATATCCGAGGCGCTCAGGCGGACGTGAAGCGACATGGAAAACAGAACGATGACCGCCAGCGCCCGCACCCACATCGGGCGGGTTCCCTCTGAAAAAAGTCCGTGAATGAATTCGCCGATCCTCTGCCACACCAGGGTAACCGGTTTTCCCTCGCGGAGAAGCTCCGTCACCGCCGTCCGATAGGACGCCATGGACTCCGGATAGACCGCGTACAGCACGGCGAAAATCACGCACAGTCCAAGCAGAATCGGACCAAGCCCGATCCAGAGATTGCCAAAAGACGCATAAAGATTCTTGCGATCGTAGCTGTGCTCCACCATCGCGCCGCCCGCTTTGGTCGGGACGAGGCGGATAGTTTCAATGTGGTGGGCAAACAAAAGGCACATGAGCGCGTGCCCCAGCTCATGAATCGGCGTGCCGAGCCACGAGGTCAGCGCCCAGTACACCTTGCCCGCACGCCGACCCATCAGAAGAAAGCAGAGGCGGTAGCAGATCTCGATGGCAAGTCCGCACGCGATCGGCACGCCGAGCGTGTACAGAATGATCTGCAACAAACACAAAAAAAAGGTCTGCATCCTCCGCTCTCTCCCCTCTTGTATCTTTTCCTACATTATACTGACTTTTCCGCGCTTTGTCAACAGCACGGCGCACAAAACTTTTCCCCACCGGAGCATGCGGGCACCTTGTTTTTTCGCGCGCAATATGCTATACTGAATCTATCGTCATCTTCAGCACGGAGGATTCTGCCATGAAAGCATTTCAACCCATGCCGCTCCTTACCGCGTCGCAGATGCGCGCCTGCGACGCCGCCGCCATCAAGGGAGGGGAGCCATCGCAGACCCTGATGGAGCGCGCCGCCCGCGGCGCCCTTCAGATTCTGTGCGACGCCCCGGAAATTTCCCTGCACCGCCGACATCGGCTTGTCGTCCTTTGCGGCGGCGGGAACAACGGCGGGGACGGCTTTGCCATGGCGCGTTTCGCCAAGGAGACCGGGTACGAAGTCGTTGCCTGCTATGCCGGTGAAAACAGTGTGCCCGATCTGTCGAAGTCCATGCAGCCCGAGTGTGCCCGCCAGTATTCCCTGTGGACCGAGGCGGGCGGAGAAACGCTGACCGCCCTGCCCATCATCGACCACACGCGCGATATTTTGATCGACGCGCTCCTCGGCATCGGGCTGAAAAGTGCCCCCCGTCCCGAAATGGCGGAATGGATCCGGGCGGCAAACGGGAGCGGGGCGCGGATTCTTTCCGTGGACCTTCCCTCCGGCGTCAACGCGGACACCGGCGACGTCCCGGGCGAGACAATCCACGCGACGCTGACCGTCACCATTGCCTATCCGAAAATCGGACTACTCCTCTACCCCGCCGCCGCTCACGTCGGCAGGCTCGCCGTCTGTCCGATCGGCGTTACCACAAAGGCGCTGGAGACTGAGTCGGCGCCGCGCGCGTTTTACCTCCGACCGGAGGACCTCGGTGTCCTGTACCCGCGCCCCGCCTACGCCAACAAGGGCACGTTCGGGCGGGTCCTCGTCATCGGCGGGGCGTCCGGCATGTGCGGCGCGGCATATTTCGCCGCCAAATCCGCCTACCGCGCCGGCGCGGGGCTGGTGGAAATTCTGACCTGCCCCGACAACCGAATCCCACTGCAAACTTTGCTTCCCGAAGCCGTCCTCACGCTCCCCCCGGAGGGTCAGGATAACGCGCTTCTGACCGCCGCGCTGGAGCGCGCCGACGCCGTTGTGCTCGGCTGCGGCCTCGGGCAAAGCGATACCGCCGCCGCACTCGTCTCAGCGGTTCTCGGTCAGTGTCACAAGCCTCTCGTCCTCGATGCCGACGCCTTGAACCTGCTCGCCGCAAGCGCCTCCCTGCGGGATGAACTTCTGCGGAACCGCACCGCACCGCTCGTCCTCACACCGCACCTCGGCGAGGCGTCCCGCCTGTCCGGTCTGCCGATCACTTCCCTGACCGCCGACCTGCCGCAAAGCGCCCGCTTGCTGGCGCAAAAATATCACGCCGTCTGCGTTCTCAAGGACGCCCGCACCGTCGTCGCTGACGAGGAGCGTTTTTACATTCAGAATCGCGGGAACAGCGGCATGGCAACCGGCGGGAGCGGCGACTGTCTTGCCGGAATCGTCGCCTCCCTGCTCGCCCAGTACCGGGCTCAGACCGACCTGAACCCCACCTCCCTCGCGGCGCTCGCCACGCTTTTGCACGCCATGGCGGGCGACGATGCAAGCGAACGCCTCGGCGCCCCCGCGGTCATGGCAAGCGACATTGCCGACAGCATCGGCGCCGTCATCCGGGCGCTGACACACTGACGGGTGCACGGCAAAAAAATTTTTCAAAACCACCCAATGAACCAATCCCCCGACACACTTTCATAGCGGAAGGCAGGTGAGAAAGAATGGCAGACCCCGAGATCATCGCACAATACGTCGAAAAGATTTACGCATACGCGATCAACCACACCTACTCCGCGCAGGAGGCTGACGAGCTGTCGCAGGAGATTCTGCTTGCCGCGCTCCAAAGCCTCGCAAAGCTCCGGGACGCCGACCGCTTTGAGCCGTGGCTGTGGGGCGTTGCCGCGAATGTCACCAAATCGTTTCGGCGCTCCATGGGAAAACAGCGCGCGATGTATTCCTACGACATGCCCGAGGAGCTTCCCTGCGACGCGGACGAGGACGACTCCGCCGCGGTCGAGGAGCTGTACGGGCAACTGCGGGAGAAGATCGCGATGCTCTCCCGCATTTATCGGGAAATCACCATTCTTTACTACTACGACGGCCTCTCCACCAAGCAAATTGCGGCGCGCCTGAATATCCCCGAGGGTACCGTCACCTGGTGCCTCTCGGAAGCGCGCAAGAAACTGAAAAAGGAGTGTGTCAGTATGAAGGAAACTGCCCTGCGCCCCGTCAGAATGAACATTGGTATTTACGGAAGCGGAAATTACAATGGAAAGACCATCCCGTTCCCCTCCGAGTACATCGACGACGCCCTGTCGCAGAACATCCTGTATCAATGCTATGATTCCACCTCCACTGTCGAGGAGCTTGCCAAAACCTGCGGCGTCCCCGCCTACTACATCGAGGATCGGATTGAAAATCTTCTGAAGCGTGAGGCAATCCTGGAGGTCAAAAAGGGCGCTTTCCGTACCAATTTTATCATCTGGACGGACAAGTACGGCATCTATTGCGAGGAAAACGCAGAAAAATCCCTGATGCCTTTGATGGGTCGCCTGTTGGACGCGCTGAACGGCATTGCAAATGAAGCATGGAAAATTGATTTTTACAAGGCAGAGAAAACCAAAAATGACCTGTGGACGCTGTTCGGCGCTATGGCGTTTGAATATGTCAACCGCCGCTATAACGACCTGCCCTACCCGCCGATAGCGACCCGTTACGACGGCTATCGCTGGGCTTATATCGGACGTGCGGAAACCGACGCGAAACGCCGAATCGACGTTTCAAGGCAGCATTGCGCCAACCTCGGCAGCCGGGGAGATTTCAGCCACACGGTCTATGGGCGTATCCCGGGAACCCGGTTTCGCCGGATGATGTATGACACCTACATCAACGCATGTACGGATATTCTGTATCAGGGGCGCTCCGAGGACACCGCCGCCGTTGCGGATGCCGTCCGGGACGGCTACATCGTCCGGCGGGAGGACGGGAGCTTTTTCGTCACCACACCGTCGTTCATGCGGGGGCAGAAATCCGCCTTTGACACGATCGCGGAAGAACACCTCGCCCCGCTCATGCCGGAGTATTCCGAAATTGTCCATGGATTTGTCGGCGGATATAAAAAGCTGTTCCCAGCGCACCTGCAGGACGACGCGGACAGAATGTGCCACCTGATGTTCGTAGGGCTGTTTTCCACCATTGCCGATTACGCCCTGCGCACCGGCGTCATCACTCCCCCCACCGGAAACGGGTACTGTGACGTCATGGTGCAACACGAAAAGTAAAGCCAAAACAGCCACTCTCGCAAAACAAGCGGAAACGGCGCCCCTCTTTGAGTCTGAAACTTCAAGCGGGGGCGCCTCGTCGCACCCGCCACGCGACATCGCACCCGCCGCATGTCGCATCATTGCTTTTTACAGAAAAAAAGGAATGCAAACTTGATTCCCCGAACGGCATTTGTTTTCATTGCTGTTTTGAAAGTAAAGAAGTAATGCTGTCTACCGTATCAGAGTACCACCCCAACTGACGTGGGTTCGTCATCTCGTGCGCTTTGCGTGCTTTCATACCGTTTCTGCTCCAAGACACTTGCTCTTGGAGCTTTTTTCGTCCACTGTTTCCGCGCGTTCCTCGTTTGTCTGTGTTAAAAACTGTGGTCAGATTGCTTTTGGCGCGGATTCCGGGCGGGCTTTGTCGGCAGAAAAAAGAACAGAGTTTTTTCTGCTGCACTCAAAAATCTGTAAATGGTCAGGTCTGTGGTCAACCGCGCTTCATTGTATATGCCGCCAGCATGTTTCAATCCTGTCTGTGACACAAACTGTGCTCAAAATCATAGCCTGCAGAACCGATTTTTGCGGCGCAGTAGACAAAGAAAAGGGATTTGAAATTCAATTATTTTCGCAACTGTCGCCGCAGGGTTTTATAACCGACAGCTCCTCAAAGCAATCCGGCGAGGCGAGACAC
>CAKSNQ010000053.1 GCA_934476315.1 uncultured Eubacteriales bacterium
GTTTCCCCTCGCCGCCGGAGACAGCTTCAACACGGACTTTCGGCGCATAGCCAAGGAAGTGGGTGGAGGCGGAGGGAGAAAACTTCGGCGTTTGAGATGGTTTCTCCCTCCGCAAAGACGGCTGAAGAGTATTGCTTTTGCTGTGCTGAAAATTTGGATTTGTTTCGGTCGCTGTTGGTTTGTACTTTGGGTTAAAAGGCTCTCATGCCGGATGTGGGGGGAGAACCCCTCAAACGTCGGGGTTGCTCCCCCCACGCCCCTCACTCCAAGGCTTTGATGCGCGTCGCGCCGCAACAACGCGGCGCTTTGGCGCATTGGGGAGGGCGGCGGGGTAGACCCCCACCGCTGACCCCTCCCCACACCCCTCCCGGGATTCGCTGAAATGTAGAAAGCCGGGCGAGGGAAAACTCCCGGCGAGTTTTCCCTCACCACTGGAAAAAGCGCATGGGGCGGGGCAAGATGCCATAGTACCGCGGGCGATTCTTCTCACACCCTCCCAACCTCTGAGTGCGGCGCGTAGCCAAGGAGTGTAGGGCGGCGAGGACCGCGGCAAGCCGCCGAACTTCGGCGTTTGAGATGGTCCTCTCCCCGCAAAAACAGCTAAAAGAAGATTGTTTTTGCTGTGCGGAGAAGTTAGATTTGTTTCGTTTGCTGTTGGTATGTACTTTTAGTTGAAATCTCCGATGCAGGATGTGGGGGAAGAACCCCTCAGGCGTTCGTGCCTGCCGCGTAGCGCAGGCGGCTCCCCCCACGCCCCCCACTCCAAGGCTTTGATGCGCGTCGCGCCGCAACAACGCGGCGCTTTGGCGCATTGGGGAGGGCGGCAGAGCCGCAAACCCTCCCCATACCCCTCCCACAAAATTCGCTGGACTTTAGAAAGGCGGGAGTCGGAAACTCTGGGGAGTTTCCGACTCCTCTTGAAAAGGTGCGGGGGAAGCGTGGGGATTTCAGGGGTGACTCGCCGGGTGCGACACTGCGCTGAACAGCAAAAAAGAGCGCCGCGCTCGGCGCGGTGCTCTTTTTGTGTCTTTGCGTCCGTGCGTCTTTGCGTCCGTGCGTCAAACCATGTTTTCCGTCAGCGGTCGCCGCTCCAGGACGCTCATGGCGTTGTCCAGCGTCGTCCGCGCAATGGCGGAGAGCGCCTCGGCGGTCAGAAATCCTTGGTGCGACGTGACAATCACGTTCGGGAAGGACAACAGCCGCGCCACGATCGAGCTTTCCATAATGTCCTCCTCGCGGTTCTCGAACACGTTGTCGCCCTCCTCCTCGTACACGTCCAGCCCCACTCCGAAAAAGCGGTGGTCGCGGATGCCCGCAATCAGGTCCTGCGTGCTGATCAGCGCCCCACGCGAGGTATTCACCAGGATGCACCCGTGCTTGATGAGCGGGATGGTCCGATGGTCGATCAGATGGTACGTCTCGTCGGTCAGCGGGCAGTGGAGAGAAATCAGGTCGCTGCTCTCCAGCACCTCCTCCAAGGGCAGGTAGGTGACGCCCAGTCCCCGCATGGCGTCGCTCGGGTACTTGTCGTACGCCACCACGCGCATGCCGAAGCCTGTGCAGATGCGGCACATTGCCTGCCCGATCTTGCCCGTGCCGATGATGCCGGCGGTTCTGCCGTGCAGGGTCAGACCCGTCAGCCCGACCAGGCTGAAGTTGTTCTCGCGCACCTTGATATACGCCTTGTGCAATTTGCGGTTGACCGCCAGCGCCAGCGCCATGGCGTGCTCCGCGACCGCCTCGGGCGAGTAGCCGGGGACGCGCAGAACGGTCATGCCGAACTCCCCTGCGGCGGCGGTGTCAAGCTGATTGAAGCCGGCACAGCGCAGAAGAATCGTTGAAATTCCCGCGTGGTATAGCGCGGTCAGAACGGGGCGCGACAGGTCGGCGTTGACAAACGCGCAGATGGCGTCGTAGCCGTGCGCCATGCGTGCGGACGCCACGCTCAGGTCCGCGTCGAAATATTCAAGGGTAATCTCCGGATAGTCGGGAAGAAAGGCGTCAAACGCTTCCCGATCGTACGGCTTGGTGTCGTAAAATAAAATTTTCATGAAAAAGGAGCCTCCTGTGAAATGGACGGCAAATGCGCCGCCGGAATAGTTTGCCCGCTTTGCGGCGGCTTATTCCGCGACAGAGCACCCGACGGCGGGCGGTTCTGTGGCGGACGGTTCCGCGGCGGATGGTTCCGCGGTACTCCCGCGGCGCGCGGACGACTCCGGCAGGGGCGGGATGGACGGCGGCAGTGCGGGGCTTTTTCCTGCCGCGCGGCACCGGCGGCGATAATCCGTGGGGGAAAGTCCCATCTGCTTCATGAAAGAGCGGTTGAACGTCCGGAGCGTACCGAAGCCGGCGCGGGTGCCGATCTCCGTGACGCTCTGGTCGGTGGAGGACAGCATGCGGCAGGCGTCCGCCACGCGCAGGGAGTTGATGTAATCGTTGAAGCGGATGTTTAATTTATGGCTGAACAGGTGTGAGATGTAGTAGCGGCTCAGGTGCAACGCGTCCTCCAGTGAAGCGAGCGAGAGGTCGGAGGTGAAGTTTTCGGCGCAGAAGTCCACGATGGCGCGGATGGCGTGAGAATCCTCGGTGCGCGCCTCGCTCAGCGGCAAAAGCTCGGCGAGTTGACCGAAAAAGGCAAGCAGAAGTCCGCGCAAGACGGTTTTGTGAAGCGGTCCGGTCGGGTGGCAGGCGACCTCGGCGAGCAGGGCGATCGTTTCCGCCAGTGCAGGGTAACGGTCGGCGTGGCAGAGCAGGGGACTGACGGGCAGCCCCTTGCCGAAGACCGGCTTCAGCTCCGGGATCATGTCGGGGTGGATGATGAACAGGTGGTACTGTTCGCACTCCAGCGTTTCGAAGCGATGGATCTGGTTCGGAAAGGCGATCACGAGGTCGCCGGGACCTGCCGTGCACCGCGCGGAGTCGATGTAGACGTTGGTTCGCCCGCGGAGCAGGTAGAAAAACTCAAACTGGACGTGCAGGTGGGCGGTGCATTGCAGTGGCGCGGAGCCGCCGCGTTCGTTGCGGTAGTAGAAGTCGCCGGTTCTGTTTTCATAGGGTGCGTTTGAGGGATTCATGCGGGGTTGCTCACCTCCTTTGCGTGACGGATGGGGGAATCTGCGGATATTTTACCATATTCGGCGGGGATTTTCAAGAGGGCGAAAACGACGTGGGAAACTTTTTCCCAAAAAGTTTCCCACACCCTTCAAAAAGCCTTATAAAGGGAATGGCTGTTCGAGTTTAGGTTTCTAAAGGGTTTTCGCTGTCTTGCTTTTAAGTTTTCGACAACCTTTTTCAAAAGGCGTCCGCCCGCAAGCGGGCAGTCGGGGGGCGAAGCCCCGCGTCGCCCCCCGCAGGCGGCGAAACCTTGCGGCGTTTCTTTTTTGGGATTGTCCGCGGTAGGCACTACCGCGGCAATCGGTTTTCTTTGCGCCTCTGGCTTCAAAGAAAAAGCGGCTGAAAGCGCTGAAGTTGCATGGGATAACAGGTGTTTTGTGCTTGTGGCTGGTATCTACTTTGGGTTTGAGGTTTTTGATACAGGATGTGGGGGGAGAACCCCTCAGGCGTCGGGGTTGCTCCCCCGCACACCCCCTACTCCAAGGCTGGATGCGCGTCGCGCCGCAACGACGCGGCTCTTTGGCGCATTGGGGAGGGCGGCGGGGTAGACCCCCGCCGCTGACCCCTCCCCACACCCCTCCCGGGATTCGCTGAAATATAGAAAGCCGGGCGAGGGAAAACTCTCAACAAGTTTCCCCTCGCCGCCGGAGAAAGCGCGGGGGATAGCCACTGAAATGCGGCGCACAGCCAAGGAAGTAGGTGGAGGCGGAGGGACCGCGGCAAGCCGCCAAACTTCGGCGTTTGAGATGGTTTCTCCCTCCGCAAAGACCGCTGAAAGAATGTTGCCTTTGCTGTGTGGAAAATTTAGATTTATTTCGGTTGCTGTCTGTTTCTACTTTTGACTAAAGACTTCAATGCAGGATGTGGGGGGAGAACCCCTCAGGCGTTCGTGCCTGCCGCGTAGCGCAGGCGGCTCCCCCGCACACCCCCTACTCCGTGGCTAAATGCGCGTCGCGCCGCAACAACGCGGCGCTTTGCGCATTGGGGAGGGCGGCGCGGGGGCGCGCCGATAACCCCTCCCCATACCCCTCCCGTGGCTTGCCGCGGTTCAGAAAGTTGGGCGCGGGGCGGGGTCTCTCCCACCTCGCCCGGGATTCGCTGAAATGTAGAAGGCTGGGCGAGGGAAAACTCTCGACGAGTTTTCCCTCGCCGCCGGAGAAAGCGCGGGGGATAGCCACTGAAATGCGGTGCACAGCCAAGGAAGTGGAAGGAGGCGGAGGGAGAAAACCTCGGCGTTTGAGATGGTTTCTCCCTCCGCAAAGACCGCTGAAAGAGTATTGCTTTTGTTGTGCAGAAAATTCCGATGTATTTTGATTGCTATCTGCTTCTACTTTTGACCAAAGACTCCGATGCAGGATGCGGGGTCAAGAGCGTGCCCGGTTCTGATCTTCGAAGCGGGCGAGATAAATGCGGTGCGGGGTGCATAGGATGAAAGAGAGAGCCGATCACGCGTCGGCGAGCATTGTGTGCGGAGGGGTGGGTTTATGCGCGGAAAAAATGGGACGATGGGGAGGATTGACGTGAAAAAGGGACGCGAGGACTGCGGGCGGATTCCGGTGCAATCGCGGCGGCGGAAAGCGGGAATCCGGGGAGGTGCTTTGGCGTTGCTTCTTGTGGCGGTGCTGACGCTTTTTTCTTGCGGGGCAAGGGAAATGCGCTATTTCGGATATCTGGATACGGCGGCGCGCGGCGAGCTGAGTATCAAGACGGAGAACGGGGTGTGGCAGGCGCGGTTGGAGGTAGGCGAACGTGCCGCGGCGGGTGCGCTACCCGATCTGACACTGGCATTTACTGCGCCGCCATCGCTGTGCGGCGTGGTGGTTCGTTACGAGGCGCAGAGCGGGACGTGGCGTGCGGCGCTCGGAGAATTGGAGACGGAGGGGGACTTTTCCGCCATGGCGACCCCGGCGAGACTTCTTTTGTCGGAGAGCGCGGTGCAGAGCGCGACGCGGGGGCGGCAATGCATTGCCGGGACATGGTACGACACTGTAACGCTGGTCACGGAGGACGGGGCGACGCGGGTGCTGGACGTGGCAACGGGGAAGCCCTTGCTCGTGCGGGCGGTCGCGGGCGGTCGCACGTGGGAAATCACGGTGGCGTGCTGGGAGTGAGGAAGTGGGGGCGACGTGGGAAACTTTTTGGGAAAAAGTTTCCCACACCCTTGGGCAACGTATATAGAGGGATAGGCTGTTCGGCTTTAGGGTTCTAAAGGGTTCAGCTATTCCTTTTTCAGTTTTCGCCCGCTTTCTTTCGAAATTTTGCTGTCCCTCTATAAGTTTTCGCCTGCCCTCTCACAGAGTTTCGCTGTCTCTCTTTTAAGTTTTCGCCCGCCTTTCTCAAAAGGCGTCCTCCTGCAAGCAGGGGGTCTGGGGCGAAGCCCCATGTCGCCGCCCGCAGGCGGCGAAATCCCCATGGCGTTTCTTTTTCGGATTGCCCGCGGTAGGTACTACCGCGGCAATCGGTTTTCTTTGCGCCTCTGGCTTCAAAGAAAAAGCGACTGAAAGCGCTGAATTGTCTGGGACTGTGGGTGTTTTTGTGCTTGCGGCTGGTATCTACTTTGGGTTAAAAAGCTCGGGTACAGGATGTGGGGGGAGAACCCCTCAGGCGTTCGTGCCTGCCGCGTAGCGCAGGCGGCTCCCCCCACGCCCTCCATTCCCTGGCTGGATGCGCGTCGCGCCGCAACGACGCGGCGCGTCAGCGCTGGGAGGGCGGCGGGGTAGACCCCCGCCGCGTGGGTCTGCGTGCGTAGCCGCAGACGGACCCCAGACCCCTCCCGGGGCTCGCGCGGTTTAGAAAGCTGGGTGCGGGCGGTTCTCCTCCACCCCTCCCGGGGATTCGCTGAAATATAGAAAGCCGGGCGAGGGAAAGCTCCCGGCGAGTTTTCCCTCGCCCCCTTGAGAAATCGCGGGAGCGACTGTCCCCCGCTTCGACTCTTATGCAAAAATCCCCCGTCGATGCGCTTTTTGCGTCCAGACGGGGGAAAATCGGTATTGTCATTTTTTCTTGTCCAAAACGGCGGACGATACAACGGCGTAAATAAGCACCGCGACGCCGACCGCCGCGGCGATATACAGCAACCATTTCGTTTTCAGAATGGTTTCCGTGGCGAGCAGAGAAAAGACGACGCCGAGCAAGCCGAAAACGATTCCGGACTGTCGGTAGTATGGCACCTTGTTCATTCTCTTTCGCTCCTGCTCCGACGCCCACAGCCAGGTGTTGTTGAGAAGCAAACCTTTTCCCAAAAGGGAACACAGGCACATTCCGAATGCAAGGATTGCCGGGATGACGCAGAGTATGGTTGCCATGGCTTTTCCCCCTTTTACAATTGAACATTCATAGTGAAGTCAAAATTCATGGTATGCGCGACAGACACTGATCATATCCGAGAGGCTGAATTCTCCAAGGTTCAGACGCTCGTTCCTGCGCCGTTCGCCCGCTCCAGCTCCTCAATCTCCTCGTAGTCCGCAAGAAGCCGGTCCTCCAGCGCCCCGCGGCGTTCGTCCAGCTCCGCAACCTTGCGGTAGTCGCTCGCCGCGTCGCCGTTCATCTGCGCCTCCACCCCGGCAAGCTCTGCCTCCAGCGTCGCGCACTCGGCGCGCAATTTCTCCAGGCGGTTGCGCCGCCGCCGCTCGTCCGCCGCGGCTTGCTTGGCGCGCAGATAGTCCTGCTTGGCGGCGCTGATCGGCTCGGCGGCATTGGTCGTCGAACCCGACTGCGCCGCGCCGTTCTCCCGCTCCCGCCCGCGCGCTTCCTTGTATTGCTCCAGCTCGGCGTAGCCCTCGCCGGGATGCGTGACCGCAAAATCCAAAAGGTCTCCCGGGAACGCGTCTCCGGGCTTCATTTCGAGAATACGCGTCGCCAGCTTGTTGATGAAATAGCGGTCGTGGCTGACCACGAAAAGGGTCCCGTCGAACTGCTCCAGCGCCGCCTCCAGCGCCTCGCGCGAGTCGATGTCCAGGTGGTTGGTCGGCTCGTCGAGAATGAGCAGGTTCATGTGCGACAGGATGAGCTTGGAGAGCGTCAGCCGGGCGCGCTCCCCGCCGCTGAGCACGGCGACGGTCTTGTACACGTCCTCGCCGATGAAGCGGAACAGCGCCAGCGTGTTCCGGATCTGCGTTTCGGGCAGGGTCGGGTAGGCGCTCCACAGTTCTTCAAGAACGGTGTTTTCGTCGGTCAGATTCTGATTTTCCTGGTCGTAATAGCCTACCTCCACGTGGTAGCCTGCCTCAATCAACCCCGCCGTCGGCTCCATGCGCCCGAGCAGGAGCTTGATGAGGGTGGATTTTCCGCACCCGTTGGGACCGATGAGCAGGACGCGTTGCTTCTTTTTGACCTGAAACGTGAGGTCGGTAAACAGCGTGCGCTCGCCGAAGCGCATGGTCAGATCGCGGACGGTCAGCACGTCGTTGCCGCTTTCGATCAGACGGGTAAATTTCATGCGGATGGGGCGGGGGGCGTTCTGCGGGCGCTCAAGGCGCTCCATTTTGTCCAGCAGCTTGAGGCGACTTTCGGCGGCGATGATGTTGCGCTCGCGGTTCCACTGCCGCTGCTGCGCGATGTACGCCTCCTGCCGCGCGATCTCCTTTTGCTGCTCGCGCCAGTGCTTTTCGGCAATCTCGCGATCCAGGCGGCGCTGTTCCATGCTTTTCGTGTAGCCCCCGTCGTACAGCTTGGCGTGGTGATGCTCCACGTGGAGCGTTTTCCCGGTCACGCGGTCGAGAAAGTAACGGTCGTGCGAGATGACCAGCACGGTTTTTTTGTAACCGAGAAGGTAATTTTCCAGCCAACGCGTCGTTTCGATGTCCAGATGGTTGGTCGGCTCGTCGAGCAGGAGGATGTCCGGCTCGCGGGACAGGTGAAGCGCGAGCGCCAGTCGCGTCCGCTGACCGCCGCTGAGCGTGTCAAGTGACTGCTCCTGCATGGCGGCGTCGAAGCCGAGGTTGCGCAGAAGCGACGCGCACCGCCCGCGATATTCCAGTCCGCCCGCGCGGACGAACCGGTCGTGGAGCGCGGTGTACTCCGCGATCAGCGACCCGGCATGCGCGGCGTCGGGGGCGTTCATCGCCGCCTCCAGCTCGGCGAGACGCGCCTCGTCGCGAAGCATGGCGGGATTGGCGTGGAGCATGACGGAAAGGGGGGTCGCGCGGCGCTCGCCCGCGCCGTCCTCCTCGCCTGTTGCCGCGCGTTCCGCCTCACAAAGCGCGTCAAAGGCGCCGTCCTGCGACAGCATCCCGACGGTTTTGCCGGGGAGGACGGAAACACTGCCGCTCTCCGGCTCGTATTCGCCCGTCAGTACGCGGAAAAGGGAGGATTTTCCCGATCCGTTGACGCCGATGACGCCGACGCGGTCGCCCTCCTCGACGGCGAAGTCCACGCCCTCCAGCACGGTGGTCACGCCGAAGCGCAGGGTCATATTTTTTACACGCAAAACAGTCATGCGAAACATTCCTTTGCAAAAGTTTTTTGGGGGGAGGGGGCTTTGTCGCGCTATTTTCCACATCCGGCATAAAGTCTTTAGCCAAAAGTAGAAACAGACAGCAACCGAAATAAATCTAAATGTTCCACACAGCAAAAACAATACTCTTTCAGCGGTCTTTGCGGGGAGAGGACCATCTCAAACGCCGAAGTTCCTCTCCCCGCCTCCCCACACTCCTTGGCTGTGCGCCGCACCTAGAGATTGGGAGGTCGCGGGGAGAACCGTCCCGCACTACTACGCATCAGCCACACCACACCGCCCCCACGCTTTCTCTGGTGGCGAGGGGAAACTCGTCGAGAGTTTTCTCTCGCCCAACTTTCTACATCTCAACGAACCCCGGGAGGGGTGCGGGAGAACCGCATCGCGCCCAACTTCCTGAACCGCGGCAAGCCCGGGAGGGGTCTGGGGAGGGGTCATCGGCGCGGGAGCGCCGCCCTCCCCAATGCGCCAAAGCGCCGCGTTGTTGCGGCGCGACGCGCATTCAGCCACGGAGTAGGGGGTGTGCGGGGGAGCAACCCCGACGTTTGAGGGGTTCTCCCCCCACATCCGGCACCGGAGACTTTAGTCAAAAGTATAGACCAACAGCTACCGAAACAAATCTGAATTTTCAGCACAGCAAAAGCAATATTCTTTTAGCTGTTTTAGCGGGGAGAGGACCATCTCAAACGCCGAAGTTCCTCTCCCCGCCTCCCCACACTCCTTGGCTATGGCTGTGCGCCGA
>CAKSNQ010000054.1 GCA_934476315.1 uncultured Eubacteriales bacterium
GTCGTATTCCTGTCGTTCACCCGCCATACGGTTCGTCACTTTCCGCGGCGTTCCGCACGCTCGACGTTCTGAAGAACCTTCAGATACCCCTCGGTTCCGTATTTCAGACAACGGTTGACCCGGCTGATCGTCGCCGTGCTCAGCCCCGTCCGCTCGGCAATTTCGGTGTAAATATAGTTGTCCCGCAACATCTTTGCTGCCTGCATCCGACGGGACATCTCCTGCAACTCGGACACTGTGCACAGATCCTCGAAGAAATGGTAGCAATCCTCCAGCGAATCCAAGGTCAGAATCCCACGGAACAAAAAATCCAAATTGGCGTCTCTGAGCTTATCTGCCATGTGTCCTCTCGCCTCCCGATAAAATATGAAAAGGGGACATGCCCTTTTTATTGTACCACTTTTTTACATGGTTGTAAAGGGCTTTTTGGATTTTTCTGTGAAAGTCGCCGGGGCACGCACCCGGAAAAAAGAAAAAAGCTGTTGACTTTCCAAAGGAAATCTATTATAATAGTGGAAAGAACCACCGCGTCGCCCGACGCGGAATTTTGCGTGGAATGGAGAGACGAGGCTCCTCCAAATTTCAGTTTCACGCCGTTGCCCCGCGGCAACGGGAAAGGCAGAGTCAGAATGGTACGTTTGGGTGTAGACCTCGGCGGCACGAACATCGCCGTCGGCATTGTGGACGAGAACTATCGGATTTTACATAAGGACAGCGTCCCGACCGAGGCAACGCGCGCGCCGGAGGCGATCGTAGAGGATATTGCTATGCTGTGCCACCGCGTCGTGGAAGCCGCCGGGCGCACCATGGCAGACGTTGCGGGCATCGGCATCGCCGCCCCCGGTACGATCAACAGTCACGACGGCTACGTGGAATACGCCAATAACCTGCCGTTCCACCACTTCCCCATCGTGGCACTGCTACGGGAGCGCGTGGGCGATTCCATCCCCGTTTTTGTAGAAAATGACGCCAACGCCGCGGCATGGGGCGAAGCGGTCGCGGGCGCGGCGAAGGGAACCGCCAACTCGGTCATGATCACCCTCGGAACCGGCGTCGGCGGCGGAATTATCATCGACAACAAGGTGTACTCCGGCTTCAACGGCGCGGGCGGCGAGCTGGGTCACATGGTCATCGTGGAAAACGGTCATCCCTGTTCCTGCGGACGTCGCGGTTGCTGGGAGGCATATTCCTCGGCGACGGCGCTCATCCGCATGACCGGGGATAAGATCACCGCCTGTGAGCGCGAGGGTCGCGTCACCGTGATGACCGACGCCGTTCGCAAAAAGGGTCGCGTCACGGGACGCACCGCCTTTGACGGCATGCGCGCGGGCGACGAGGCGGCGACGGAGGTCGTCAACGAATACCTGCGTTATCTGGCATGCGGCGTTGCCAACATGATCAACATCTTCCAGCCCGAGGTTCTCTCCATCGGAGGCGGCATCTCCGGTGAGGGGCAATCGCTCCTTGACGCGCTCGTCCCGCTGGTCAGAAAAGAGTGCTACGGCGGAAGCGCGGCAAAGGCGACCGAAATCCGCATCGCGGCGCTCGGAAACGACGCCGGCATCGTCGGCGCGGCTCTGCTGGGCGTCTGAGATCGTCTTTTTACCAAGGACAAGGGCGAGGGACACGTGGGTGGCAATGAACAACCGCAAAGTCCAAAAGCCCAAAGCCAGGAGCGCAAAATTCGAGGCACCAAATTCGAAGAGCCAAATCAGAAAACCGAAAAAAGCAAACCCGGGACTGTTGTATCTTGATGCGACAGTCCCGTTTTCGGGAGCATGTTCCGCGGCATCTACGGTGTGTGACGGCGCACGCGGAGCTCCCCGACTTCCCGGGAAAGGAGCCACACATGAAAAAATCGGACTGCACAGCCCCCGCCGCGCGCGACGACCTGCGCCCCATTGTCGAGCCGTTGCTCGACTGGTATGAACAGCATCGCCGCCCCCTGCCGTGGCGCACAGACCCCACACCCTACCACGTCTGGATTTCGGAGATCATGCTCCAGCAGACGCGCATTGAGGCGGTTCTTCCCTACTACGCGCGGTTTCTCGCCGCGTTTCCAACCCCGAAGGCGCTGGCGGAGGCGGAGGACGACCGTCTGATGAAGCTGTGGGAGGGGCTGGGCTATTACAGCCGCGCCCGCAACCTCAAGCGCGCCGCACAGCGCGTAGTCGAATTGGGGGGAATTCCGTCGGAACTCTCGGGGCTTCTTTCGCTCCCCGGCGTCGGCGCCTATACCGCGGGGGCGATCGCCTCAATCGCGTTCGGACTGCCCGAGCCTGCGGTGGACGGTAACGTCCTGCGCGTCATCACGCGACTGCGCGCCGACGAGCGCGATGTGCTGGCGGAAGCGACCCGGCGGGATGTCACGGAGCGTCTGCGCGCCGTTTACCCGACGACGCCCGCCGAAGCCTCCGCGATGACGCAGGCGCTGATGGAGCTGGGCGAGGTCGTTTGCGTTCCGAACGGCGCGCCGCACTGCGAGGACTGTCCGCTCGGAGCATTTTGCCTTGCCCGTCTGCGAGGACTGACCGAAAAAATCCCCGTGCGCGCCCCCAAAAAGCCGCGCAAGGTCGTCTGCCGCACCGTCCTGCTCCTCACGCACGGCGGCAAGATCGCCATTCGCAAGCGGGGCGAGCGCGGGCTTTTGGCGGGACTTTGGGAGTTCCCCGCCATGGAGGAGTCGCTGGACCGCGACGGCTGTCTGAACCGCCTGCGCGCCATGGGCTTTGCGCCGCTTTCAGTGGAGCCGGTGGGCGACGCCGTGCACCTTTTCACCCACATTGAGTGGCGCATGGGTGGCTTCCGCGTCGAATTGCCGGACGAAATGCTTCCCGTCGGTGCGCCCGACGGTCTGATCTTTGTCACTCCGAAAGCTCTGCATAGCGACCACGCGCTTCCCTCGGCGTTCCGCGCCTTTCTCCCTGCCCTGTCCTCCGACGAGTCCGACGCAGACTGACCGATTCCGCGTCAGCTATGGGACATTGCGCCTTGGGAATTTACGGGGGCAGCCTCACATATCGGAAAATTTCATAAAATGTTTACGTCTTTTCTGATTCTGACCCCGCCGCCGCGCACCGCGC
Source organism: uncultured Eubacteriales bacterium (assembly GCA_934476315.1). Taxonomy (GTDB): domain Bacteria; phylum Bacillota; class Clostridia; order Oscillospirales; family CAG-272; genus SIG644. Next base: position 3,084 of record CAKSNQ010000054.1, read on the forward strand.
GCCTTGACATTTCCGGGGCGGAATGTTATAATACTATCTGAAAATAACCCCACCGCTCAGCGGTGGAAAGATCGGAGACTTATGAAAGTTGGATTTGTTTCGCTCGGTTGCCCGAAGAATCAGCTCGACACCGAGGTCATGCTGCACGAGGTCGCCAATGCCGGGTACGAAATCACCCCGGACGAAACGCAGGCGGACGTCGTCATCATCAACACCTGTGCCTTCATCGAAAGCGCCAAAAAAGAGTCCATCGACAACATTCTGGACATCGCGTGGCTGAAAAAGAACGCCTCACTCAAGGCGATCATCGTCACCGGATGCCTCGTCGAGCGCTACGCTGACGAAGTGCTCAAGGAATTTCCCGAGGTGGACGCCATCCTCGGCGTCGGCTCGATTCACCACATCGTCGATGCTCTGCGTGCCGTCTGCGACCCCGCCCGCACCGAGCGCTACAAATCCGTTGAGGATCACAACTGCGTGGCGTTGGGCGGCGACCGCGTGCTGACCACGCCCGACTACGCCGCCTACCTCAAGATCGCCGAGGGGTGCGACAACCGTTGCACCTATTGCGCCATCCCCGCCATCCGCGGAAAATTCCGCAGTCGCCCCATGGAGGAGCTGATCGCCGAGGCAAAGGACCTGGAGTCGCTCGGTGTCAAGGAGCTGACGATCATCGCGCAGGACATCACGCGCTACGGCAAGGACCTCTACGGGCACTACGCGCTCGCCGAGCTGTTGCATCGCCTGGGCGAGGAGACCTCTATTCCGTGGATTCGCCTGCTCTACTGCTACCCCGACAAAATGACGGACGAGCTGATTGCCGAGATTCGCGACAACGACCGGATTCTCAAATATATCGACCTGCCGCTCCAGCACATCTCCGACCCCGTCCTGCGGGCAATGAACCGCCACGGGGACAGCCGCATGATCCGCGAGGTGGTGTCAAAACTGCGTCGGGAGATTCCGGGACTGGTGCTCCGCACAACCTTTATCGTCGGCTTCCCCGGCGAGACCGAGCAGGATTTCGAAGAGCTGTGCGACTTTCTCAAGGAGGAGAGATTCGAACACGCCGGCGTGTTCCCCTACTCCCGCGAGGAGGGAACGCCCGCTTACGATCTGCCCGATCAGATCGACGAGCAGGTCAAACAGGACCGCGCCGACATTCTCATGCGGGAACAGCTTCACATCAACGAACAGCAAAACGAGCAGAAGATCGGCTCGACCATCCTGGTGCTGTGCGAGGACTTTGACCCCGTGAGCGAGGCACACTACGGGCGTAGCGCCGCGGATGCCCCGGACATCGACGGCAAGGTCTACTTCAAGAGCCGCCACCGCGTTGCGCCCGGCTCCTTTGTCCGCGTGAAGGTCGAGCGCGTTGTGGACTACGACCTCTTCGGCACGGCAATCGAAGACGCAGATTGAGAACGGAGGGATTTTTCATGAAAAAAATGAACACTCCCAACAAGCTGACCGTGCTCCGGATGATTCTTGTCCCGGCAATCATGGTCGTCATGCTTCTGCCCTACTCGATTTTCAACAACATCCTCGCGCTTCTGATTTTCTCCGCCGCGTCCGTCACCGACCTGCTCGACGGCATCATTGCGCGGAAGTACAATCTGATTACGGATTTCGGAAAGTTTCTCGACCCGCTGGCGGATAAATTCATGGTTATCGCCGCAATCTTCGGCATTATCTGCCGTTACAGCGGCTTCGGCATCGGCTCCGACGCCCACATCAATGAATATATGTTCTGGACGTTCATGGCGATGCTGATCATCACCGTGTTCCGCGAGCTTGCCGTGGCGTCCATCCGGCTGATTACCGCCAAGCGCGCAAATGTTGTGGTTGCCGCCAACATGCTGGGCAAAACCAAGACCGTGGCGCAGATGATCTGCATTATCCTCGCCCTGGTGGAGCCGGTCGCGCACGACATCATCGCGCATTACGTACCCGATTTCTTCTTCTACGGCTTCTATCCGCTGACCCTGCTCGCCGCCGCCGTGTCCATTGTGTTCACCATCTGGTCGGGACTGAATTATATCTGCTCGTACTGGAAGTATATGGACCCCGAGGATTGAAGGAAAAACAAAAAAAACGGAGGTATTAAAAAACTCAAAATGAGTTTTTTAACACCTCCGTCGACGTTGGTCTTGGCGGCAGGACACCGCCATTTTGCTATCATAGAAGCAAGAAGATCAAAAAAGCCGACAAAAACGACCGAGATCGCGCAAAATGCCGGAACCCAATCGGCATTTTTTGGGGGCTGTAAAAAACATTGAGTTTTTTACAGCCCCCTCTTTTATTCTGTTGGAAAAAGGCACGCTCAGAGCAGCTCGATGCCGTTTCTGCGGCACTCTGCCTGCACCTCGGCAGGCCAGAACGAGGACTGCACCTCGCCGATGTGTGCCTTGCGAAGGAAGAACATGCAGATGCGGGACTGCCCGATGCCGCCGCCGATGGTGTACGGCAACTCCCCGGCGAGCAGTGCGCGGTGGAACGGCAACTCCGCACGCTCCTCGCACCCGCGGACGGCAAGCTGACGGCGCAGAGCGTCCTCATCCACGCGGATACCCATGGAGGACAGCTCCAGCGCGATGTCCAGCACGGGATAGTAGACCAGAATATCACCGTTGAGCGACCAGTCGTCGTAGTCCGGGGCACGCCCGTCATGAATGGCGCCGCTTCTGAGCGCCCCGCCGATCTGCATCAGAAACACCGCGCCGTGCTCCCGGACAATGCGGTATTCCCTCTCCTTGGGAGAAAGATTGGGCCAGCGGTCCTCCAGCTCCTGCGTGGTGAAGAACGAAATGTTCTCCGGCAACAGCTTTCCGCCGAAATTGTAGTCGTCGGCGATGTAATTTTCGGTGTGCTTGAGCGCCTCGTAGATGTAGCGGACGGTCTGTCGGAGCGTTTCCTGCGTGCGCTCCTCCTTGGCGATGATCTTTTCCCAGTCCCACTGGTCCACGAACATGGAGTGGACATTATCCGTCTCCTCGTCGCGGCGAATGGCATTCATGTCCGTGTACAGTCCCTCGTGCATAGCGAAGCCGTAACGATGCAGAGCCATCCGCTTCCACTTGGCAAGCGAGTGAACAATCTCCAGTCCCTCGCCCGAGGGAAGGTCGAACCCGACCGGGCGCTCGACGCCGTTGAGGTTATCGTTCAGTCCGCTCTGCGGCGAGACGAACAGCGGTGCGGAAACGCGGGTCAGATTCAGCTCGACCGCCAGGTTCTGCTGGAAGAAATCCTTGACCTTTTTGATGGCGATCTGCGTCTGGCGCATGGTCAGAAGCGAGCGGTAGCCCGCGGGAATTTTCAGTTGTGACATAAGATGAACCTTGACCTCCGCGACGGAGGTTTCCTTTCACGGGAATTATGGGCAGTGGCGGCGCGAGAGCGTTATTTGTTTGCCTGGAGTGCGCGGCGGACGCGCATCATTTCCTTCATGCGCAGCTCGGTGTTGAGAATCTTCTTGCGCAGGCGGATGTTCTTCGGCGTGACCTCGATCAGCTCGTCGTCCTTGATGAACTCGATCGCCTCTTCCAGCGAGAAGATAACGGGCGGGGTCAGGAGGAGCTTTTCATCCGCGCCGGCAGAACGGATGGCGGTGAGCTGCTTGGTCTTGCAGGGATTGACGGCAATGTCATCGTTTTTGGGGTTCTCGCCGACGATCATCCCCTCGTAAACCTGCGTCTGCGGACCGACGAACAGTCTGCCGCGATCCTGCGTGTTGTAAAGTCCGTAGCGCGTGGTCTCGCCCGCCTCGGACGCGACAAGGCATCCGGTCAGACGCATCGCGACCTCGCCGCGGTAGGGCTGATAGCTGTCAAAGATGGAATTCATCACGCCCTCGCCGTGTGTCGCCGTCAGAAATTCGGAACGGTATCCGAACAGGCAACGGGAGGGGATGATATACTCAATGCGGGTACGCGAGCCGACCGGGGTCATTTCGATCAGGTCGCCCTTGCGCTGACCCAGCTTTTCCACCACGGCACCGACGTATTCCATCGGCACATCGATGGTCACACGCTCCATCGGCTCGCACTTCTGCCCGTCGATCTCACGGTACAGGACGCGCGGGTTGGAGCAGGTCAGCTCAAAGCCCTCGCGCCGCATGGTTTCAATGAGGATGGACAAGTGCATCTCACCTCTGCCGGAGACACGGAACTCGTCCGTGGTGTCGCCGTCGGTCACGCGCAGAGACACGTCCTTGAGCAGTTCGCGGTACAGTCGCTCGCGGAGCTGGCGGGAGGTGACAAACTTGCCGTCCTTGCCTGCCAGCGGGCTATCGTTGACCGAGAACGTCATCTCCATGGTCGGCTCGCTGACCTTGACAAATTCAAGCGGCTCAGGGCAACTCACGCTCGTGATGGTATCGCCGATGGTGATGCTCTCCGCGCCCGAGAAGCAAACGATGTCGCCGACCTTTGCCTGATCGACCGCGACGCGTCCCAGTCCGTCGATCTGATACAGCGAAACGATGCGGGTGCGCTTGGGCTGGGTTCCGGCGTGATAGTTGCAGATCATCGCCTCCTGCCCGACACGGATGGTGCCGCGTTCAATGCGCCCGATGCCAATGCGTCCGACGTAATCGTTATAGTCGATCGAGGAGACAAGGAGCTGGAGATCGGCGTCGGGGTTGCCTTGCGGCGCGGGGATATAATTCAGAATAGTATCGAACAGAGGCTTCAGATCGGTTCCGGGCACCGAGGGGTCGGTCGAAGCGGTGCCGGCGCGTCCGGAGCAATACAGCATCGGGCTGTCGAGCTGCTCGTCGGTCGCGTTCAGATCCATCAGAAGCTCCAGAATCTCGTCCTCCACCTCGCCCAGACGCGCGTCGGGCTTATCAATCTTGTTGATGACGATGATAACGCGATGGTTGAGCGCCAGCGCCCGCTGCAGAACAAAGCGCGTCTGGGGCATGGGTCCCTCCGCGGCATCGACCAGGAGCAGAACGCCGTTGACCATTTTCAGAATACGCTCGACCTCGCCGCCGAAGTCAGCGTGCCCGGGGGTATCGACAATATTGATCTTCACGCCCTCATAGGTGATCGACGTGTTCTTCGCGAGAATGGTAATTCCACGCTCGCGCTCCAACGCGTTGGAGTCCATCACGCGCTCGGTCGTCGCCTGATTTTCCCGATATGCGCCACCCTGCTTGAGCATGCCGTCCACCAGCGTAGTTTTGCCGTGGTCAACGTGTGCAATAATCGCAATGTTTCTCAAATCTTCTCTGATCACCGTATTTTTCCTCTGTTTCGTAGATTTCTCACAGTTTAACAGTTCATTATAGCATAATCTCCGCGAATTATAAAGGAGGAAAAAAACGATTTTCCTCCACTTTTTTTCTGCTTTTTTGTATCATTTGCCCATTTTTTGCCGATAAGCGCGCTCCGGTCTGTGAGCTTTTTGAAGAGGCGAGGGGGACTCGTCGAGAGTTTTTCCGCGCCCAGTTATCTAAAATCCCGCGAACCCCGGGAGGGGTCTGGGGGAGCCGCCTGCGCTACGCGGCAGGCACGAACGTTTGAGGGGTTCTCCCCCACATCCTGCACCGGGAACTTCAGTCAAAAGTAGAAACAGACAACAACCGAAATGCGTCCAACTTTTCCGCATAGCGAAAACAACATTCTTTCAGCGGTCTTTGCGGAGGGAGAAACCATCTCAAACGCCGAGGTTTGGCGGCTTGCCGCGGTCCCTCCGCCTCCTTCCACATCCTTGGCTGTGCGCCGAAAGTCCGTGTTGAAGCTGTCTCCGGCGGCGAGGGGAAACTCGCCCGGAGTTTTCCCTCGCCCATCTTTCTAAATTTCAGCGAACCCCGGGAGGGGTTTGGGGAGGGTTTGCGGCTCTGCCGCCCTCCCAGCGCTGACGAGCCGCGTCGTTGCGGCTCGACGCGCATCGAAGCCTTGGAATGGAGGGCGTGGGGGGAGCCGCCTGCGCTACGCGGCAGGCACGAGCGCCTGAGGGGGTCTTCCCCCTCATCCTGTCCGAAAACCCTCCCGCCTAAAGTCGATACCAACCACCAGCACAAAACACCTACGATCCCAAACAATTCAGCGCTGTTCGCAAGTGCTTTTTTCTGGTGGGGGAAGGTGGATTCGGACCACCGAAGTCAGTGACAACAGATTTACAGTCTGCCCCCTTTGGCCGCTCGG
>CAKSNQ010000055.1 GCA_934476315.1 uncultured Eubacteriales bacterium
CAGGTGGGCAGCTGAAATGCGTGGTAGTGCGGGCGGTTCTCCCCGCACCCTTTTTAATCTCTGAGTGCGGCGCACAGTCAAGGAAGTGGGAGGAGGCGGAGGGACCGCGACAAGCCGCCAAACCTCGGCGTTTGAGATGGTTTCTCCCTCCGCAAAGACGACTGAAAGAATATTGTTTTGCTGTGTGGAAAATTTGGATTTGTTTCGCTTGCTGTTGGTATGTACATTGAGTTTGAGGTCTTTCGTACAGGATGTGGGGGGAGAACCCCTCAGGTGTTCGTGTCTGCCGCACCGCGCGGCTTACCTCTTGACAAAATTTTGTTTGGTGATATACTATCAGTGATAAAACGACCGCCGCGGCGGGGGGGAGGATGAATTTTATGCATGACGAACTGACAAAAATTGATATACAGAAAATGCAGGAGGAGCTGGCGTATCGCCGCACGCTCATTCCCGGGTTGCGCGAGGAGGTCAGACGCACCAAGGAGTACGGCGACCTCAGCGAGAACGACGAGTACCGCTGTGCCAAGCGCGAGTACAACGCCAACAAGAGCCGCATGCGCTATCTGGAACGCATGATCGAGACGGCGGTGGTGATCGACATCCAGTCGCGCGAGGGATGCGTCGGGCTGTTTGACGAGGTGGAAATTTACTATCCCGAGGACGACGAAACGCGGGTCATCCGCATCGTGACGACGCTTCGCAACGATGTGCTCAATGACTGCATCTCCAAGGAGTCGCCGTTCGGTCGGGCGGTGCTCGGGCGGCGCGAGGGCGAGACGGTCTTGGTGCGCGTCAACGATAAAGTCAGCTATCCGGTCGAAATTCGCTCGATCAGGAAAGGCAAGGACGACCCGAATCTCCCGATTTCCAGCTATTGACGCCTTATGTTGACGCGAATATCAACGGTGCGTTGAACTGTGACGACTCAACGCGCCGTTGTTTTTTCGGGGCGCTGGGGGTGGTGCGGGGCGGCAAAATCCCGCCTTTTTCCGCGAAAATACAACAACGCGGTTATTGCATCCGCGGGGGATTTCCGCTATAATAAAAGCACAAAGGGTGGCTTGAGGGTGCACGCAAGCCGCGCTGTGAAATGTCACAGGAGAGAGGAGCACAACAATTATGAAAGATTTCGGAAAACGAATCACGGCGGCGCGCCGCGAGAGAGGTTGGACGCAGGAGGAGCTGGCGGGGCGGCTGGGACTGACCCCGCAGGCGATCAGCAAGTGGGAGAGCGGTGTCGGTTACCCCGACCTGATGATGATGCCGATACTCGCACAGGAGCTTGGGCTGTCGCTGGAGACCTTGTTCGGGATGTCGGACGGGGAAATGCTGTCAGATGGCGAGCTACCGGCGGAGTGCGCGGGCTTGCCGCTGGTCGGTCGCCGGGGGCACAGCGCGTGCTACTCGGACAAGCAGGGCGCGGTGCAGGACGGCGCGGTTATCCGCTTTGAAAACGGAAGCTGGGCGAATCTGGACAGTTGCGAGGCCTGCAACATCGGCGCGGGTGATATCCGTATCGTAAAAGAAAATGTCTCGCGTTGGGAGAGCGCGCAAAGCATGCAGGAAACCTCGCAGGCGTGGGACTTCCCGCCGTGCCGGAGCGTCGCGCTGGACCTTTCCGCCGCATGTGACGCCGCCGTGGTGCCCTCCGGGGACGGACAGACGCACCTCGTTGCGGACGGTACGGAGGCGTTTCTGAAGACGATCCGCGCAGAGGTGACGCCGGAGGGAGCGTTCCGGTTGCGTTTTGAAAATCACCATGGAACGATTCCGGGAGCAAACAACCGCGTGACGGTCGAGCTGGCACTTCCCGAGGGAAGGACGCGCGGCGAGAACCTCGGTGTGGTGGTCAACGGCTCCGGAAGTCTGACGGTCCGCCCGGATTTTGAGGCTGGATCATTGCGTGTCAACGGCTCAGGGTCGGTGCAGGCAAAGAATTTTGACACCCTCAGCGTTAATATTGCCGGCTCGGGGGATGTTGGCGTTGCCCGCGTAGAGGATGCGCTCACGGTCAGCGTGGCGGGGTCGGGCGATGTGCACTGTGAGTGCGCGCGGAGCGCCTCCGTCACTATTGCCGGGTCGGGAGACCTGTCTGTTCGTGAAATGCACGGTGGAAAACTGGTGGTAAAGATTGCCGGAAGCGGCGACGTGTCCTGCGGCGGAACGATCAATGAGGCGTCGGTGAATATCAGTGGCTCAGGAAGCGTCAACGGCGGATCGGTCGCAGGCGGCGACGTTTCGTTCGCGTGCCAGGGGAGCGGGGAGCTTCGCATTGGCGGCACCGCCGGGCATCTGAGCGCGGTGATGAAAGCCGGCGAGCTGCTGGCGGAAGATCTGACTGTGCGGACGGCGGAGATCAAAGCCGGCGACGATGCCGAGTTGACCATTGGGCGCATTGTGGAAAAGTCCATGGAGACCCTGGGTGCGGAGACAAAATTCAAGGTTCTGCATCGCGGATGAGAGGATACGGGGGAAAATGTGGGAAACTTTTTGGGAAAAAGTTTCCCACACCCTTCCAAAACTTTTGTAGAGGGAATAGCTGTTCGACTTTAGGGTTCTAAAGGGTTCAGCTATCCCTCTTTTCGGTCTTCGCCCGCGAGAGGGCTGGAGGGCGCGTAGCCCTTGCCGCGCTCCGCAGAGCGCGAAATCCCGCCGCCGAAATTCTCCAAAAGGACACAGAGGGGAGTTAAAAAACTCAAAACGAGTTTTTTAACTCCCCATTTTGCCAATTCAATTGCGCGTTATTTCCCGACGCAGAAGTGCGAAAAAATCTCGGACACGACGTCCTCGCTGACCTCTCTGCCGTCAATTTCGCCCAGCGCCGACATCGCACGCTCCAAATCAACACAGCACAAATCCACCGGCAAGCCGCTCTCCAACGTGCCCAGCCCCGTCCGCAGAGCGTCGATTGCCCGCAGGATGGCGGCGTTCTGCCGCGCGTCGGCGATGATTGCGTCGTTCCTTACGCTGAGCGTGCCGTCGAGAAACAGCGGTTCGATCGCGTCGCGCAGGATTGTCACGGCGTCGGGGGCGTGGGCGGACAGCCTGATCGTGTGCGGCAGGGCGGTGCGGACAGTCTCCTCAACCGCGCGGGAAACTGCTTCGGGCACGGGAGCGTCGGCTTTGTTCAGCACGCCGATGACGGTTGCCTTACCGACGCCAACGCCAATGCCGTTGCTGTTGCCGGTGTCGCCGATGCTGTCGGAACATCCCTTCGCGGACAGCTCCCGCAAAAGGGCGCGCTCGTCGTCGCTCAACGGGCGGGACAGGTCGAACAGGGCGAGAACCAGTTCCGCTTCGCCGAGCGCCCGGCGCGCCCGTTCAATTCCGATTCTCTCCACGGTGTCCTCGGTCTCCCGCAGACCCGCCGTGTCGTACAGGCGCAGGGTGACGCGCCCGAGCGAGGTGGTCTCGCACAGCACGTCGCGGGTGGTTCCCGCCACGTCGGTGACGATCGCCGCGTCGTGCCCGACCAATCGGTTGTACAGCGAGCTTTTCCCGACGTTGGTTTGCCCGCAGATGACGGTGGGGATTCCCTCGGCGATGGCGTGTCCGGTGCGGTAGGTGGCGGCGAGCGCCGTCAGATCGTCAAGGCAGGCGCGCAGGGCGGTCTGCATGTCCTCGCGGCTCATTTCGGCGAGATCCTCATCGGGAAAGTCGATGCAGGCGAGGACGGAGGACAGGACGGTGCGCAGTTTTTCATAGGCGGCGCGGACGGCGCTCTCCAGCCTGCCGTGCAGACCCGCATGGGCGAGCGAGAGCTGTTCTTCGTTCTGCGCTTCCAGGAGCGCTCCGAGCGACTCGGCGGCGCTCAGTCCCAGCTTGCCGTTCAGGTGGGCGCGGCGGGTAAATTCCCCGGCGGTCGCCTGCCGTGCGCCGGCGGCGAGCAGGGCGGTCAGAACAGTCTGTGTGAGGAGGATTCCGCCGTGGCAACAGATCTCCACCGTGTCCTCTCCGGTAAAGGAGGCGGGGGCACGGTACACGGTGGCAATGCCGTCGTCCACCTCACGAGGGGTGCCGTCGGCGCTCCCATCCGGGGCGAGGATCGCTCCGTAGGCGGCGTGGCGCGCCGGGATGTCCGCCAGCGCTTTTCCGCCGACGGGTCGGAAAACGCGGGAGGCAACGGCGACCGCATCCGCGCCGCTGACCCGGAGCATGGCGACGCCGCCCTTGCCGTGCGGGGTGGAGATGGCGGCGATGGTATCAAGCAGATTCATTTTGCGTCCTCCGATCTGTTCAAATAAAGAAGGCTGTTACAAAACGCTGTTTTTAACAGCCTCCCCCAAAAATGTCGGTCGGGATCCCGGCATTTTACGCCTCCTCAAAACCGACGACCCGGAGCTGCCGAAGCGTTGCGACAGGGGGCATCGCATTTGTGCGACGCCCCCTGTCGGTCGATCAGTACAGGTCCTCGGCGGGGAAGGTGGGGATGTCGTCGTCCTCATACGCTGCCGCGGATTTTTCGTCCAGGAAAATTACGACCTTGCGGTTGTCCTCCGAGCCGATGGAGTTGGTCGATACGCCCGCGATGCCCTGAACCTCCGAGTGGATGATTCGGCGCTCGTACGGGTTCATCGGCTCCAGCATCACGCTCTTTTTGTAGCGCAGAACTTTGTTTGCCATGCGGCGGGCAAGGGAACGGAGCGTTTCCTCACGCTTCGCACGGTAGTTTTCCACGTCGATGGTGATCTTTGTGTACTCGCGCTTTTCTCCATCGGACTTTTTGTTTGCCGCGAGGTTGGAGAGGTACTGCAACGCGTCGAGCGTGTCGCCGTGATGTCCGATCAGAACGCCGGCACCCTCGCCGTCGATCGCGATAATCTTGTCGTCGTTGGTGCCGTCACGCACGGTCATGGTCACGTCCAGCCCCATATCGCGGGTCAGGCGCGTCAGAAATTCCAGCGCCAGCGCGACGCCGCTGATCTGGTAGGTTGCCTCGATAACGGCAGGGGCGGCGCCGATACCGAACAGCCCCTTTTTCGCTTCTTCCAAAACGGTATATTCAATGTCCGATGCCGAGGGAGCGCCCAACTCCGCGACGGCGCGGCTGACCGCTTCCTCAACGGTTTTCGCAGTCACCTTGATTACTTTTTTCACAGTGTTATCCGTCCTTATTCTAAAGTTTCCGGTGTGGCGGCGTCCGAGACTGCCGCCGTTTCCCGGTTGTTATTTCTTATTGCTTTTGCGGTCGCGCTCACGCTCGTCCTTTTGGAGCTGTTCCGCGCCCACAGCGCTGTCCGATGCCTTTTTTCCGGCTTCGGTGCTGTTTTTCTCTTCGTCCTCTTTCTCCTGCGCTTCGACCTTGGCGAGGTAATCGTCGTCGTCCATGTGGAACAGGGACTTGGGCTTGCCGCCGACCATGGTCGTTTTGGGACCGTAGGAGTAGCGCTGGGGCTGCCCGGCTTTGGGGACTTTGCCTGCGTACTCACGCTCCGCCGCGCGGAAGTCCTCCGCGGTAAACTTGGGGTAAGGCATGACGCGGGAGATGATGAAGCGGGTCAGCGTGGAGATCACGCTCTTGAACATCCAGTAGATGCCGACCAGCGCGGGGAAGAGCAACGAGAAATACGCGCTCATCAGCGGCATGGTGATGTCCATCATCCAGTTGGAGCAGGCGACCTGCTTGTCGGTGGTGCCTGTCGTGGTTGCGGGCTGATAGGTGAATTTCTTGGTCAGCCGCATGGAGAGGAAGTAAACGACGAACGTCAGGAAAGGAATGAGCAACAGCCAGCCGCCCGCGGAGGGGTTGACGCCGAGGTTGAGCTTGCCGAGCATAAAGTTCGGCATCGAATCCATGACGCCCGAGATCGAGTCGTAGATTTCGGCGCTGTTGCGGAAGAGCGGGAAGTCCTTCAGACCATCGAGAACCGAGGGGTCGCTCTTGAGCTGGGCAAGCAGGGAAATGGTTCCGCGGCTTGCTTTCTCGGTGATGTGCCCGAGTCCTCCGGCGGCTCTTGCCGTGGTGTAGAACGTATTCAGCGCGCCGGACATGGCGGCGGGCTGACCGAGCATATAGCGGAGCGGGTCGATGACGATGTTATACAGCACCATGATGATCGGGAGCTGAATGAGAAGCGGCAGGCAACCGCCCAGGGGGTTGTAATTCTCGCGCTGGTACAGCTCCTGAATTTCAGCGTTGAGCTTCTGGCGCGTGACCTGATCGTCCCGCCCGGCGTACTTTTTGCGGATCGCCATTTCCTTGGGCTGCAATTTCGCCTGACGGATGGAGGTCTTCTGCTGTTTGATGGCAAAGGGCAAAAGGAGGATCTCGATGACGATGGCGAACAGGCAGATGCCGAGCAGGTAGCTGCCGAAGCACAGCGTGTTGGTCATCCATTCAAGCGCGACGCCGATGCCGTAATAGATCTTGTTGAGCAGTCCGCTGTCCTGCTTGAGCTCCACGGTGGTCTGCATGGCGCCGACCAGCACGGACAGATCCGCCGCCGTGAGCTTTTCGTAGGACCGATCAACGCTCACCTCGACCTTGGCGGCGCCGTTTGCCCGCGCGATGATGTTGCGCGCCGCGGCGATGTCCGCCTCCTTTGTGACAGCGGGATCGACCTTGCTGTCGTCGAAGTCCGCCGCCGTCATGTCATAGCCGCGCGATGCCGCGACCAGCAGGATGGGAGTGTTCATCTTGGTTGCGTCGTAGGTGGACTCCAGCATATTGAGGATGTCGTTGAGCTGCTCGGCAGTCAGCGCGCAGTCCTCGGTGATGTCGGAGGAACGGACCGACGTTTTGTGGAAGGTCGAGGTGGTGTTTTGTTTTGCACAACCTGCCAGCACACTGACGAGCACGACGAGCAGAGCGAACAGCGACAAAAGGCGCCGGGTAACTCTGCGGGAATCGTTTTTCATATTGATGTTCATTTGTTTTCCGATGTAAAAATACAAGCTCCTTCCTATGATTTGAGCATACACCGCCGATGGAAAGTCTGCCACGCGGTGCTGTGGCATGACGAGCGCTTTACGTGCGACCGTCGGAGACGCTGTTTTTCCCCTGCGCTTGGCATTGCCCATGGATCTGCGGCTTCCCGCGATGGGGAAGGCGCGCTTCGTAGTCGGGGCAGACGCGCGGCAGGGGGCGGGAAAACGGGGTGTCATTGTCGGTGTCCGTGTGTTGGTCTCCTTTCCCGAACGGGCGGAAGCCTTTTTCGGGAACGGGGTCGTAGCCCCAGGCGCACAACGGGTTGCATCGCAGGACGCGGTAGACCGTGAGGATCAGCCCGGCGAAGAATCCGCGCTTTTCGAACGCTTCGATCGCGTAGGCGGAGCAGGTCGGGGTGAAGCGGCAGGTCGGGGTGCGCTTGCGCGGGGAAAGGACGCGTTGGTAAAAGCGGATGAGAGCAATGCAAAGCTTTTTCATGAGGTGGGGGCGAGGTCTGTGCGGATAAAATTCAGACGGCGGAAGGCGGCGCGAAGCTCGCGCGTGACGTCCTGCGTCTTTTTGCCGACGATGTCGGGGCGGGCGCTGATGACGACGAGGTAGCCGGTCTTGAGCGGCAGCTCCCGTTCCAGCGCGCGGTACGCCTCCCGGATAATTCGCTTGGCGCGGGTGCGCACGCAGGCGCCGCCGACGCGTTTGGTCACGGACAGCCCGATGCGGTTGACCTGTTTTTTCTGCGGGTTTGCCAGCATCAGCCGACGCGCGGCGTAGTCCCGCAGGATATAGACGGTGACGAGCCGTCCGGGGGCGCGGTCGCCCTTGGCGTAAGCCTTGTTATACAGATGGTGCTCCCGGATCGCAACAAATTTCATGGTTTTGCTCTCTCTCGCTCCCGCTTTTCCCACCCTGGGGGGAGGAAAAGCTTCTTTTTGTGAAGAATGCGGTCATTTCGCTTCCGTTGGATGTGACGCCGCCGGTTCCCGGGCGGGCGCGGGGCGCGAATGCTTGCACAATTTTCCGGATAGTAAAAACCCCGATGCCACGAATACAAAGTCGGTGTATTTACGGCGATCGGCGGTTTTTATGTGATTGAGCGGGCGCGGGCGACTCAGTAGGAGAGTCTCTTTCTGCCCTTTGCGCGTCTTCTCTTGAGGACGTTTCTGCCGTCGGCAGTTTTCATTCTCTTGCGAAAACCGTGCTCTTTTTTTCTCTGACGCTTTTTCGGCTGGTAAGTTCTGAGCATGGGTAGTACCTCCTTATCAACGAGTTCGGAAGCGATCCGCCACGCGGCGTGACGCTTTTACACAATGACAAACCTTATTATATACAATTTCTTTTCGTTTGTCAAGAATTTTGCGGATTTTTTATGAAAATTTTGTGTTTTTCCGGGAAATGGGGGGTGTGAGGGGTGACAAAACCTGCGACATAATTTGCCAAGGTGCGACATTCAGGGCGACATATGGGATTTAGCCGTCTCTTTTTAAAGTTTTCGCCCGCCTTTTTCAAAAGGCGTTCGCCCGCGAGCGGGCAGGTTGAGGGCGCGAAGCCCTTGTCGGCACCCGCAGGCGGCGAAATCCTGCGGCGTTTCTTTTTGGGATTGTCCGCGGCGGGTACTGCCGCGGCAATCGGTTTTCTTTGCGCCTGCGGTGTCAAAGAAAAAGCGGCTAAAAGCGTTAAAACGGCAAGAAATAGCAGATGCTTTTCAGTTGCTGTTGACTTGTAGTTTTAGTTAGAGTCTCCGGTGCAGGATGTGGGGGAAGAACCGGCTCAAACGCCGCCGGTTGCTCCCCCCGCGCCCTCCATTCCAAGGCTTTGATGCGCGTCGCGCCGCAACAACGCGGCGCTTTGGCGCATTGGGGAGGGCGGCGGGGCAGACCCCCGCCGATGACCC
>CAKSNQ010000056.1 GCA_934476315.1 uncultured Eubacteriales bacterium
CCGGCACGACAAACGCAACCGGAAACGGCACGCTCGTCACGCTGAAATTTGAGGTAAAAAGCACAGCGACGGCAGGCAACTACACGATAGACTTTCTCGTAGCCGACGCTGTCAACCGCGATGAGGAGAGAGTAGCTCTCACCACGCAGGCGGGCACGGTCTCTGTGGCAGGCCCCGTCACAACATATACCGTCAAATTCAATGCAAACGGCGGTACGGGAACAATGGCGGATGTCACAGGCGTTCCCGCAGGCGCCTATACGCTCCCCGCAAACGGCTTCACGGCACCTGCCGACAAGCAGTTCAAGGGATGGTCAACCGATGCTTCGGGCGCGGTAATCGAAGGCACAACCTATAACGTTACAGGCGATGTTACGTTATATGCAATCTGGGAGGATAAGACTCATACACATACCTACAGCACCGAGTGGTCAACCGACGATGCAAACCATTGGCACGAGTGCACCTGCGGAGATAAGAAAGACTTGGCGGCGCACACAGACGCAAACAACGACCACAATTGTGATGTCTGCGGCAAGAAGACGTCCGACCACACAGGCGGCACGGCAACCTGCACGGAAAAGGCGACCTGCTCGATCTGCGGTCAGAAGTACGGCGATCTCGCGGCTCACAACTACAAGACCGAGTGGTCGACCGACGATGCAAACCATTGGCATGAGTGCTCCGTCTGCGGAGATAAGAAGGATGTGGCGGCGCACACAGACGCGAACAACGACCACAATTGTGATGTCTGCGGCAAGAAGACGTCCGACCACACGGGCGGCACGGCAACCTGCTCGGAACAGGCGACCTGTACCATCTGCGGTCAGAAATACGGCGATCTCGCGCCGCATAGCTACAAGACCACCTGGTCAACAAACAGTTCAAAGCACTGGCACGAATGCTCCGTCTGCGGAAACAAGAAAGACGAGGTGGCACACGTCGATGCAAACAATAATCATAACTGCGATGTCTGCGGCAGAAAGATGACCAACCACACAGGCGGCACGGCAACCTGCACGGAACAGGCGACCTGCACGATCTGCGGTGAGAAATACGGCGATCTCGCGCCGCATAACTACAAAACCACATGGTCGACAGACAGTTCAAAGCACTGGCACGAATGCTCCGTCTGCGGAAACAAGAAAGACGAGGCGGCTCATATACCCGGTGCGGCAGCAACCGAGACAACACCTCAGACCTGTACGGTTTGCGGTTATGTGATCAAAGAAGCAATCGGTCATGTTCACAGCTACACTGAAAAGAATACCGATGCGAAGTACCTCAAGTCCGCTGCCACCTGCACGGCAAAGGCAGTATACTACTACTCCTGCTCTTGCGGTGAAAAGGGTACCAAAACCTTTGAGTCCGGTGAGGCACTGGCACACACCTGGGAAACCAAATGGGTAAACAATGACGGTAAGCACTGGCACGAATGCACGGTCTGCAAAACGAAAGGCGACGAAGCAGAACACGCTTTTGAATGGAAGATTGACAAGGAAGCCACTGTCACCGAAGCCGGAGCAAAGCATGAGGAATGCAAGGTCTGCGCTTATAAGAAGGCAGCCGTTGCCATCGACAAGCTCGCGCCGAGTATCATGGACGGCAGAAATGCCAAGTGGAACAAGGGCGGCGAAAACGATCTGACCTTCAAGTCCGACGCGGCATTCTCCGACTTTGTCGAAGTGCTGGTGGACGGCAAGGCCATTGCTGCCGAGAACTATGAAAAGCGCGAAGGCAGTATCATCATTCAGCTGAAAGCAAGCTACCTCGCGACGCTTGCGGAAGGCGAACACACCCTTACCATCCGTTCGGCAAACGGCGATGCAACCACCAAATTTACGGTGGAGGCGGAGATCGTTTCTCCTCCGACCGGCTCAACCAATGTATGGGTATGGATCATCCTCGGTGTCGTTGTTCTCGGAGCAGGTGCAACGGTAGTTGTATTCATCATCCGTAAGAGAAAAACGGCATAATTAAAGCGACATTTGTGAAGCCCCCGCATCCTGCGGGGGCTTCAGTCTGGGGGGTTAAAAAACTCATTTTGAGTTTTCGACACCCCCTTTTTCACGCCGGCACGCCGCGGCCCGGGCGACTGCACCTATCCACGGAAGCAAGGACGGGTGCAATTTTTATGCCGCTTTTTGTCAGAGACCATTAGCTGTGCTTATTCAAATCTCTTGCGCGTGTAACAAATTTCTGCCCCTTCCCATACAACAACCCCCCCGGGCGAGTGTTCCCCGGGGGCTTTGATGAAAATATAAGGGCGTCGCGCGAAGCGCGACGCCCTTATGGGTTTACGGTTCATGTCATGGCAAGGTTATTTGACCATGTATTTTGCCTTGATGTAGTCTGCGCTGACCTTGAGGCTGTCCAGCGGGTCGCCGGGGCAGATGTCCTCCTCTACACAGTAGTACTTGACGCCGGTGCGGGCGGAGACGTCGATGATGCCGTCAAAGTCCATATTGCCGGCGCCGATCTCGGTAATCATCGGCTCGATCTTGCCGTCCTTGTAGACGACCTTCATGTCCTTGAGGTGCAGAATGTCGATTCTGCCCGCCAGCTTCCCGATCCAGGTGGCAGGGTCGCCGCCGCCGCGCTGTACCCAGTGGGTGTCCAGGCAGAACGAAACGGTTTCGGGGTTCAGTCCCTCAAAGAGGTAGTCCATGACCGTCTTTTCACCGTCGATGCGGACGAACTCAAAGTGGTGGTTATGGTAGGTGAACTTGAAGCCGTAATCCTTGATCTTATCGGCGATGTGGTTGACCCGGTCGATGAAGCGGAACAGCTCCTCGCGGTCGGTGCGCGCCTCGGGGGGCATGCTGCCGATGCCCATGAGGTTGGTCTTGAGAATTTCGCGGTGCTTGCGCATTGCCTCGTCGGTGTCCTCGACCATCTCGCGGAAGTCGTAGTGCGTACCGACGATGGTCAGTCCGGCGGCGTGCGCCAGCTCGCAGTATTTCTCCAGCCCGATCTTACCGAATCCCGCGGTCTGAATCTCGTCGTAGCCCAGAGCCTTGACCGTGCGGAAGGCGTGATCCAGCGTCGCCTCGTTTGCGTTTTCGCCATCGTAGTACTGGCGGAAGGTATATGCCTGAACGCCGAGCTTGTTAATCATAGAAATCTCTCCTTTGTCCGGTTACGGAAAATTTTGCGTGACAGGGGGCGTGGGGTGTCAAAAACTCAGATTTGAGTTCCTTAACAGCCCCGGGGAGGTACCGATGCGGGCGATCAGCCCTTCATCGCTTCTTCAACAGCAACGGCGCAGGCGACTGTCGCACCGACCATCGGGTTGTTGCCCATGCCGATGAGTCCCATCATCTCCACGTGTGCGGGAACGGAGGACGAGCCTGCGAACTGCGCGTCGGAGTGCATACGACCCATGGTGTCGGTCATGCCGTAGCTGGACGGACCGGCTGCCATGTTATCGGGATGCAGGGTACGACCTGTGCCGCCGCCGGATGCCACGGAGAAGTACTTTCTGCCGTTCTCCACGCACCACTTCTTGTAGGTGCCCGCGACGGGGTGCTGGAAGCGGGTGGGGTTGGTCGAGTTACCGGTGATGGAAACGCCGACATTTTCCAGCTTCATGATCGCCACGCCCTCGGGAACGTTGTCCGCGCCGTAGCACTTGACCGCCGCGCGGGGGCCGTTCGAGTACGGGTGCTCGCTGACGACACGGACTTCCTCGGTGTAGGGGTCGAACACGGTCTCCACAAAGGTGAAGCCGTTGATACGCGAGATAATCATGGCGGCGTCCTTGCCCAGACCGTTCAGAATGACGCGCAGGGGCTTGACGCGGACCTTGTTGGCGTTGAGCGCGATCTTGATGGCGCCCTCTGCGGCGGCGAAGGATTCGTGACCTGCCAGGAAGCAGAAGCACTCGGTCTCCTCGGAGAGCAGCATTTTGCCCAGGTTGCCGTGACCCAGACCGACCTGACGGTTTTCCGCGACCGAGCCGGGGATGCAGAACGACTGCAGTCCGATGCCGATGGCGGCGGCGGCGTCCGCGGCTTTCTTGCAGCCGGACTTGATGGCGATGGCGGAGCCGACGGTGTACGCCCACTTTGCGTTCTCAAAGCAGATGGGCTGGGTCTCCTGCACGATGGTGTAGGGGTCGATGCCCTTGTCGGCGCAGATGGTCTTGCACTCCTCGATGGAGGAGATGCCGTATTTCTTCAGGACGCCGAGAATTTTCGCCTCGCGTCTTTCGTAGTTTTCAAAAAGTGCCATTGTTTGTCTCCTCCTTGCTCACTGCTTGCGCGGGTCGATGTACTTGACAGCGCCGTCCTGCTCGGAGAATCTGCCGTAATGACCCATGGATTTGTTGTAGGCGGTGGTGGGATCGTCGCCCTTCTTGATGAAGTCTGTCATCTTGCCGAGGTTGACGAACTCATAGCCGATGACCTGATCGTCGGCATCCAGCGCCATGCGGGTGCAGTAGCCCTCGGTCATTTCCAGGTAGCGGACACCCTTGGCTCTCGTGCCGTACATGGTACCGACCATGGAACGGGCGCCCTTGCCGAGGTCCTCCATGCCGGCGCCGATGGTCAGACCGCCCTCGGAGAACGCGGACTGGCTGCGTCCGTAAACGATCTGGAGGAACAGCTCGCGCATTGCCGTGTTGATGGCGTCGCACACCAGGTCGGTGTTGAGTGCTTCCAGAATGGTCTTGCCGGGCAGGATCTCCGCCGCCATTGCCGCCGAGTGGGTCATACCGGAGCAACCGATGGTCTCCACCAGCGCCTCTTCAATGATACCGTCCTTGACGTTGAGCGAGAGCTTGCAGGCGCCCTGCTGGGGAGCGCACCAGCCAACGCCGTGGGTGTAAGCGGAAATGTCCTTGATCTCTTTTGCTTCGATCCACTTGCCCTCTTCGGGAATGGGAGCGGGACCGTGCTTGGGACCCTTTGCCACTGTGCACATGTTCTGCACTTCGGCGGAGTAAATGATGTGATCGTTCATGCTTTTGACCATACCTTTCTATGTTACTTTCTTTGTTTGACGGAAATTATTTCTGTCCGTTCACCCGGTCGATGACGGGGCAGAGGACCCGTGTCAGCTCCTCGGCGATAAAGCGTCTGCCCTCGTCGTTCGGGTGAACGCCGTCGGGGGAGTAGGTGTGCCAGTCGCCTCCGACGAGTCGGGCGGCGAACAGCGCGTGGAGCGGGAGCAGGGCGTCGGCGTACTCGCGGGCGAGCGCGCGGATGATGCGGATTTTCTCATCCAGCTCCGGCAGCATCTTCAGCTTATCCTCGGCGGGCAGGATGAACGGCTCGATCAGAACGATGCGCGCCGGAGTCTTCGCGCGGGTCTCCCGCAGAATGGTGCTCAGGTTCTCCTCGAATTTTTCGGCGGAGACGTAGAGCTCCTCGCCGAAGTCGTAGTGGTGCCAGACGTCGTTGACGCCGATCATGAGCGTCATAATGTCGGGTTGCAGGTCGATGATGTCGGACTGCATGCGTGCGAGAATGTGCTCGGTGCGGTTGCCGCTGATGCCGAGGTTGAGAAATTCAAAGTCCACGTCGGGACGCGCCGCGCGGATGTACTCGGCGGCAAACTTGGGGTAGCCGCCTCCCAGATGGTGCGGGTCGGCGCGGTCTCTGCCCGCGTCGGTCACGCTGTCGCCCTGAAACAAAATTTTCATGTTGGAACTCTCTTTCCTCTCCGCGCCGGAACGTGCCGCGGCGGAGAATAATTTGATCGCAGTCGGGGAAAACTGGGAAATGAGATTACTTCACGAGCGTGCCGTAGACCACGCCCGAAGCGCAGGCGGCATTGGACTCGTCGGTGTCGATGTGCATGGCGAGCTTGAACTTCGGGCTGACGCGGCAGACCACGTTGCCGAAGGTCAGGGCGCGGGGGGTGTCGAGCGCGACGCTGACGACCTGCTTGTCGACGACGCCGAACGCCTCGGCTTCCTCGGGGCTGAAGTGAATGTGGCGCTGAGCGGCGATGACGCCCTCGGCGATCTCGATCTTTCCGCACGGACCCTCCAGCGTGCATCCGGGCGTGCCGGCGATGTCACCGCTCTCCCGGATGGGCGCGGCAATGCCGATGGTGCGGGCGTCGGTCAGCGACAGCTCGACCTGATTGGCGGCGCGGACGGGACCCAGCACGCTCGCCTTGAGCGAACCCTTGGGACCTGTGACCGTGACCTTTTCCTCGCAGGCAAACTGCCCGGGCTGGCTGAGGTCCTTCTTGTTTGTCAGCGTGTGACCCGCGCCGAACAGGAGCTCCACCGCTTCCTCTGTCAGATGGACGTGGCGGGCGGAGGTTTCAACGAGAATTTTGTTTTCCATAACGATCCTTTCCTCTACAATTACAAACTGATGGGTAGAAACATCCATTCCCGGTTATTATAGCACAATCCGGTGACGATGTAAAGAAATTTTTGAAAAAACTCTGTCGAAAAATGCGGCGGGGAGGCGGAGGCGGGCGAATATGAATCAGAGCACGGACGAGACGAAAAAAAACGGGGGCGCGGACGGCGCCGGGAACGGCGGAAACGCCGGAAACGGCGGCGGGAACGATCCCGTGGCGCGGGAGTGGGCGAGCATTGTCCGCTCGGGCAGCGTGCGCGCGGTGGGCGACGACGGAACCATCCAGAGCGTGTCGCTCATCGGGCAGATCGAGGGGCATTTCACCCTGCCGGACAATCAGAAAACGACAAAATACGAGCATCTGGTTCCCCTGCTCATCTCGCTGGAGGAGAGCGAGGAGGTGGATGGCGTTTTGCTGGTTCTGCACACCATGGGCGGCGACGTCGAGGCAGGGCTGGCAATCGCGGAGCTGGTCGCGTCCATGAAAAAGCCGACGGTCTCGCTGGTGCTCGGCGGCGGACATTCCATCGGGGTGCCGCTGGCGGTGGCGGCGAAGCGTTCGTTCATCGTGCCGAGCGCGACCATGACCATCCACCCCGTGCGCATTTCCGGGACGGTGCTGGGCGCGCCGCAGACGTTCCGCCACTTCCGCGATATGCAGGCGCGTATCACCCGCTTCATCGTCTCCCACTCCGGCATCAGCGAGCAGAAGCTGACCGAGCTGATGATGCGTCCCGACGAGATGGCGACCGACATCGGCAGTATCGTGGAGGGCGCGGAGGCGGTCGGGCTGGGGCTGATCGACGAGGTTGGCGGGCTGGACGCCGCTTTGCATGCTCTGCGTGCGCAGATCCGGGCGCAAAAAGCGGGCGCGGCAGGCGGTACCGGGGCACATTCCCACGCACATCGCGGATAAAAGCCTGCAAAAACGCAAGTTTTTTCAAAAATGTCTTGCAATCCTGCCGACAATATGGTATAATGTCCGTAACGCTCAAAGTTTGCCCCGCGCGCACGCGTGCGTGCGCGGAGATTTGCGGGGCGGAAATCGGAAATTATAGTTGGAGGATTTTAAATATGTCTGCTATCGAAATCACGATGGGCATTGTTGCCTGCATCATGGCGCTCTTTCTGATTATCGCCGTGTTGCTCCAGTCCGGCAAGGATACCGGTCTCTCCGGAACGATTGCCGGTGGCGCCGATACCTTCTTCAGCAAGGCAAAGTCGGGCACGTGGGATCACATTCTGTCCAAGCTGACGGTCGTTATCGCGTCTGTGTTTGCCGTTTTCATGATCGTCATGTACGCGATTGTCGGCTGATTTGACAGGAGCGCGTCTCCCCGGCGGTGGTCGCTGATTTGGCTGACCTTTGCCGGACGGAAGGACGCCAGTGCGTCGTCCGCGCGCGAGAGCCGCTTCCGTTGACTGACGGGGCGGCTTTTTTCCTGCCGTTTTGCCGATGCGGTTTTCTTTTTATAATATAGAACGGAGTCTGATTTTATGAAGCATGTGGATATTTATACGGACGGCGCCTGCCGCGGCAACCCCGGCAAGGGCGGCTGGGGCGCGATTCTCGTGTACGGCGACATCGAGCGGGAGCTGAGCGGCGGCGAGGCGCAGACCACCAACAACCGCATGGAGCTGACGGCGGTCATTTCGGCTTTGCGCGCCCTGCGGGAGCCGTGCCGGGTGACGCTGACCTCCGATTCCAAATATGTCATCGACGCGGTGACGCGCGGCTGGGCGGCATCGTGGCGCGCGCGCGGCTGGCGTAAAGCGGACAAGTCGCCCGCCCTCAATGCCGATCTTTGGGAGACGCTCCTGGGGTTGCTGGAGATTCACGACGTGACTTTTGTCTGGGTGCGCGGGCACAACGGGCACCCGTACAACGAACGGTGCGACGCGCTCGCCACTTCCTTTGCCGATAGGTTATAAAGGGACGACGTGGGAAACTTTTTGGGAAAAAGTTTCCCACACCCTTCAAAAACTTAAATAGAGGGAATGGCTACTCGCCGTTAGATTTCCAAAGGGTTTAGCTATCCCTCTTTTCAGTTTTCGCCCGCCCTCTCACAGAGTTTCGCTGTCTCTCTCCAAAGTTTTCGCCCGCCTTTTTCAAAAGGCGGCGCAGTGGAGGGCGCGTAGCCCTCCTCGCGCTCCGCAGAGC
>CAKSNQ010000057.1 GCA_934476315.1 uncultured Eubacteriales bacterium
GCGTCGCGGTTTTCTCATCTCCGGCGGGGAGGTCAATGCCGAGCGCACTGCGAATATGTTGCTGGAGGAATTCCGTTCCGCGAAAATCGGACGCATTACCTTGGATGTTCTGCCGACAAAAAGCGCAAGCGTCGCGGAGTCCGGGGAGGAGAGCGAGGAGGAGCACCTATGAGTTGCCAGACACAGCGTCAGCCGACTGAAGAATTAGAGGCACTCTACAAAAGCGAGGGGCACTTCACGCTGATCTGCGGTGCGGACGAAGCCGGGCGCGGTCCGTTGTGCGGTCCGGTCGTTGCCGCCGCCTGTATTCTGCCGGAGGGGATAGCGATCGACGGGCTGAACGACTCAAAGAAGCTGACCGCCAAACGCCGTGAGCGGTTGTTTGACGAGATCCGCTCGACGGCGCTGACCTATTGTATCGCACAGGCGAGCGTGGAGGAAATCAACCGTTTCAACATTCTGGAGGCTTCCCTGCTTGCCATGCGCCGCGCCATTGACGGGCTGTTCCCATGTCCAGACGCCGCGCTGATCGACGGAAATGTCGATCGGGATTTTCCCTTGCCGGCACGTGCTGTAATCCATGGCGACGCCAAGGTTTCCTGCATTGCGGCGGCGTCGGTGCTCGCCAAGGTCGCCCGGGACCGGATGTGCCTGGAGCTGGATGCGAAGTACCCCCAATACGGCATCGCCCGGCATAAAGGCTACGGAACGGCGGCGCACATGGCGGCACTGCGGGAATACGGTCCCGCTCCGATCTATCGCCGACGTTTTATTCGCTTTCTGAATCCCGACGTGGATGACGTCGATACCGCCCCCTCCCCCGAGGACATCCACTCGGCGCATCTTCCGCAAAGCTGGCGCTTTCCTCCCGAGGAAAAACCATCCACCTCCGACCGTCGCACAGCGCTTCCCTCCTGGATTCTTGATTTCAAGCACGGAGTGCCGGAGAACAACCATGAATAAATCGGGCGCGCTTCTGGGGAAAGCGGGTGAGCAAATTGCTGTGGACTTTCTTGCTCAAAGGGGATATACTGTACTGGAACGGAACTATCGTTTCAGTCACCAGGAAATTGACTTCATCGCGGCGGACGATGATTTTATCGTTTTTGTGGAAGTCAAAGCCCGCTCGTACCGTCCTCTCTCCGCCGGGTACTACGGCAGACCCGCCCGCGCTGTGGATTTGACCAAGCAAAAAAACCTCATTGCCGCGGCGCAGGGATATCTGCGTGAGCATCCGGAGGAGGTGCGTCAACCGCGCTTTGACGTCGTTGAAGTGCTGGCACAGACCGACCGGGAGGGATACCTCCGGCAGATTCTTCACATTGAGCACATCCGCAACGCTTTCGGCGTACGATGAAAATAACGACACCGGACAGGTGCGAAAGGAGGCTCGCTTTGCCGATTCCACCCTATATTGACCTGCATTGCGACACAGCGTACGAAATGTATAGCCGAGGGCAGACGATTCTGCAAAATGACCTCGCGGTTTCCCTCCGGAACGCACAGGTCTACCCGCATTACGCACAATTTTTTGCCATATGGAGCGACCGTCGGCTGGACGACGATGCGGCATACCAAAATTATTTACATATTTCGGATTTTTTCTCCGGTCAACTTAAAAATCCGGACGTTTCCGACAAAATCGCTCTGCTCCGAACAGGAGCCGACCTCGACAGGCTTTGGAACGAGTCCCGATGTGCGGCAATCCCGGCGGTTGAAGATGCAAGACTGCTCGGCGGAGACCTGACGCGACTGGATGAGCTTCGTCGACGCGGCGTCCGTGCGCTGACCCTGCTTTGGGGAGGAAACACCTGCATCGGCGGTTCGCACGATACCTCCGACGGTCTGACAGATTTTGGTGTATCTGTCGTAAAGCGCTGTTTTGAGCTTGAAATAGTCCCGGACATCTCCCACGCCGGCGAGCAGAGCGCCGAACAGGTTCTGTCACTCGCGGCGGAGGCAGGTAAACCCGTTCTGGCAACTCATTCCAATGCATACGGCGTGTACCCACACACGCGCAATCTCCGTGACCGCCACTTTAAAGCTCTACAACAGCTTGACGGGCTGGTCGGCATCAACCTGTGCGCTCCGCACCTCTGCGACATTCAGAACCACCCCGCCACCGTGGAGGATGTTTTCCGCCACATTGAATACTATCTTGCCCTGGGCGGAGAAAAAAACGTCTCGATCGGTGCCGACTGGGACGGTGCCCCGACGCCGGAGGGTATCCGCACCATTGCCGATCTTCCCCTTCTCGCCGAATGTATGGCGAAACACAATTACACGGAGCGGCAGATCAACAATATTTTCTTTGCCAACGCCGCACGCTTTATCAGGCAATATCTTTAATTCCGGTTCCACGGAAACACCGCTCGCGCCGGATATACAGGACGACATATCAGTATCCAAAATCCAAAGAAAGGATGCTTTCGCCGAGGCGGAAGCCATGGTTTTTCGCATGAAATATTACAGTACCCGAGATAAAGAGAAGCTGGCGGGCGTTACCGCCGCGCAAGCAATCAAACAAGGGCTTGCCGATGACGGCGGACTGTACGTCCCGGAAATGCTCCCGACGCTGACGGAGGATTTTCTCACAGAGCTTCGCGGTGATGATTACGCAACCCGCGCCGCAAAAATCATGCGGATGTTTCTGGATGATTACACATACGAGGAATTGCTCGCCGACTGCCGCGCGGCGTATCGGGATGCCGCGTTCCCGGGCGGCGCCGCACCGCTCGTCCCGCTGAGTGACAATATGTACGCGCTGGAGCTTTGGCACGGTCCGACCGCCGCGTTCAAAGATATGGCGCTGCAAGTGATGCCGCGTCTGCTCTCCCGCGCCCTCGTGAAAACGGGAGAGACACGGACCGCGCTCATTTTGGTCGCGACCTCCGGCGACACCGGTAAGGCGGCGCTTGAAGGGTACCGGGATGTCGATCGGACAAAGATCGTTGTGTTTTACCCCGTGGACGGCGTGAGCCATGTTCAGCGCCTCCAGATGGCGACGCAAACAGGCGAGAACGTTTGCGTTTTTGCCATCCGCGGCAATTTTGACGACGCTCAGACCGGAGTCAAACAGATTTTCGGAAACGCCGACGCACACGAGAAGCTGTCCGATGCCGGATACGTTCTCTCCAGTGCCAACTCCATCAACTGGGGCAGACTGCTCCCCCAGGTTGCCTACTACATTTCCGCCTGGTGCGATCTGACCAACAACGGCGGGCTGAAGAGCGGCGAGCACTTTGACGTTTGCGTGCCGACGGGAAACTTCGGTAATATCTTCGCGGCGTATCTTGCCAAGCGCATGGGACTTCCGATCGGCAAACTGATCTGCGCTTCCAACAGCAACTGCGTGCTGACGGATTTTCTACGCACGGGAACATACGACCGCAACCGCCTCTTCCATCTGACCATGTCCCCGTCCATGGACATTCTGATTTCCAGCAATCTGGAGCGTCTGTTGTATTTCGCCGCGGGAAGCGAGCGCACCGCCGGCTACATGAAGCAGTTGAACGCGAACGGGCGCTACACCATCGACGCGGATGTCAAAGCCATGATCGACCGCGATTTCGTCGGTTATTTTGCCGATGAAGCGCAGACTGCCATGACCATCGCGGACTACTATCGCACCCGGAATTATCTGAGCGACCCGCACACGGCAGTTGCCCTTTTCTGTGCCGGACACTATCGTGCTGAGCTCGGAGATCGCGTGCCGATGGTCGTTGCCTCTACCGCAAGCCCCTATAAGTTTGCCAACAATGTCTATCGCGCTATCGCCGGCGTTGCGCCGGTGAACGATCTGGCGGCGCTCGATCAACTGGAAGAGAAAACCGGCGTTGAAATTCCCTATCCTCTGCGCGGGCTGGCACAGCGCACGGTTCGGTTTGACAAGACCATTGAAACCCAAGACATGCTCTCTGAAGTTTGCCGCTTTCTGTCCATCCGCTGATTCCCCGCGCAAGCGGGCATAGAAAAAGGCGGTGTAAAAGAGCCTTTACACCACCTCAACCCGACAGAAGCTCCGTCGTGAAGTTCTCCAACCTCGGATGATGGAAATATTTCCTGTCAGGCTATGCTCAATTTATAATCAGTTCTCTGCCTTCTGACGGAAAGTAGCACAAGCCGTATCGGTAGAGTTGGTCGCAAAGCTGGGACCGACCGCGATCTCGTCGGCGGTGCAGTACGTGTCACAGTCGTGGTGCACGCAGTTGCTTACGTCGCAGACGATTCCCTTGATGTGCTTCTTTTCGTGGCAGCAGGCGCTGTTCTCATGCTCACTCATTGGTTGTAACCATTGCCTTTACATGACGCAAAAGCATCCTTTCTGGGATTTTTCCGGTTTTGCCACGACAAATTCACTTCCCGTCGGGACTGCTTTTGGCGCGGCATTGCTATCATTCCCGCGCCCCCCGCAAATTATACTACCCCGACTGAAAGGAGACTCTGTATGGCGTTGTACGTTCTGTCCGACCCGCATCTGTCCGGACGCAACGCGGGAAAGTCTATGGAGGCTTTCGGTCCGCGGTGGAGAGATTATGTCAGCCGCATGGAAAAAAACTGGCGTGCACTCGTTACCGACGAGGACACGGTCGTTTTGCCGGGAGATATTTCCTGGGCAATGACGCTGGAGGAAGCCGCCCCGGATTTTGCCTTTCTTGACGCTCTTCCGGGAACCAAGCTACTCGGAAAAGGCAACCATGATTTTTACTGGACGACCGCCGCCAAAATGTACCGCTTTTTGGAGGAAAACGGCTGGAGCTCTCTCCGTTTTCTCTATAACAACGCCTATCTTGTCGGCAAAATCGCGGTCTGCGGTACACGCGGATGGTTCAACGACCAACGCCTTCAGAATACCGTCGGCGAGGTGGATTACCAAAAAATCGTCAATCGCGAAACGCTTCGCCTGCGCATGACGCTGGACGCCGGGCGAAAGCTGCGCGCGGCGGACGATTCGGCTCCGGAGCTTGTTCCCTTTCTGCACTTTCCTCCCCTCTGGGCGGATTTCCGATGCGAGGAATTTATGACGGTACTTCGCGAGTACGGTGTGCGGCGCTGCTATTTCGGACACATTCACAGCGGCAATCTGTCAACCCGCCCGCTCGTGGCAGATGGAATTCAGTTTACCTTGTGCACCGCCGACCACCTCAACTTCACGCCGCTTCTTGTGCAATCCGGCTGATTTTGCCGTTTTTTGCGCAAACCACACATAAAAACGAAAAAAAGTCTTGACTTTTCGAAAAAAAACAGTTACAATATGGGATGTATGTAAATTCCAGTCAAAAGCCATTTTGCGTGCCAAATGACAAAAGCCAAAGGAGAAAAAAATGACACTGATCGAAAACAACAAAAACGAAAAGGGACAGTATGTCCTCAAATTCCAGGTCGAAAAAGAAATTTTCGACGCCGCCGTTGAAAAAGAGTACCGCAAGCAGGTAAAGAGCATGAATATCCCCGGCTTCCGTAAGGGAAAGGCCCCCCGCTCGGTTGTCGAGAGAATGTACGGCAAGGGCGTCTTTTATGATGGTGCGTTCAACGCAATTCTTCCCGAGGCGTACACGGATGCGGTCAAAGAAGCGGCACTGGATGTGGTCGGTCAGCCAGAATTTGATGTTGTCTCCTGCGATGACGGCGGCGTCGTCTTCTCTGCTACCGTCTATATTAAGCCCGAGGTTGAAATCAAGGATTACCTCGGCATTGAGGCTCACAAGGATGTCGCTCCTGTTACCGAGGAAGAGATTGACAACGAAATCTTCGGTGTGCGCAACCGGAATTCCCGCGAGATCGACATCGAGGATCGCGCCGCCGAGAACGGCGACACCGCTACGATCGATTTCGAGGGCTTTGCGGACGGTGTTCCGTTCGAGGGCGGAAAAGGAACGGATTACGCGCTTGAGCTTGGCTCCGGCTCGTTCATTCCCGGCTTTGAAGAGCAGATCGTCGGTCACAAGACGGGCGACAGTTTCGACGTCAACGTGACCTTCCCCAAGGAATACCACGCAGAGGACCTTGCCGGCAAAGAAGCAGTGTTCAAGGTCACGATCAAGAAGCTCCAGAAGATCGAGCTTCCCGAGCTGGACGATGACTTCGTGAAGGATGTTTCCGAATTTAACACTGTGGATGAATACCGTGCCGACTGGAAGGCAAAACTGGAGAAGCAGCACGAGTCCCGCGCAAACGCCGCCTTTGAGGATGAGCTGATGCACGCGCTGATGGATAAGCTGGTCGCGGATATTCCCGAGCCGATGTTCGTGGAGGAGACCGAAAACTTCGTCCGCGACTACGACAACAGACTCCGCATGCAGGGCATGGATCTCAACACATATTTCAAATATACCGGTCTGACGCTGGAAAAACTGCGTGAGCAGCTCCGCCCGCAGGCAGAAAACCAGGTCAAGTGCCGCCTTGCTTTGGAAAAGATCGCGTCCCTGGAGAACATTGTTCCCACCGATGCCGAGGTGGAAGAGGAATTTGAAAGCATCGCCAAGGCATATAATATGGACGTGGAAAAAGTCAAGGAAATGGTTGCCGCTGACGCGATTATCGCCGACATGAAGGTCAAAAAGGCGATGGAGCTGGTCAAGGAAAAGGCTGTGATCGTTCCTAAGTCGGAGGAAAAGTCCGAGGCGGAATCCGCAGAAACCGAAAGCACCAATAAATGAGAGACAAAATTGCCCGGCACACCGAATTTGCCGGGCAATTTCATCAAAGAAATCCAAATGAACCAACAGAGAGATATCGCCCGAACGGACAGAAAGGAACTGTTATGATGCAATACGATTTTCCCCTGCGTGATGCCCTCGTCCCCACCGTCATTGAACAGACGAACCGCGGCGAGCGCGCATACGACATCTATTCCCGGCTTTTGAACGATCGCATTATTTTCCTCGCGGATGAGGTTAACGATGTAACGTCGTCGCTTGTCGTGGCACAGCTTCTGTTTCTTGAAGCGCAGGATCCGGACAAGGACATCAGCCTGTATATCAACAGCCCCGGCGGCTCTGTCACCGCGGGAATGGCGATCTACGACACGATGAATTTTATCAAATGCGATGTGTCGACCATCTGCATCGGTATGGCGGCAAGCATGGGCGCATTTCTGCTCTCCTCCGGCGCTAAGGGCAAGCGCATTGCCCTGCCGAACAGCGAGATTATGATCCATCAGCCCCTCGGCGGTACCAAGGGTCAGGCGACAGACATCAAAATTCACGCAGAGGCAATTCTGCGCACGCGAGACAATCTGAACCGTATTCTCGCGGAAAACACAGGACGTCCTGTGGAGGAAATCGCACGGGATACCGAGCGTGACAACTTCATGACCGCAAAGCAGGCGCTGGAGTACGGTCTGATCGACAAAATCATCGCCAACAGAGACTGATTTCAATTCCAACCGATTCCGGTCCCGCCCATCAAGCGGCGGCGCCGATACCGTTCCAAAAGGGGCGTGCGCGTCCCATATTTCACAAGAAAGGAGGCTTTCGCATCCCCGCGAAAGCCGTGGCCTTAACCGTGGCAAACAATAATGATAAGGGCAAGCACACGCCTGAATTGAGACATTGCGCCTTTTGCGGCAGAAGCGAGCAACAGGTCAATTTTCTGATTCCCGCACCGACCGGGCTTTATATCTGCGATTTCTGCGTTGACGCCTGCGAGGACTTGATCGACGAAACGTTCGGAAACGGCGGCATGGAGGATGCGCGCAACACTGCGCACGCAAATCAGGGAAACCTCCCTGTCCTCTCGCTCTCAGAGCTTCCGAAGCCCCAGCAGATCAAGGCGGGGCTCGACGAGTATGTCATCGGTCAGGATGACGCGAAAATCACGCTCTCCGTGGCGGTCTACAACCATTACAAGCGCATTCTTTCCAAGCAGACGACCAAGGGAAACGGTCAGCACGGTCGCCACAAGGCAAGCACTGACGTCGCATCGTCGGAGGTCGAGTTGCAGAAAAGCAATGTTCTTTTGCTTGGACCGACCGGCGTGGGTAAAACCTATCTTGCACAAACACTCGCGAAAATGATGAAGGTTCCCTTCGCCATCGCCGACGCCACAACACTGACGGAGGCAGGCTACGTGGGCGAGGACGTGGAAAACATCCTCCTGCGTCTCATTCAGGCGGCAGACTACAATGTAGAACTTGCCGAGCGTGGCATCATCTATATTGATGAGATCGACAAAATCGCCCGCAAGAGTGAAAACCCGTCGATTACACGCGACGTGTCCGGCGAGGGTGTACAGCAGGCGCTTCTGAAGATTCTCGAGGGCACCGTATCCAATGTCCCTCCGCAGGGCGGCAGAAAACACCCGAATCAGGAGTTTATTCAGATCAACACGGAAAACATCCTGTTTATTTGCGGCGGTGCGTTTGACGGTCTGGAAAAAATTATCGAGAAACGTCAGGGAAACCGCTCAATCGG
>CAKSNQ010000058.1 GCA_934476315.1 uncultured Eubacteriales bacterium
AGTCAGGTGTTGCAAGGCTTTTCAAGGTTTTTGCGACCGCTGTGCTCGCAAATTTTCAAGACCGCCTCGTTATGACCGCTTCGATAACCCTCCGTGTTTGCTATTTAATTGTGATTTTTCTCGCCTTTAGAATTCTCGATAGAGATCATTTCGGACAGATATTTTACCGTCTTGAAAACGGCGTGTTTTGAACCTCTTTCGGAGTTCTGCATCTTGCATCATCGCGCGGCTGACTAAGATTTCAAGACTGATCTCTTCGGCCACTTGAGTACACCTCCGTATGCAACGGGACTATGAAATTGTGCGGAATCCGTCAGGCGGCAAACCGTCCACCCCGTAGTATACCACAGATACCGCCGCGTGTCAAGGGTGCCACGGGATTTTCCGATGCCGTGTAAACAAAAAAGCCCTCGGCATCTGTGATGCACCCCCAAAGTCAGACACTTTTGGTGGTGCATATCAGATAAGGTAGGCGACGGAAAGCAGGGAGACGGCGGCAACGCCGCCCACCTCCAGCCCAGCCGGCAAGACCCGGCTCGGAATCCGGAGAATCCGTTCGGCACAGCGCGCTCTCAGCGGGGTTGCCGCGACCGCGCAGACCACAAGCAACGGCGCGCAGGACAAAAGCCGATACAGCGAGGGGTTGTTTGCCAAGGTGCCGCCGAAGCCGAACATGACCTTGAGGTAGGCAAATCCCGCCCCGAAATTTTCAAAGACGAACAGCACCCAACCGATCGCCACGCAAAGCGATGTGTACACATGCCCGACGGCGGCGGGGAGGCGGTTCAGGCACTTGAGCAGGAACAGCTTTTCGCAGATCAGCAACCCCACGCAGATCGACTCGTCCCCCGCGTAGAAAACCGGGCTGAACACGAAAAGCATCGTATTTTTCCACGCCTTGGGCACAAGATAGTATACGACCAGAACGCACGTCAGAAAATACTGCAAAAAGGTCAGACCGGAAAAGACCATACTCAGCCTCCGATTACAAAGTCACCGGTACCCGTCTCCTCAGGCGGAATCAGTCCGCCGCCCTTGCCTTCATCGGCGGGAACAACGGCGAGATTGGTCAGATTTTTACCGAAATTTCCTTGACTGCCGCGTCGATCTTGGCATATTCGGACGCCGCCGGCTTTGCCTCGCCCTCGCTGTCCTCTCCCTCGTAGGATGCCTCGGCAAGGACGCTCAGCGCCATAACGATAGCGAGCAGTACAAGAATCCACTTTTTCATGATGTTTCAAGCTTCTTTTGTTACAATGATTCGGTCTACACCGTGCAAACACACCACCCGGATGGCGCGGCATTGCTGCAAATTGGCGAACCGGACGCCGGAGGCTCCCGTCACTCCGTGCGCGAGGTATCGGGAGCGCCCTTGATCGGTTCTACTTATATAACGATTGCGGGCATGAAAGGTCGGGAGATTTCAAAAAATTTTTTCAGAACAGAAAAGGGGCTGCCGCGCAAGCGCGACAACCCCTTAATTTAGCCACTTACCGAGTGAAAACTCAGCTCAGCTTTGCCTGGTTGATCTTGATGCCGGGGCCCATCGTCGAGGCGAGAACGCAACTCTTGATGTACTGACCCTTTGCCGTAGCCGGCTTTGCCTTGATGACAGCGCCAACCAGTGTGTTGAAGTTCTCGGTCAGCTTTTCAGCGCCGAAGGAAGCCTTGCCGATCGGGCAGTGGATGATGTTGGTCTTGTCCAGACGGTACTCGATCTTACCGGCTTTCGCCTCGGTGACAGCACGAGCCACATCGGTCGTAACCGTACCTGCCTTGGGAGACGGCATCAGACCTTTAGGACCGAGGACCTTACCCAGACGACCGATGACGCCCATCATATCGGGAGAAGCAATCACGACGTCGAAGTCGAACCAGTTCTCCTTCATGATCTTCTCGGCGTATTCCATACCGCCAACGTAGTCCGCGCCTGCGTCCTTCGCCAGCTGCTCGTTTTCGCCCTTGCAGAAAACCAGCGTCTTGACCGTCTTACCGGTACCGTTCGGGAGCACGACAGCGCCGCGCACCTGCTGGTCGGCGTGACGGGAGTCAACGCCCAGGCGGATATGCAGCTCGATGGTCTCGTCGAACTTCGCCTTGGAGGTCTGGCACACCAGCGCCAGCGCCTCAGCGGGATCATACAGCTTATTCTTCTCCAGCAGCTTTACGCTGTCCGAATATTTCTTACCAAATTTAGCCATTCTCGTGTTCCTCCTCAGTCTTCGACCGTAATACCCATCGAACGGGCAGTGCCTGCGATCATGCTCATTGCGCTTTCGATCGAAGCGGCATTGAGGTCGGGCATCTTGGTTTCGGCGATCTTTCTCACCTGCTCGCGCGTGATCTTAGCGACCTTGGTCTTGTTCGGCGTAGCGGAAGCCGTCTCGATGCCGCATGCCTTCTTGATGAGCACGGGCGCGGGGGGCGTCTTGGTGATAAAGGTGAAGGAACGGTCGGCGTACACGGTGATGACGACCGGGATGATCAGACCGATGTCATTCTTGGTACGCTCGTTGAACTCCTTGGTGAAGACGGGGATAGCCACACCGTATGCACCGAGGGCAGGACCGACAGGCGGCTGAGGAGTTGCTTTGCCTGCGGGGAGCTGCAATTTGATATAACCCATAATTTTCTTTGCCATGTTAAATACACCTCCATATGTGGTCTGCGCGGGAGAATTCAAATTTTCTCCCTCCCACCCGTGATGCGCGGCAATTCACGCACGCACGGTAACGGTCAGAGACTGCCTCACGCCGTCGCTCTCTTGCGGAGGACCTCCGTTTCAAGCTCGACGGGCATGTCGCGGCGACCGCGTCTGACCAGAACGGTAGCCGTTTTCTTGTCGTCCGTGATGGTCTGGACGACGCCGCTGTAACCCTCAAACAACCCGCTGACGATGTCCACCTCGTCGCCGACCTTGAACGACAGCTCTACGCGAACCGCCTCTTCAATATTCAGCGCCGCGACCTCCTCGTCCGTCAGGGGCGTGGGGCGCGAGCCGGGTCCGACAAAGCCTGTCACGCCCGTGATGTTACGCACCGCGTGCCAGCTCTCATCCGTCATGGTCATTTTCACAAGGACGTAGCTGGGGAAGATCTTATATTCGACTTCCTTTTCGACGTCCCCGTTCTTTTCGATCACCTTTTCCACCGGGATCCGGATGTCATAGATCAGGTGACCCAGTCCGCGGTTTTCGATGATCTTTTCCAGACTGGTTTTTACCTTGTTTTCGTAGCCCGAGTAGGTGTGCGCCACATACCAGCGTGGGCCAACGTTCATTTCATTGATATCGCTCATGACACTGCCTCAGATCAGCGAGCCCAGGGTCAGAATTCCCTGAGAGAACGCCAAGTCGAGCAAGCACACGACCGCCGCGAGAACGACGACCACAACGATAACAACGAGAGAATTTTTGCGCACCTGCTTCCAGGGGCTCCAGACGATCTTCTTCACTTCGCTCCGATAGCTGCGGAAAAACGCGGCGATACGGGCAAAGAGAGACGGCTTGCCGTTCTCCTTTGCGGATTTCTTCTTCGCCTTGGCGGGGGCGTTCTTCTCGTCAAGCTCGGAGGTCTTCTTTTCGTTTTCTTCCATGAAATAACCTCCCTCGAATTACTTGGACTCTTTATGAGTCGTGTGTTTGCGGCAGAAGCGGCAATACTTCTTCAGTTCGATTCTATCCGGGTCATTCTTCTTGTTTTTCTTGGTGTCATAGTTTCTCTGCTTGCACTCAGTGCACACCAGAGTTACCTTGACTCTTGCTTCGTTCGCCATACTTATCGGCACCTCCTATGATAAATTTGCCCACCGTTACAAAGCCGGGGCATGTGTACCTCCCTCCGCCGACACACGCGTGCTCCCCCGAAACCGGGTGGCGCGGAACACGACAAAAAAAGCCTGCCACGCAGAGGTATGGCTATTATACCACGCCATTTGGCATCTGTCAAGCCGATTGCGCATCTTTTTCACATTTTTTTGAAGTTTTTTGCTTTTTTCTCCGGAATTATGCGCGCTGCGCGTGCATTTCTGCAAACTTTTGCCATGGAGCGCGGGAGAATAAGGCGCGGCGCGCGGCGAATACTAAGAGCGACACCACAGGGACACGCCGCCGCGCATCCGTGAGAGGAGCGGACGGATCTCCCGGCGGCTGTCAAACACAAGGCGCGCGCTCCGTCCCATCGACGCACGGACACAGCGCCATCCCGACGGCGGCAGAACACGCGCCGCCGTCAAGAAAGGAATCGGACGGTATGAGACAAACACCTTGGAGAAGGGACCAGAACACAGCGTTGCTCCTCACCGTACTGACGGTGTGCGCGCTTTTGCT
Organism: uncultured Eubacteriales bacterium; assembly: GCA_934476315.1. Lineage (GTDB taxonomy): Bacteria > Bacillota > Clostridia > Oscillospirales > CAG-272 > SIG644. Next base: position 4,328 of record CAKSNQ010000058.1, read on the forward strand.
GATGCTCGCACCGGGCATCGGCGCGACGTCCGCCCGTGAGACGACGGACATGATTCACGGTCAGATGAGCGGACGTGAGGCGGGGCGTGTCGAAAGCGATCTGAACCGCGGCATTGTCACGGACGACGACGGATTCATCGGCAACGGGACACACGGCGCGGACGCTCCGCAACGCGGCGGCATGTTCCCCGCACCCGACGGTGCGATGCCCGACGGCGCAACGCCCCGCTCGACCGTCCCCGACGCCACCACGCCTGACGACATCGCGCCCCACGGCGCGGACGGAACGGCGAGAGACGGCGGCGTTGCGGGCAACAACGCTCCCATGGACGGGGCGACCGCCGGTGACAACACCGCCGGCGGAAACACGGCGGGCGACAGCACCGACACCGCGACCGGGAACGCCTCCGGCGTGCTCGGCTGGATCATTGCCATCATTGTCATTGTCGCCATTGCCCTGGTCGTTTTGGCTCTGATCCCCAAGCGGGATCCCTCCCGAAAGTAAAAATCCTCCCGAGCTGTCGGCTGTCGTACGTTTTGTGCGGCATCCGATGGCTCTTTTTTACGCGCGGGGCGCTTCCCATCCGTCGGTTTTTCGGGGGAAGGGTGAGGCGTCGCGCGCGGCGTTTTCCCCATGCGCGCGGCGACGCGAAAGCTGTCGCACACCGCCTCTTGCATTTTTTGGAAGAATGTATTATAATAGGGGGACACAAAACCTCCGAAAGGGAGTCTCCGCATCGCGGGGACGATGGGATCGAAATGAAAATTGTCATTGTAGGCGACGGTAAGGTCGGCGACACTCTCATCCGCTACATATCGGGCGAGGGACATCACGTCACGGTCATCGACCAGAGCCCCGCGCTCATCAACCGCGTGGTCAATCAGTACGACGTCATGGGCGTCGCGGGCAACGGCGCCAGCCATTCCGTCCAGATGGAGGCGGGGGTGGACAGTGCCGATCTGTTCATCGCCGTGGCGGGCACCGACGAGCTGAACATGGTCTGCTGTATGATGGCAAAGCGCCTCGGCGCGGCGCACACCATCGCCCGTGTCCGCGACCCCGACTACTCGCGGGAAAAGGACTTTTTGCGCAACTATCTGGGCATCGACATGGTGGTCAACCCCGAATATGACACCGCGCAGGAGATCGCCCGTCTGATCCGCTTCCCCGCCGCGCTCAAGCTCGACGCTTTTGCCAAGGGGCAGGTGGACATGGCGGAGGTCTACATCTCCGAGGGGCATCCGCTCGCGGACTGCAAGCTGCGCGATCTGACAGCCACGTTCGGCGTGCAGGTGCTGGTCTGCCTGGTCCGGCGCGGCGACGCCGTTTACATCCCCGGCGGCGACTTTACCATCCTCGCGGGCGACACGGTCAGCATCACCGCCTCGCACAGCGATCTTTCGGCGTTCTTCGGCAAGCTGGGACTGATGGGCAAGCCCATCCGCAGTGTCATGGTCATGGGCGGCGGGCGCATCTCCTATTATCTTGCCCAGCACCTCGCCCGGCTGAACATCGCCACCCACATTGTGGAAAAGGACACGCAAAAGGCGCAGGAGCTGGCGGACCTGCTCCCCCGCGCGCACATCGTCGTGGGCGACTGCACCGACAGCGAAATGCTGGAGGAGGAGGGGCTGACGGACATGGACGCCTGCGTCGCGCTGACCGGAAACGACGAGGCGAACGTCATCGTCTCGATCTTCGCCGGCACGCGGGGCGTGGATAAGGTCATCACCAAGATCGACCGGCTGTCGTTCATCCGGATGCTCCCGCAGATCGGTGTCAACTGCACCGTCTCCGCGCGTCAGATTTCATCCGCCACGGTGCTCCGTTACCTGCGCGGTCTGGAAAACAGCAAAAGAACCGAGGTACGCCTGCCCGGGGAGAACCCGGAGGGAGCGTCGCGCTCCACCGGCATCCGCTCGCTCTACAAGCTGTGCGACGGGCACGCCGAGGCGCTGGAATTTGACGTGGACGAGCACTTCCGCAAGCGCGGCGTGCCGCTCATGTCGCCCGACTTCCGCCTCAAGCCCAACACGCTGATCGCCTCGATCGTGCGCGGGGACACGGTGATCTACCCGCACGGCGCGACGACGCTCAACCCGGGCGACAGCGTTGTGGTCGTGACGACGAATACCCAGATGTGCGAGCTGAACGACATTCTCGCCTGAGCCGGACGGGAGACGTCCGACCCCGCCGAAATTCCGGAAAAGGAGGCTTTCGCAGACGCGAGAGCGAAGGCAAACCATATGAACATTCGTTGGATTACCTACATTATCGGGCAGATCATGCGGGCGCTGGGGCTTCTGATGCTCCTGCCCTACCTGTGCGCCCTGATCTATGGGGAAGGCTCGGCGCTCGCGCTCGCCATCCCGATCGCCCTGCTTCTGCTCGGCGGAACCGCGCTGACGTTCCGCCCGCCGACCCACCGCGACCGGATGGACGCCCGCGCGGGGCTGTTCGCCGTGGGGCTGTCGTGGGTCGTCGAGTCGCTGTTCGGCATGCTCCCGTTCCTTCTGTGCGGCGCGCTCCACAGCCCGGTGGACGCCTTCTTTGAGACAGTCTCGGGCTTTACCACGACCGGCGCGACCATCCTCGGCAGCGACGTCGGAACGTTTCCCGCCGATCTCGATCGCGGCATCGCGCTCTGGCGCGCCCTGACGCACTGGATCGGAGGCATGGGCGTTCTGGTTTTTGTCCTTGCCATCATGCCGTCCGAGGATTTCAAGTCCTCCCGCCTCATGCACGCCATGCGTGCCGAGGTCCCGGGACCGACCGCCTCCAAGGTGGTGGCAACGCTCCGCCGCTCCGCCGCCATTCTCTACGAAATCTACTTCGGGCTGACGGTTCTGGAGGTCGTCTTTCTGCTCTTTGGCGGCATGTCGTTTTACGAAGCCCTCCTGCACGCGCTCTCCACGGCGGGCACCGGCGGATTTTCCAATCTGAACGACTCCATCGGCGCTTACACCAGCTCCTACATTCACTGGGTCATCACCGTTTTCATGCTGCTTTTCTCGGTGAATTTTAATCTGTACTATCTCATTCTGATCGGGCATGTGCGGCAGGCGGCGCGCAGTGAGGAATTCCGGTGGTTTCTCGTCGTGGTCGTCGGGTTCACCGCGCTGATTACGTGGAATATTGCCCCGCTGTACGAGCACCTCGGAACGGCTCTGCGCGACGCGGCGTTCTCGGTCTCCTCGTTTATGTCCACTACGGGCTTTGTCACCGCCAACTACGAGCTGTGGCCGCAATTTTCGCAAATGCTTCTGGTGCTCCTGATGTTCATCGGCGCCTGCACCGGCTCGACCTGCGGCGGGCTGAAGATCGGGCGACTGATGATTCTCATCAAGAACTGCCTGCGCGAGTTCCGGGCGATGCTTCGTCCGCGGGAGGTGCACCCGCTCCGTTGCGAGGGCAAGGTGGTGGACGACGATACCGTGCGGGCGGTCAATACGTATTTTGCCCTGTACATGGTGATCTTCGCCGCCTCGCTCGTTCTTCTCATGCTGGTGGATGGGTCGGACATGGCGACCTGCTTTTCGGCGGTGGCGTCGTGTCTGAACAACGTCGGACCGGGGCTTGGGAAGATCGGCGTCACGGCAGGCGGCAGCTTCGGCGGGCTGACGGTGGCGGCAAAGTTGCTGTTGTCGCTGGATATGTTGCTGGGACGACTTGAGCTGTTCCCGATGCTGATTCTGTTCACGCCCCGCGCGTGGTCGCGGAAGTAACCGGGAGGTCGAACGTACACTTGCTTTTCGACGGATGCCAACAGGCATCAGACAACGCAACAAAAGAAAAAAAGAGTGGTTTTGCTTCCTTCTCATAAAGATGAATTATGAGAAACAGAAGCAATCGGCGGTAGGACGAACAGTTTCGGCTGTTCGTCCTTTTCGTTTTGCGAAAGGCTCTGTGAATTTGAATAGTTTACTTGGAGCCGTTCGACTTTCTGTTCATGTTACGCCCGGAT
>CAKSNQ010000059.1 GCA_934476315.1 uncultured Eubacteriales bacterium
CCCGATACCCGCGCCAAGGATCTGACCGAGGAAGATGTCGCCAAGCTGCGTGACGTCATCGAAAATGAGTACACGGTCGAGGGTGACTTGCGCCGCGAGGTCGGTCTGAACATTAAGAGAATGGTCGAGATTAACTGCTACCGCGGAACCAGACACAGAAAGGGTCTGCCCGTGAGAGGTCAGAGAACCAAGACCAACGCGAGAACCCGTAAAGGTCCCGCAAAGACCATTGCGAACAAGAAGAAATAAAGGAGTGGCATAAAAATGGCGAATGTTGCAAAGAAAGTAGTCAAGAGACGCCGCGAAAGAAAAAATATTGAAAAGGGTTCCGTGCACATCCGCGCAACCTTTAACAATACGATCGTTACGATCACGGACGCACAGGGCAACGCAATTTCCTGGGCTTCTGCCGGCGAACTCGGCTTCAAGGGTTCCAGAAAGTCTACGCCGTATGCCGCTCAGTCTGCTTCTGAGACTGCTGCTAAGGCGGCGATGGATCACGGTCTGAAAACCGTGGAAGTGTTCGTTAAGGGTCCCGGCGCAGGTCGTGAGTCCGCAATCCGCGCACTGGAGGCGGTTGGTCTGCAGATCACTATGATCAAGGACGTCACTCCGGTACCGCACAACGGTTGCCGCCCGCCCAAGCGTCGCCGCGTATAATGAGACTGGAGGTATAAGAGATTATGGCAAGATATACTGGTCCTGCATGCAAGCTGTGCCGCAGAGAGGGCACAAAGCTGTACCTGAAGGGCGATCGTTGCACTTCTGGTAAGTGTGCAATCGAGCGCAGAAACACCGCGCCCGGTCAGCATGGCGCTGCTACCAAGAAGCTCAGAGAGTACGGGATGCAACTCCGTGAAAAGGAAAAGACCAAGAGATACTACGGTGTCCTCGAGAGACAGTTCTTCAACTACTTTGAGGCGGCAGACCGCGCTAAGGGTATGACGGGTGAAAACCTGATTTGCCTCCTTGAGCGCAGACTGGACAACGTGGTTTACAGAATGGGTTTGGCTTCTTCTCACAAAGAGGCTCGTCAGCTCGTCCTGCACGGTCATTTCACGCTCAACGGCAAGAAGGCAAACATCCCCTCGATCATTGTCAAGGCAGGCGACGTCGTTTCCGTCAAGGAAGCAAGCCGCAACAGCGACAAGATCAAGGCGCTGGCTGAGGAACTGGCCACCAAGTCCGCTCCCAAGTGGCTGGATGTTGATAAGACCAACCTGACCGCAAAGGTCGTCGCACTTCCCGCAAGAGATGATGTTGACTTCGAGTTCAACGAGCAGCTCATCGTTGAGTTGTATTCCAAGTAATATCCGTCGCATGGCTCACGTCGTGTGCGGATCCTTGGATGGCACGCGTCGTGTCCGCAACTGTCACGCAAACAAAATTGCTTGCTAATTTTATCATGAAGAGGGGTATTTGGAATGATCGAAAAGCCTAATATCACAACAGTCAATCTGAGTGATGACGGTAAACGGGGAGAGTTTATTGTAGAACCGCTGGAGAGAGGATTCGGCACCACGCTCGGAAACTCTCTGCGCAGAGTTTTGCTCAGCGCCCTGCCCGGCGTTGCCGTTACCAGCATAAAGATCGATGGTGTTCTCCATGAATTTTCCACGATCCCCGGTGTCGTCGAAGATGTGACGGAAATCGTTTTGAATGTGAAGGGAATCGTCGCAAAGCTCCATTGCATCGGACCGAAAACGGTCGTTATCGACGCGGTGGGCGCACGCGATGTGACCGCGGGTGACATCAAGCAGGACGCTGATCTTGAGGTGCTCAACCCCGACCATCACATTTGCACGGTAGGAGAGAATGATCGCTTCTATATGGAGCTGACGTTTGATACGGGTCGCGGTTACGTTTCCCAGGAACGCAACAAGCAGATCCGCAACTCGCTGGCGAACGCGGTAAGCGCTCCGATCGGAACGATTTATACCGATTCGATCTACACACCGGTTTACAGCGTAAGCTACACCGTTGACAACACGCGTGTGGGCACGGTCAGCGACTATGACAAGCTCACGCTGGAGGTTGAAACCAACGGTACCATCTCTGCGCGCGAGGCGATTTCTCTTGGCGCCAAGATTCTCAACGAGCATCTCAACTTGTTTGTCGATCTTTCGGATGAGGCAAAGAAGGCAGAGATCATGGTCGAGAGAGAAGAGACCAAGAAAGAAAAGGTCCTTGAGATGACCATTGAGGAGCTTGACATGTCTGTACGTAGCTTCAACTGCTTGAAGCGCGCAGGCATTGATACGGTCGAAGATCTGACGAATCGCACCGAGGAGGACATGATCAAAGTCCGCAATCTCGGTAAGAAATCGCTGGAGGAAGTCATTCAGAAGTTGCATTCGCTGGGGCTGGACCTCAAGAGAGAAGAAGAGTAAGTCCCCCGGACGAATACACACAAACAAACAGATAAGGAGTGAAATACACCATGCCCGGAAATAGAAAACTTGGCAGACCGACCGCTCATAGAATGGCTATGTTGCGCGGCTTGGTTACACTGTTGCTGGAGAACGGTCAGGTCGAGACGACTCTCGCCAGAGCAAAGGAAGTTCGTTCTCTCGCGGAAAAAATGATCACTCTCGGTAAGAAGAATACGCTGGCTTCCCGCCGTGCGGCGCTGGCATTCATCACCAAGGAGTCGGTTGTCCACAAGCTGTTCACCGAGATTGCTCCCAAGTATGCGGAGCGCAACGGTGGTTATACACAGATTTTCAAGATCGGCACGCGTCGCGGAGACGCTGCTGAAATGGCGATTGTGAAGCTGATCGAGGACTGATCAGTCGATCCGCTCAGCCGATCGGGTCGGTCGTCAGTCGTCAGTCGGTCGCCGCCGGGTGATGGATAATCGATGATTGATGACAGACGGCAGACGACGGCGATGGATTCACGATTGTTTTCTGAAAAACGAAAGGGACCGTTAAAAACCATGTTTTTAACGGTCCCTTAAAAATGTCGGTCGGCTTCCGGCATTTTTGCGTGATCTTGGTCGCTTTTGTCGGTCTCCTTTATTTTTCCGTCCTTTTCGGCGGAAAATGGTAGCGTACAGCCGCCGAGACCGAGATGGAAGGGGCTGTGAAAAAACTCTTTGAGTTTTTTCACAGCCCCTTCCGTTTTGGCATAGCGATAGGGATACATCAGCGCGGCGTCGGAGGCTCGGTTTCTTCTGTAAATTGCTCATCCCGTCGGTCAAAACGGCGATAGGTGTACTCATCATTGCCGCAACCCTGGAGCACGATCTCGTCGTCGGTGTAGCGTTTTATGCTCCAAGCCATCCCCCGGTCGGTCATGGTGCATTTTCCAAGTTCACATTGCTCGGTCGGTATTTCAATATTTTTTGCCTCATAGGAAAAGTCGCACGAGAATCGGCAGTATTTTTCGCTGTTGTCCTTGTAATTGCGTATTCTGAAGTACTGTCCGCCGGAAAATATCCCGATATCGAACACCATGTTGTACGACGCGCCGCAATAGATGTTGGTGTCCTGCGGTTTTATCGAAAAAATGTACTCTGTTTTGCCTGTGCACAGGTAAAAATTGAACCAGTCCGCGCTTGCCCGGTAGCTGTCCGCCATTCTCCAAAGCGTCAGGCATTTCGGGATTCCCGCCTCTTTCACTTTCGGAAGCGGCTTTCCGCTGTGATTGACATAAAATTTCTCCAGGCGCCGCATGGCTCGCGTCGCGCCCGCGTCATAAGGCTCGCCCAGCATTGCGGCTAAGCGATCACAGTTTGAGATTACTGCGTCGCCGTCCTTGAGAAAATAAGCATATTCGGTGACATTTCTCGCTTGATCGCGCTCACAAACCGCGACCAAGCGCTTTTTGTTTTCGTAACCGGAGTACAGTCTTGTCCTCAAGACGCTTTTGTCAGGGGAGCAATCATATTTCAGTGCATATTTTTCGGTTTCGACGACCTCCGCGTTCGCCGCGCGGTATACTCCGCAGATGAACAGCTCGGTTTCGGTGTCAAACGTGCTGATCCCGTCCTTGAGGATGGAGTCGGTTGTTACGGAAAACAGCCGACTGATGAGCACGATCTTTCCAAGCTCCGGGTACGATTGGTCAAGCTCCCATCGCGAAACGGTTTGCCGCGTCGTTCCGAGCTTTTCGCCAAACTCCTCCTGCGAAAGTCCGTGCTCCAGCCGTATCTGCTGAAGTCGTTGTCCGATTGTCATTGCGTCCTACCTCCGTGTGATGTGATTGTGGTATCATTATACCGCTTTGGGGAGCGCCTGTCTACCAAACGGATATGGAAGTTTGTCACGTGTCGCGTGACAAATGCGGAGCGGTCTGCCTCGGCGTGGAAGCGGGGAAGGGTGTGCGGTGAGTTCCGCCGTCGCGGAAAAGGGGCGCGAATGACGGGGCGGCATAGACGTCGCGGAAAAGGAAGCGTGGTTCGATGCACGGTGAGGTTTAATTCTGCGGGGGCAAACGGTGCATGACAGGGGGCGCGGGCATGGAGACGCCGCGGCGAGCGGGCAGTAATCTGAGAAACTAGTCCCCGCGGACACGGAGCGCCGCGACAAGCGGGCAGTGATCCGAAGAATTGAGCGCGTCCGGCGCGACATCGACCGAAAAACGAAGCACCGACAGGCGGTCGTCCCTTGTCGCGAACATGTGGTCGAGAGTGCGCACGGGGAGACTTCCGCCGCAGTATTTGTCGTCCGCGCCAAGGTGCGGTTCGTTGTGATGAGTATGGCAGGCGGTCGTTTCCCGTGCGATTGCGCGGACATCATTCAGGTGCGCGCTCAGGGCAAAGTATGGCTCACTTCCTTGCGGAGATTCCGCGCCGCAGTTCAGGTCGCCCGTGGCAATCACGGGTACATCCCACCGCGCGGACAGCGTGCTCATTTTGCTCCATAGAACCGCGGCGTTGTCCAGCCGGGCGGCGTTGTCCTCCGGCGTATCCGCCTTCCACCAGAAATGCACCGAGCAGACCGCCAGACGCGCGCCGCTCGTTTTCTGCTCCAGCACCGCCCACGTGATGGACTTGGAGCCGAGATCATTTTTTCCGGCGAACGGATGATAGCCGGACTCCAACAGCGTCAGTCGGTCGGGGCGATAGAACACCGGGGTGTAATTATTCTCCCCGGCGCAGGTGGGCGCCTCCCGGAAGGGCGGCGCGAGCAGGTCGGCGATAGCGTTTGTGGGAAGCTCCGGCGGGTTATCTCCGCGCCGGCTGGTGGTGGGGTTACATTCCTGAAAACACAGAATGTCGGCGTTGCAAGCCCGCACGCGCCCGGAAATCAGTGCGTTCCGGTCGGCGATCCGCTCGCCCCGCGGCATGTTTCCCCAGATGTTCTGGTCGTACAGGGTCAGGGTTTCGCTTTCCATTTTGCCGTTCCTCCGATGCTTTTGAAAAAAGGGAGGGGCAACGGCAACCGTGTGCTCCTCCCTCGGATGATATGTTCAGCGCTGTACGCGTCCGGAGCCGTCGCCGCCGGACAGCTTTTCCACCTCGGCGACAGACACATGGTTGTAGTCGCCCTCGATGGAGTGCTTGAGTGCCGATGCCGCCACCGCAAATTCAATGGCGCTCTGCGGATCCTTCCCTTCAAGCAGGGAGTAGATCAGCCCACCGCCGAAGCTGTCGCCGCCGCCCACGCGGTCAACGATGTGCAGGTGGTAGGATTTGGAGAAATAGCAGTCCTTGCCGTCGTACAGCATGCCCGCCCAGTCGTTGTCGCTGGCGGAGATGGACGTGCGCAGGGTGAATGCGACCTTTTCAAATCCAAATGCGTCCGCCAACTGCTTTGCCACGCTCTTGTAGCCGTCGCGGTTGAGCTTTCCGCCGTAGATATCCGAGCCCTCCGCTTCGATGCCGAACACGTCCTTAGCGTCCTCCTCGTTGGAGATACAGACGTCAACGTAACGGCAAAGCTCGCTCATCGCCTCCCGCGCCTCGGCACGCGTCCACAGCTTGCCGCGGTAGTTGAGGTCGCAGGAAATTTTCACGCCCTTGGCTTTGGCGGCGATGCAAGCCTGTTTGCAGATCTCCACCACGTTCTTGCCCAGTGCCGGCGTGATTCCGGTGAAGTGGAACCAGTCCGCGCCCTCGAAAATGGCATCCCAGTCGAAATCCTCGGGCTGTGCCTCGGAAATGGCGGAATGTGCGCGGTCATAAATGCAGACGGAGCCGCGCTGGGACGCCCCCTTTTCCAGGTAGTAGATGCCGACGCGATCGCCGCCGCGGACGATGTGCGAGGTGTCCACGCCGTAGTAGCGCAGGGAATTGACCGCCGCCTGTCCGATGGCGTGCTTGGGCAGCTTGGTGACGTACACGCTGTCCAGCCCGTAGTTGGCGAGCGAGACTGCGACGTTCGCTTCTCCGCCGCCGAAGGTCGCCTGCATCTGGTCATTTTGGAAGAAACGGTAGTAGCCGTTGGGGGCGAGGCGCAGCATGATCTCGCCGAATGTTACAACTCTTTTCATGATATTTCAGCCTTTCTCCGCCGCCGCACCGGGCGGGGCGGGCAAAAATGAAGTGCTTGACGGGAAATTATTTGACAAGATGGAAGGCGAAGCCGCCGATCTCGTCCGCGAGGTAGATGAACTTCATGGAGCCGTCCTTGTCGTACTTGGCGCTGGACTCGTCGAACTTCACGCCGCGCAGACCCAGATGGTACACGGCGCGATCCACCGAGTTGGTGCCGATGGCGACGTGTCCGTGTGTGCCGCGTCCCTGCGTGTTCATGATTTCGATCTCACTGCCGGCAAAGACCGAGGCGGAGCAGACGTTCGCGGGGAAGGAGAACAGCGCGCCCAGCGTAGCGGCAGTGCGGCTCGCGGTTTCGGCGTCTGCGGAATTGATTCCGATGTGACGGAAGCGGAAGCCCAGCATGGTATCGACCGCCCCGCGCACCAGTGCCCGGATGCCGTCAAAATCTCCGGCGGCGATCATGTCGGGCTTGACCATCCAGCTGCCGCCACAGCAGAGGATCTTAGGGTTGGCGAGATAGCTGCAGATATTGGACGGATTGATGCCGCCGGTGGGCATGAAACGGACGCCGCCGTAGGGTGCGGACATTGCCTTGATCATTTCGATGCCGCCGGACTGCTCCGCCGGGAAGAATTTCACGGTGTCAAGACCAAGCGAGAGCGCCTGCTCGATTCCCGACGGGTTGTTGATACCCGGGACAATGGGGCAGCCTTTTTCCTGGCAGTAGCGCACGATGTCGGGGTTGAAGCCGGGGCTGACGATGAATTTCGCGCCTGCGGCGATGGCGTCGTCCACCTGTGCGCGCGTGAGGACGGTTCCGGCGCCGACGAGCATATCCGGGTAGGCGTGGCTGATGGCAGCGATGGCGTCCTTTGCCGCAGCGGTACGGAAGGTCACCTCGGCGCAGGCAAGTCCGCCGTCGATCAGCGCCTTTGCGAGCGGGACGGCGTCGTTGGCGTTCTCGATTTTGATAACGGGAACGATACCGATCAGGGAGAGCTTTTTCAGAATGTCGTTCATTTTTTAATCCTCCGAAAAGCAAAAATTTTCACAAATACATTTTACACCTCGTTTTACGGAAAGTCAAGGGGGGAGGAGGAAATAAATGATGTGGGGGGAGCTGATTTCTCAAAGGTCCGGCTATCCCCGGTCTCCGTCCTTTCACAAAGTTTAGCTATTTCTCTTTTAAGTTTTCGCCCACCTTTTTCAAAAGGCGGTGCAGTGGAGGGCGCGTAGCCCTCCTCGCGCTCCGCAGAGCGCGAAATTCCTTGGCATTTTCTTTTTTGTGGATTGTCCGCGGCGGGTACTGCCGCGGTAGGCACTACCGCGGCAATCGGTTTTCTTTTGTGCCTCTGGTCTCAAAAGAAAAAAGCGGCTAATAGCGCTGAAATCGCAAGGGATAGCAGATATTTTGTGCTTGCGGTTGGTATCTATTTTAACCTGAAAGGTTTTCGTGCAGGATGTGGGGGGAGAACCCCTCAAACGTCGGGGTTGCTCCCCCCACGCCCCTCATTCCTTGGCTGGATGCGCG
>CAKSNQ010000060.1 GCA_934476315.1 uncultured Eubacteriales bacterium
AACTCTTGACAAGTTTTCCCCTCGCCGCCGGAGAAAGCGCGCAGGTGGGCAGCTGAAATGCGTGGTAGTGCGGGCGGTTCTCCCACGATCTCCCAATCTCTGAGTGCGGCGCACAGCCAAGGAAGTGGGAGGAGGCGGAGGGAGAAAACCTCGGCGTTTGAGATGGTTTCTCCCTCCGCAAAGACGGCTAAAAGAATGTTGTTTTCGCTGTGCGGAGAAGTTAGATTTGTTTCGTTTGTTGTTGGTATGTACTTTTAGTTGAAATCTCCGATGCAGGATGTGGGGGGAGAACCCCTCAGGCGTCGGGGTTGCTCCCCCGCACACCCCCTACTCCGTGGCTGGATGCGCGTCGCGCCGCAACGACGCGGCGCTTTGGCGCATTGGGGAGGGCGGCGCGGGGGCGCGCCGATGACCCCTCCCCACGCCCCTCCCGGGGCTTGCCGCGGTTTAGAAAGTTGGGCGCGGGGCGGTTCTCCCTCGCCCCCTCCTGCCGGGCACGGACGGAGCGATCGCCGCTTGGAAAAGCACGCGGCACGCTGATCGCCGCCGCCCGGCAACGGTTTCCCACAGAGTAAAAATATATCTTCGTTTCCTTTATTTACATTTTATATATTCTCTGTAAGCTATTTACAATTCTCGGGTGGCGTGTTATACTTTGACTGTACTCCCAAGGGCTTCCGCTTTATGTAGATTCCGTGTGGGGCGGAGGATTCCGGGAAGAACACCAAAAAACAACCGTCAAAAATCCAAAGAACGGATCAGAAAAGGAGTTCCCATGAAACAACACGATTCATCCAAAACCAAAGAACGCCGCAACCACGGTGTTGTCCGCGCCTGTGCCGCCGTCGGAATCGCCGCCGCGCTCGTCCTGCCTGGCGCCGCGCTGACCCCTACATATGATGGCATGACCTCCGCGTTCAGAAACAGCCGCTACTACCTCAACCTGCAGGCGCTCACGCTGACGGGAGACGAGCGTACCGACCTTGTCATGGTCGCCATGAGTCAGCTTGGCTACCACGAGGGCAACAGCTCCGCGCAGTGCAACGGCGAAAACCGGACCGGCTCGGGCAACTGGGTCGAATACAACTACCGCAACGGCGCGGTCGATCAGTACGGAAACGGCAAGCAGACCTACGCTTACCCCTGGTGCGCGTCCTTTGTCAGCTACTGCGCCCGTACCGCGGGCATTTCCTCCGCCGTCCTGCCGACTTCGGTCAGCTGTGCCCGCTGGGTCAGCTATTTCTCAAGCGTCGGGCAGTACCGCTCCCGCACCTCCGGCTACGTGCCGCGGCAGGGCGATCTGATCTTCTACCGCAGTAAGGGCGCAACGGTGTCCGATCACGTCGGCATTGTCCGGTACACCTGCGGCGGCATGGTCTACACCATCGAAGGCAACAGCGACAACCAGGTCAGCCTCAAGTGCTACGCGCTGAACAACACCTACATCCTCGGCTACGCCACCCCGAATTACCGCGCCGGGGCGGGGGCGATCAACTACCTGCTCGACGAGTACACCGAGGGCAACTACATCATCGCCGCCGAAAAGCTGCCCGTGCGCAAGACCCCGTCGTACAGCGCCCGCACGACCTATACGCTCCGCCGGGGCGACCTGATGCACATTTATGAGTGCCGCGACGGGTGGGGCAGGACGGATTTCGGGTGGATCCCCATGACGGATACCCAGCCGATCGACCTGTATCGTCGCTGAGAAAAGGCGGAAAAATAAAAAATGTTTACAAACTGACCTGCCCGTGCTATTGACTTTTCCATGAATATGCTGTATAATGGATTGTCAAAAGAAAAATACGGAGGGTTGTCCCATGACAAAGAAGATTGCGGCGTCCGTCCTTGCCGTCCTGATACTGTGCGCATTGGTTGCCTGTTCCTCGGGGAAAAGTGACGGCACGGGTCTGACCGACAGCGTGATTGACATCGGTGAGCAGAAGCTGACCTATACAGCGAGCAACGGAGATACGTTTACTTACGAATATCTGACCAGTACGACTGCCAAGATCACGGCGTTCAGCGGCGAGTATGCCCCGCACACCGTGACGATCCCGGCGACGCTGGGCGAGCGGACGGTCACGGAGATCGCGGCGTCGGCGTTCTATGCCTGCTCCGGCATTGCCGAGGTGCGGTTCGAGGCTCCTGTGGAGGTCATCGGCGACTATGCCTTTGCCAACTGCGAGGGACTGGAGACCGTGGAATTTCCCGCGTCTGTCCGGGAGATCGGTAAGGGCGCGTTCTGGGGCTGTGCCGCGCTGAAGGAGGTCATACTCCCCACGGGTGCGACCGCGATTGGCGACATTGCCTTCTACGGATGCACGGCGCTGGAAAAGCTGACTGTTCCAGCCACACTTGAGACGATCGGAGACTCCGCGTTTACGAATTGCACGGCGCTGACGGCGATCGAGTTGCCGGAGGGCGTGCGCGCGGTCGGCGAGCAGGCGTTTTACGGTTGCACTGCGGTTAAGTCCGTCAAGCTCCCCGCCTCTCTTGAGGAGATCGGCAAGTGGGCGTTCATCACCCAGATCAAGGCGCTGACCGACGAGGAGATCGTCACGGTTCCCGGCTCGGCAGCTGCGGAATATGTCAAGAGCATGCGCTGATTGTTGAGAGAGACTTGTTGAAATGACAAAAACAGGGCTGTTAAAAAACCTGATGTTTTTTAACAGCCCTTTTCAATTTCCAAAGCTCAGGCGAGGGGAGGAACGCGGTTTTCGGCGCGGTACGCGTCCATCATCTCTATATCCGACGAATCGACGGAGCTGTGCACCTTGCATAGCGCGGTGTCAATGTCCGCCTGCGCGATTGTCGCGCTTTTATCGCCGGACAGCTCCTTGTTGATGAGGCACATTTTTACCTGGTCGCAAAACTCTGCGATGTCTGCGCCGTTGAAGCCCTCCAGCCGTTTGGCGGTTTCCTCAAAGGATACCGCCGGATCCCGCCCGATAGTACCCAGATTTTTCCTGAGCATATAGACCCGCGCGGGCTGATCGGGCAGGGGAATGTAAATTTTTTCGTGGAATCTGCCGGGGCGGAGCAGGGCGCTGTCGATTTCCCATGGGCAGTTCGTCGCCGCCAGCACCAGCAGAATGTTTTGACTCCCTTCCACTCCCTGCATCTGCGCCAGAATTTCCTGCACCGTCGTGACGTTGCTTGTGTCGCTTTCCGTCCGCGACCGTCCGATCGCCTCAAATTCGTCGAAGAACACAACGGCGACCTTGTTTTTCCTTGCGTCGCTGAAGAGCGTCTTGATTCTGCGCTCGCTTTCCCCGTACCATTTGGACATGATGTCGGAGCATTTGACAGAATAAAATTTCGCCTTCAGTTCCGTCGCGACCGCCTGGGCAAACATGGTCTTTCCCGTGCCGGGCAACCCGTACAGAAGAACGCCGCCGCCAACCTTTTTTCCGTACTTCTCATATACTTCCTTGTGCCTGAGCGGGAGGACGACGCGCTCGCGGATTGCCTGCTTTGCCTCGTCCAGCCCCGCAATGTCGTCAAAGTGAATCCGGGGAATCGGGCAGGAAAAATCGGCAGAGGCGGACTTTTTCGCCGTCCCCGCGCCGCCCCGATTGCCCCGGTCGGCGCCCTCGTCCTCGTCATCATCGTCATCGTCATTGTCATCCTCATCGTCGTCCTCGTCACCCAGCGTGCGCTCGATTCGCTCAATCAATTCTGCCTTGTTCAGTCTGGAATATCCCGTGATGCCGTTCTCCCGGCAGAGGTTCCTCAGCTCCTCCACCGACCATGTTGTCAGGTCGGTCTCGCCTTCGTCCCCGTCCCCGTCGTCCTCGTCTTCGGTGAAAAACGGAAGGGGCGACTCCTTTCTGATCCGACAGCGGATCAGCCACACGAGAAGGGAAACGGGCCAGAGAAGGCTGGCGAGCAGAACAATCCAAAAGATCGGTTCGTCCTCGTCGTACTCGTCCAGTCCGCAAAACGAGGTGCCAAAGCGAAAAAATACGACCCCGATGGCGACATAGGCGGCGACGATCAGAAGAATCCACCAGCGTTGCAGGAGCCATCTGACGATGTAGTCCTCCGTCTGTTCATCGAGAAAGAGCAATTCGGCGCGGATAGCCCCGACGGGCGCGAAACCGCCTCGAAGATATGTAAGGTATGTCTGAATCATTGCTGCTCCTCCTTGCCGGCGGGATCGGGATCAAAGACTGTCGGGCGATTGGCGCCGATGGTGCGCGGCGGCGTGCTGTGCGCGTCGCACTTGTTGGCGGTCAGATCGGTCGCCTCAAAGATCATGTGCTGTATATGGTTGAGCCGATCCTCCAGCGCGCGGAGCTTCGCGTCATAGTCCGTGCCGCGCGCCGCAAAATCCTCCAGGAAAAAGCGGTGGTTGATGTAGTTCCGGTCCTCGATGACCCCTTTCAGGTCCCGGTATTCGCGCTCGGTGAGGATTTCGTACTTCAGGAGCGCGTCGTTCAGCTTATTCAGCGGCGAGCCGTCGATGTTCCGGACGTGACCGGGAATTGTCAGACGCACCAGCGCCTTGAAGTCCCGCTCCCATTCCTGCGCCGCGCGGATGATCTGCCCGACGGCGGGATAGACGTCCTCCGGAAAGACGCGGATGGTAAAGTAGGAAGCCTGCATGTCGGACGCCGCCATCACCATTCGTCCTCCTCGTGGCTGATCTTGTCGGCGCGGCACGGCGCAAGGAGGCGGTTGTTGACCTTGAGCGCGATGCGGTTGGACCCACTGCAACGCGCCTTGATGGTCGTCCCGTCCTCCAGCGTGCAGGAGAGCATGATGGTGCGGAAACGGATGAGCGAGTTTGCTTCATCCATTTTTTCGCCGTTGACCGACAGGTAGCGGTGGAATCGCCCGGCGTAAACGATGATTGCGTTGTCACCGTACTGATAGACCTTGCAGTTCAGGAAAAACGAGGAGATCACCCAAGGAAGCCAAAAGAGGAGGAACAGCGGAGTGAGCGAGAAATATGGGGACGATGAGGTCTCCGTGGCGTCGCCTGTATCGCGCGCGGTCACATGAAAATCGGTGATTTCGTAAGAGGAAATATCCGTGCTCCGCACAACAATTTCGCCCGTGTACAGCTCGCCGTCCGTGTCCCCGCGGGTGAATCTCAGCGTCTTATCGTAGATGATGTAGTCTCCCCTGCCGTAGAGCTTCAGGGTGGCTGTTCCCTCGGAAACGTCAGGGTCGCTGATGACCACCATCGCCTGTACGGTGGTGTGCGCCGTCCCGTACGCTTCCGTGTACACATTCATGTCCTCAATGCGTGGCTGGGACGGCTTCGCGCTTTGGGGGAGGAGGATGACCGCGACGATAATTAAAAGAAGGATCCACGGGATCAGTTGATGAATAAGAATTTTTCTTTTTTCCGGCAACATGGTTGACACCTCGCATTCAAAGAGATAAAATAAAAAGGCGCGCCCCATTGAGGGACACGCCGAAAAACGCACCTCTCAATGTTGCGACACATTCCCTACCTAACATTAAGGCTTAGAGAGAGTACATTTTTGCCTATAGTACGCCCAATGTCAGGGATATTCAAATGTGTCGCAAAGCTATGATACCACACTTTTCTCCGACTGTCAACCATTCCATAAAAAATGGCAAAAGAAAAGCCCGCGCCGGGGGGGAAAAAAGAAAAACCGGACTCCAAAACGGAATCCGGCTTGCTGGTGGAGACAATGGGGCTCGAACCTATGACCTCTCGGATGTGAACCGAACGCTCTGACCAACTGAGCTATGCCTCCAAAGCACGACTATTATACACCATCCGCACCCTTTTTGCAAGGGGTTTCCCGAAATTTCCGGAAACTTTTTTGATTTCGCCCGCCGAAATCCTCAAAAATCCATACCACGCTGAGGTTTTGCTATGAATCAGAAGATCGCCGACCTGTTCCTGTCGCTCCCGTCCGCCCTGACCTCTCCCGCCGTCGCCGGAAGCATCGCGCTCGCCCTGTGCTGGCTCTGGTACCTGCTCGCCGCCCGCGCGCCGCTGCCCCGCCGGGTGCGGGAAAAATGCTCCCCCGCCGTCCTCAAAAAACAGGCGCCGCGCCTGCGCGACCGCGTCCTGTACCGTCCCCTGCGGCGACGCGCGGCGCTCGACGAGGGGGGACTGTACCTGTCGCAAACGTTGCTTCTCCTGGGACTTTGCGCCGTCACCCTGCTTCATCCGCTTCTGCTGGTCTTTGCGGGCATGAAGATTCCCGCCGCGGCTGTGGCGGATCGCACCGTCGTGACGCTCGCCGTGATCGGCATCGGGATCACCGCTCTGTTCACCCTGCCGCGCGCGGTGCGCGAGCGCCATGCCCGTTGGGGGTTCCACCCGCTCCATGGCGTCTTCTTCGCGGCACTGTGGGAAATTCTGAGTGCGCTTGCCGTCCTGTCATGGACCTATATCGCGTGGTTTTTGCCCGCCATCACCTGACGCCGTCGGATGAAAACAAACAACCCGCCCTCCCAAACGGAGAGCGGGTTTTCGTTCGTCTGGCGGGGTAGCCGAACCCGTCGCGGGCGACGCATTGCGAAATCTTTGCGACTTTTCGCCTGCGGACGTCACTCGCTTTGGGAGTGCGACGGGCAGAGCGCGGCGAGCGGGCAGTCGTGGCACTTGGGGGAACGCGCCGTGCAGACGTCCCGCCCGAATTGTACAATGCGGTGGCAGAAATCACTTTGCTCGGCGGCTTCGATCAACGGCACCAGTGCCTTTTCCACCTTGACGGGGTCGCGGCAGTCGGAGGGCACCAGCCCCAGCTTGCCGCTGATGCGGATACAGTGCGTATCGGCGACGATTGCGGGCTTGCCGTAAATGTCGCCGAGCAGAAGATTGGCGATTTTTCGCCCCACGCCGGGGAAGGTGAGTAACTCCTCCATCGTGTCGGGCAGAACGCCGCCGTACTCCCCGACGAGCCGTCCGCACGCTGCCCGGATGCTTTCTGCTTTGGTTCGGTACAGCCCGCACGGGCGGACGATGCGCTCGATTTCGGACAGATCTCCCGCCGCCAGCGCCTCGGGCGTCGGGAAAACGCGGAATAATTCCTCGCAGACAACGTTGACGCGGGCGTCCGTGCACTGCGCCGACAGCCGCCCCATGACGAGCAGTCGCCACGGCTCGCCTTGGTAGCGGAGGGCGCAGGTCGCGTCCGGATAAATTTCCTTGAGCGCCGCGACAATGGCGGCGGCGCGGGCTTTCTTTTGCTTTGCGGTTTCTGCTTTTGCCATGGGACCTCCGGAAAACTACATTATGATATATTATAGCGAACGCGCGCCGTGTTGTCAAGGGAGCAGAGGGTGGAGTGCGCTTTTTTAAGAAATTGAGAAAAAATTGAGGAAAACCCCTTGACAAATGTAAAGCGGAGTGATATAATAGCGAAGCTGTCGCAAAAAGCGTGCAGCGTCGGTCATTGA
>CAKSNQ010000061.1 GCA_934476315.1 uncultured Eubacteriales bacterium
TGGAGCGAGTGATGGGAATCGAACCCACGCGACCAGCTTGGAAGGCTGGGATTCTACCATTGAACTACACTCGCATACTCAAACCGCCCGTATATGATAGCATATGCGCGGGATTTTGTCAAGAGTTTTTAAAAATATTTTTTTGCAGGAAATTTCTCCGAAACCCTCTTGAACCGCGCGGCGGCGTGTGCTACAATATACTGAGGTTTTTTCGGCAGAGGAGGCGATGACATGCTGTTTTCCCGATTGATTCCGGACTATATGTTTTCCCGGTATGACGAGGTGACGCCGGAATTTCTGAGGTCCATCGGCGTGCGCGTCCTGCTCGCGGACATTGACAACACGCTCGCGCCCTACGAACAGCCCGACCCGGACGACCGCCACCGCGCGTGGCTCGCTTCTCTGGCGCAGGCGGGCATTTCTGTGGCGTTGGTTTCCAACAACGGCCGCGCGCGCGTGGAGCGCTTCAATGAGACGCTGGGGCTGACCGCCTACTGGGATTGCGGCAAGCCCTCGCGAAAGTTTCTCGACCGCGCCATGGCGGAGCTGTCCGGCAGTGTGGCAGACACCGCGGTGCTCGGCGATCAGCTTCTGACCGATGCCTACGCCGGAAAGCGGCTCGGGCTTGTCACCATCATCGTCCCGCCCATCCGGGACAAGAAAACGCTGTTTTTCCGCTTCAAGCGCCTTTTGGAACGCCCGTTTCTGCGCGCGTACCGACGGCGGGAGGCACGGCGGCGTGTGTCAGAGGAAAAATAAACCGCGCGGCGGGAGTCGCCCGCGGGCAGAGGGGAGAATAACCTATGGAAAATAAACGAACATTCCCGGACTTTCCAACCTTCGGACCGGGGGGACTGTGCGATTGGTTTCGCCGCGACGGGATGAAATCCCCGCTTCAGGCTCCGGGGTGGCTCGAGAGCATCGGGCTGAACGCCTTTGAATACGAGGCGACGCGCGGCGTGACGGCGGGGGAGGACACTCTGCGGGCGCTGGGGGAGAAGGCGCGGGAGCACGGCATTTATCTTTCGCTCCACACCCCGTACTATATCTCGCTGTCGGGCGTCGATCCCGAAAAACGGCTGGCGAGCATTACCTATATTGAAAAATCGCTCTGGGCGGCAGACCTGCTCGGTGCGGACACCATCGTCATTCACAGCGGAAGCGCGGGCAAGATTCCGCGCGAGGAAGCCATGCGGCTGTCCTGCAACACGTTGGAAAAACTGTTGGAGACGATCGGCGACAAATATGCGAACATCCGCCTGGGCATTGAGACCATGGGCAAGCGTAACCAGCTCGGAACGCTGGAGGAGGTGCTGGAGCAGTGCGCAGTCAGCCCGCGCTTTTGCCCGGTGGTGGATTTCGGACACTTGAACTGCCGCGAGGGTGGGGGCGCGTTCCCCGACGAGGACAGCTACCGCCGTGTTTTCGACCGGATCGCGCAGGCGTGCGGCGACCAAGCCGCGCGGACGCTTCACTGCCACTTTTCCAAGATCGAGTACACCGTCGCGGGGGAAAAATGCCATCTGACCTTCGCCGATACGACCTTCGGACCGGATTTTGCACCGCTTGCCCGCGCCATTGTGCGCGAGGGCGTGTGCCCGCGGATCATCTGCGAGTCGGCGGGAACCCAGTCGGAGGACGCGCTGGCAATGCGGCGCATGGTCGAGAACGCGGCGCAGGGGTGAGGAGCCCCGGCCGCGTGATACAATAAAACGGACAGAAACCACGGAGGAGGTTTGAAATGATGAAAACACATCTGACACGCATGCTTGAGGCAATGAAAGACGCCGGAATGGAGGCGGCGATCGTGACCTCAGAGATCAACCAACGCTATCTGACCGGGTTCGCCTTTACCGACGGGTACGTGCTCGTCACGCCGGCGCGCTCGTATCTGATTACGGATTTCCGCTACGTTGAGGCGGCGCACGCCTGCCCCGGCGCGAAGGGTTTTGAGATTCTGACGCCCAAGGACGGCATGCTCTCCGAGATCGCGGCACTGCTCGCCCGCGCGGGCGTCGGGTCGGTCGCGGTGGAGGAGGCGACGCTCTCCCTTGCCGATTTTGACCGCATCCGCGACCGCCTGCCCGGTCTGACGATCACGCAGAACGCCTCGGCGCTCATCGACGGACTGCGCCTTTTGAAAGACGAGGGCGAGATTGCCACCATGCAGCGGGCGCAGGACCTGACGGATGCGGCGTTCACGCACATCCTCGGCTGGATCACCCCCGACAAGACCGAGGTCGAGGTGGCGCTGGAGCTGGAATTTTTTATGCGTTCACACGGCGCGGAGAGCGTGGCGTTTGACACCATCGCCGTGTCCGGAACGGCGTCCTCCATGCCGCACGGCGTGCCCCGACCGGTCAAGCTGGAAAAGGGATTTCTGACCATGGACTATGGCGCGCGGGTGGACGGCTACTGCTCGGATATGACCCGGACCATCGTCATCGGCAAGGCGGACGAGGACATGCGGCGGCTGTACACGACGGTGTTGCGTGCGCAGACCGAGGCGCTTGCCGCCTGCCGCGAGGGGGCGGGCTGTCGCGCGCTGGACCGGATTGCGCGGGACATCATTGAGGACGCGGGTTATCACGGCGCGTTCGGACATTCGCTCGGGCACGGCGCGGGCATGTACATCCACGAAAGCCCCCGTCTCTCGCCCGCCGCGCCGGAGGACAGCGTTCTTGCGCGCGGACATGTCGTAACGTTCGAGCCGGGCATTTACCTTGCCGGCAAGTACGGTTGCCGCATCGAGGATATGGTCGCCGTTCTGCCGGATGGCACGGTGCATGACTTTGCGCACAGCCCCAAGGAGCTGATTGAAATTTGCTGACGGGTCGCGGCGGTGTACCGTGCCCGGAACGGAGGATATGCCATGAAATTCTGCCTTGACCGATGGGAGGGAACGGTCGCCGTGTGCCTGTGTGAGGATGAGGGCGACCGCGTGTACGATTTCCGCGCCGACGGTATTCCCGCATTGCGGGCGCTCAGCGAGGGCGACCTGTTTGAGGCGACGCTCAGCACCCGGGGCGTGCCGGAGAATATCCGACCGCTCCCCGAGGAGACGGCGGCGCGCCGCGATGATATGCAAAGGCGGCTCCGCGCGTTGTTCGGGCGCGGCAAGAAAACGGGAAAGTAATTCCCGGGCGGACATTTGCCGGCAACGGCACTTTCGGGGGCGACAACGCCCCCGATACGATGGATTACAGAGAGAAAAGGGGTATCGGGAACATGGGTCAGGAAACCGGGAGCACAGCGGTGAGAACGCTGTGGAGCCTTGTGTGGGAAATCAAGGAGCGGTTCGCGCTGGAGGGAGAACGTATGATGGCGGTGGTCGCCGTCGCGGTGCTCCTTTGCGCGGTGGCGGGGTATCTGCTCGGCAGTCTGAACGCCGCGATCCTCCTGTCGCGCCTGCGTCTGCGCAGGGACGTGCGCGAATGCGGAAGCGGCAACGCGGGAGCGACCAATATGCTCCGCACCTACGGGACAAAATACGCCGTGTTGACGCTGGCACTGGATATGCTCAAGGCGGCGGTCTCGGTGGCGCTCGGGTACCTCATTTTCGGTACGACGGGCGCGTCGGTCGCGGGCTTCTTCTGCGTGTTCGGACATATGTTCCCACTCTATTACCACTTCCGCGGCGGCAAGGGTGTGGCGTGCACCGCCATTGTCATTCTCATGCTCAGCCCGTGGGCGTTCCTCGTCATTCTCGGATGCTTTATCGTGGTCGTGGCGTTCACCCGATATGTCTCGCTGGCGTCAATTCTGTGTGCCCTTTTGTACCCGCTTCTTCTGCGGGCGTTCCCGCCGTTCGGCGACCGGGGAATCCCGCTGGTCATGGCGGTGCTGACGACGGTGTTCGTCGTCTTTATGCACCGGGAAAATATCCGCCGCCTGTACGAAGGCAAGGAGTCCAAGCTGGATTTTCACCGTAAGAACAAGGGCGACGGCGGAAAGGACGGCGACGATCATGCCTGAGGTGAACGCGACGAACGCGACAAACGCGACAAATGCGACAAATGCGGGCAGAGCACCCGCGAACAAGACGTCGCCGCGGGAGCGGTTCTTCTTGTTGTTTGCAAAAGCCGCGACGCTCGGCGTGCTCCGCCGCGCCGTATTCAGCAAGCCGACCGACGGCACAGTCCTGCGTGCAACGCTGACGCAGAAATTTCTGCGCGGCGGCGAGGTCTGGCAGTGGGAGGTTTTTACCGCCGACAATAAGGCATATCAGAAAAATTACGACCCGGCGGCGGCGTGGGACGCGCTCGCGGGGACGCTGTGCGGCTACCTGCAATGGAATCTCGTGACGACGGCGGGGGACTGCGAGCTTCGCGCCAAAGTCGACGGACGGGCGACGCTCATCGGCGGGGAAAAGCTCGCGGCGGCGCTTGGCACCGGGGCGGTTTCCGGCGTGTCGCGGGCGGCGCTCGGAAACGACCGGGAAAAGAAGCATATTCTGCACGGCGACGAGCCGTTTTTGCGCGAGCTTGGCGTGAGCGACGCAAACGGACGGGTCTTTGACAAAAAACAGGCAAAATTCCGGCAGATCAACCGTTTTCTGGAGCTTTTGCGCGACGTCGAGGAGCATTTGCCGCCCGAGGGAACCCTGCGGGTCTGCGACCTTTGTTGCGGGAAGAGCTACCTGTCGTTTGCGGTCTATCATTACCTGACCGCTATCAAGGGACGCCGCGTGCGCATGACCGGCGTGGACCTCAAGCCCGACGTGGTGAAAACCTGCACGGCGGTCGCGGAGCGCCTCGGCTTCGACGGGCTGGATTTTGTCTGCGGCAATGTCGGAAATTATGAGGTCGGGCAGGGGGAGCATGTGGCGCTGGTGGTGTCCCTCCACGCGTGCGACGTGGCGACCGACCTGGTGCTTGCCCGCGCGCTCGCGTGGCAAAGCGAGGTTATTCTTTCCACCCCCTGCTGTCACCATGAGCTGAATCACGCGCTGGATTGCCCGGAGCTGGACGGCATCGCGGAATATTCCATGCTGCGTCAGAAGCTGTGCGACGCGGCGACGGACGCCATGCGCCTGATGCTCCTGTCCTCCCACGGCTATCGCACCGAGGCGCTGGAGCTGATCGACCCCGAGGAGACCCCGAAGAACATTATGCTCCGCGCGGTGTACGACCCCCGGATGTCGCGGGCGGCGCGCGAGCGGGCGCATGAACGCTACGAGGCGGCGGTGCGCTTCTTCCTCCGCTCCGAGGGGGCGGCGCAGGAAACCTTCCTCGCGCGGGGACGCTGAGCGCGAACCGATCTCTCGCTCAAAACAGGGTGCGTAAAACTTTTTTGGTTTTGCCACCCTGTTTTTTGCCTTTCTGCCTCCGGCGGTTGTCATGCCGGGGCGGGCGGACGCATACACTGGAACGGAAATGCTTGCGGACAAGGAGGCGGTGGCGATGGAACTGTCGATGCCGGAGAAGATGGCGGGGGAGCTTTTGGAGGACGTACGACTGCTGGAGACTGCGCTGACGCAGGACTGCCCGGGGTGCATTGCCGAGATCTCCGAAAGCCACAGGCGCTGTGCGTCCCTGCTTTCGGACACGACGGTGTGGCTGTTCTCCGCCTTTCTGACTCCTCTGCCGCGCGCGGCGCTCGGACGCCTTTCACAGCGCCTGTATGCCTGCGTGGGCGCGGTCTTTTCGGTGAGTATGCTCCTTCCGACGCGGGGAGGGCGGCGCATGGCGGGCGGGGAAGAGGTCGCGGGACTGAGCCGGATGTGCGAGCTTCTGGCGGAGGCGGTCGGTCAGCTTCGGAAGTACGCCGGGCGTGGACATCCCGCGCCACCGGAACCGGAGACGTTCTACGCGGAGGTGAACAAGGTGCGGTCCGCGCACGCGCTCCGACTGGTTCACGGGGACGTTTCACCTCACGGGAGGGCGTTGGAGAACAGCCTGTGGGAGGTTGCGTATTGCCTGCGCGAGGCGTATGAGGAGACGGTTTGCCTGATGCTGGAGAGTATCTGAGGCGCGGGGGGCGCGAAAAAATCTTTTTCGACAAAATTGGACTGAAATCAACATTTTCGGCAAACTAAAAAACAATTTTAAAAAATTTTCTTCTTTTTTGTGAAAAAGTTATTGACAATTCGGGGTATCCATGGTACAATAGGGTACTAACCGCACAGAAAATGTGCAAGAGAGAAAAAGAGGGTAAACAATGTACAGCGACAAAGTATTGGTCTGCAAAGATTGCGGACAGGAATTCACCTTTACTGCCGGCGAGCAGGAGTTTTTCGCAGAGAAAGGCTTCACGAATGAGCCGCAGAGATGCAAGGCTTGCCGTGCAAACCGCAAGAACAACCGCAGCGAGGGCGGCGCGCGTCAGATGTATGACGCCGTTTGTTCCGAGTGTGGCGCACCCTGCAAGGTTCCTTTTGAGCCGCACGATGACCGCCCTGTTTATTGCAGCGATTGCTTCCGCAATAAGACCGGTCGTTGATCGTTCGTAAGAACGGTTCGCAGAAAACCGACGGAGATTTTCCGTCGGTTTTTCTTTTTGCGGGGGCGGCGCGGGAAACTTTTGGGGAGGGCTCAGCTGTCCCTCGTTAAAGTTTTCGCCCGCCTTTTTCAAAAGGCGTTCGCCCGCAAGCGGGCAGGCGGGGGGCGAAGCCCCGCGGCGCGTTCCGCAGAGCGCGAAATCTTGCGGCATTTTCTTTTTTGTGGATTGCCCGCGGCGGGTACTGCCGCGGCAATCGGTTTTCTTTTGTGCCTCTGGTCTCAAAAGAAAAAAGCGGCTAACAGCGTTGAAATTACATGGGATAACAGGTGTTTTATGTTTGCGGCTGGTATTTACTTTGGGTTAAAAGACTTTCATGCCGGATGTGGGGGAAGAACCGGCTCAAACGCCGCCGGTTGCTCCCCCCACGCCCCCCACTCCAAGGCTGGATGCGCGTCGCGCCGCAACAAC
The DNA here is from genome assembly GCA_934476315.1 of uncultured Eubacteriales bacterium. Lineage (GTDB taxonomy): Bacteria > Bacillota > Clostridia > Oscillospirales > CAG-272 > SIG644. Next base: position 6,910 of record CAKSNQ010000061.1, read on the forward strand.
GCGGCGCTTTGCGCATTGGGGAGGGGTGGCAGAGTTGCCACATCCCTCCCCAGACCCCTCCCGGGATTCGCTGAGATGTAGAAAGATGGGCGAGGGGAAACTCCGGGCGAGTTTCCCCTCGCCGTTTGGGACAGCTCTGAAAGGAATTTCGGCGCACAGCCAAGGAAGTGGGTGGAGGCGGAGGGAGA
>CAKSNQ010000062.1 GCA_934476315.1 uncultured Eubacteriales bacterium
AAACACCTGCTATCCCATGTAACTTCAGCGTTTTCAGCCGCTTTTTTCTTTTGAGACCAGAGGCACAAAAGAAAACCGATTGCCGCGGCAGTACCTACCGCGGACAATCCACAAAAAAGAAAATGCCGAGGGAATTTCGCCGCCTGCGGGCGGCGACATGGGGCTTCGCCCCAGACCCCACCGCCTTTTGAAAAAGGCGGGCGAAAACTTTAGTGAAGGACAGCGAAGCTCTGTGAGAGGGCGGGTGAAAACTTAAAAAGTGAATAGCTGAATTTTCCTCCTCCCCCTTGCATTTCCCGAGAAAATCCGCTATAATGAATACAGATTTCCGGAGCGACGCGCGTCGCCCGCACATGACACGGAGGAACCTCATGGCAAAGAAAACAAAGAAACGTAGGGGTAAAAAGAAGCTCGGTCTCGGCGGCATATTGATCGTCCTTCTGGTCGCGCTCGCCGCCCTGCTCTACCCCTACATACAAAAATGGATCGACCCCACCCCCGACAGTCCCGACCCCTCGGCACCCACGCAGGTGGAGGGGCAAGTCACCATCCACGTCATCGACGTCGGGCAGGCGGATTCCATTCTGCTGATGACGCCCGCAGGCAACATGCTGATCGACGCGGGAACCAACTCGTCCGAATCTCAGCTGAAATCCTATCTGGACGCGCTGGGCATCCGGCAGTTTAAGTACCTTGTGCTGACGCACCCGCACGAGGACCACATCGGCGGCGCGGATATGATCCTGCGCGAGTACACCGTGAAAAATGTCGTCATGCCGGACGCAACCTCCACCAGCAAGACGTTCCAAAGCGTGATCGACGCGCTGGAGGCGAGCGGCGCCAACGTCATTGAGGCGGCGTCGGGCAAGACCTTCTCGCTGGGCGAGTTGGCGTGCCGCATCCTCGCCCCTAACTCCGAAAAATACAGCGGAACCAACGATTACAGCGTCGTTCTGCGCGCCACCTTCGGCAAGGTTTCCATGATGTTCACGGGAGACGCCGAGGGTAACAAGCAGGGAAAATCCGAAAAGGAGATTCTGGCGAAATACACACCCGCCGAGCTGAAATCCGATTTCCTCAAGGTCGGGCATCACGGCTCGGACACTTCGACCTCCCCGGAATTTCTCAAAGCCGTCTCGCCCAAAATCGCCGCGATTTCGGTCGGTGAGGGCAACACCTACGGGCACCCCGCGCAGAGCACGCTGGACGCGCTCGACGCCGCCGGCGTGACGTACTACCGCACCGACAAGCTCGGCTCGCTCGTGTTCGTCTGCGACGGAGAGACCATCGAATACCGGGGAAAATAAATTTCCAACCGACACAGGCGACCGATGATGATCGACCGCCGTCCGTCAGAGACAAAAAAGCAGAGAACCCACATCGGTTACCTGCTTTTTTTGTTTATACCGGGTAGCTTTCGCGGTCAGTCCACCTCGGAGCCGGCGTAAATGAGCGCCGCGCGCTTGATCTCCGGAGCAAAATCCGACGCCTCGATGCGCGCGCGCAAATGCGCCGTCGGGTAGTCCACATGGCGGAGCATGGGCACGCCGTCCACGATCACCAGATAGTCCGCGCCCTTTTCCATCGCGTCCGGCCCCTTGCGATAGTTGACGCTTCCTGGATTGAGGAACAGCCCGCCGCGCCGCGCCTGGTACATCCAGGACTGGTGCGTGTGCCCGAAGATGATCCGGCGGCGGTCATGCGGCGTCTCCTCCCCTCCGCCGAGGCGTCCCCAAAGCGTATCAAACAGCGGTTGCAGTCGGTACGAGACCATTTCCTCCGCGAGCAGGTCCGCCTGCTTTTCCTCCCGCGGCGAGTGGCACATGCGGTACGTGAAGCCATCCGCCTCGATCACCGTCTGCATCGGAAGCGCCCGCAGAAACGCGACGTCCTCCTCCGTGACCTGATTGAGACAATGCTGAATGTAGCAGGTCTCCCTGCCGACCGGCTCGCGCGTTCCCTCATCCCACAGCCGGAGCAGATAGCGGTCGTGGTTGCCGCTCACGGCGACGTGTCTATGCGCGCGGAACCAGTCGATGACCTCGTGCGGGTAAAAGCCCCAGTCCACAAAGTCCCCGGCGCAAACGACAAGATCAAAATCCCCCTCCGCCGCCTCGACCGCGCGCAGGGCGTCGACATTGGCGTGGATGTCCGAGATCAGTAAAATTTTCATGGCGTGATTTCCTCCATCGTGATCCGTTGCAAAAAGAGCGGGGGCTGTCGCATTCCGTGCAACAGCCCCGGGGAAAAATCATTACTGCGGGTCGATCGGGGCGCTGTCGTCCAGCGTGACCGGGCGACCGAGGCGATCGGATTCGAACGCCGCCTCCATGACGCGCATCACGCGCATGAGCTGTGCGTGCGTCACAAGCTGCTTGGCGTCGCCGTTGATCGCGGATACCCAGTTGCGATAGAAATCGTGGACGTCCGACGCGGGGCGCGGAAGCTCCGTCTCGATCGTCGTCTTTTCGTCGCGCGGCGCCATGGTCTTAGTCAGACCCGCGGCAGTCACCACCGGCTTGACGTCCTTTTCGTCCCACTTCTCGCAGGTGACAATGCGCGTGGTATCGCGCCAGTCGTTGATGATCGCCGTGCCGTCGAAACCCGTCATGAAGAACCGCGGCATAGAGATGAAGTGGCGCGTTCCGACCTCGATGTGCGCGGTCAGGTCGCCCTCAAAGAACAGGTCCATCTTAAAGCCGTCGTCCACCTCGCTATTGGTCAGATGATCACAACGGCAGTACACGCCCTCGATGTGGCGGTCGTTGACAATGCCGATCATCTGGTCAATCAGGTGTACGCCCCAGTCGTAGATCATACCGCCGCCGTGCTCCTTGTGACCTCTCCAGTCACCGGGGATTCCGCGCGAGCCGTGATAACGCGACTCCACACCAAACACCTTGCCCAGCACACCCGACTCGTACACATGCTTCATCATCAGGTAGTCCACATCCCAGCGGCGGTTCTGGTGCGTGGTGAACAGGCGGTTGTATTTGTGCGACGCGTCGATCATTTCCTGCAGGTCGGCGCTCGACAGCGTAACCGGCTTTTCGCTGATGACGTGCTTGCCCGCCGCCATCGCTTCGATCGCCAGCGGTTTATGTAATTCGTTCGGGACAGCAATGGTGACAAAATCGACCGCCGGGTCCTCCAGCACCGCCTGCCACGACGGGTAGGCGTGGATTCCGTTCGCCTCCGCGAGCGCATTCCGCTCGGGGTTGATGTCGTAGACGCCGAGCAGGTTCACCGCGTCGCTGTCCTTGAGGTAGCGCGTATGCCAACCGCCCATGCCACCGTAGCCGATGACCACGCCGTTTCGCTTCATTCTGACCTTTTCCATGTTTTCTCTCCTTTGAACGTGGGCACGCCGGGGGCGGCACCCAATCTCATTACCTGTATTATATAACGCCCCGCGGAAAAATTCAAGACATATCGCGCGATTTGAAAGACAAAAATTGCATTTTCTGCCTCTGTCGCTTATTTATGGTACCGCGTCCCGCGGGAGATGTTCATGCTCCGGTACAGAATCTCCCAGAGCATCACGCGCAAAAGCTGATGGGGAAACGTCAGCTCGGAGACCGACAGCCGCAGGTCGCACGCCGCCTTGATCTGCGGGTCCAGCCCGAAGGAGGAACCGATCACCAGCGCCACTTCACTGTACTGCCCGCACAGTGCGTCCAGTTTGTCGGCGAGCGCCCGGGAGGACATCTGTTTTCCCTCCACGCACAACGCGATCTTATAAGCGCGGGGCGAGAGTTGTGCCAGAATCTGCGCACCCTCCTCGCGCAAAGCCGCGCTCACCTGTGCCTCGGACGGAGCGTCTGGCAGGCGGCTCTCCTTGATCTGAACCTCCTCCACGCGGCAAAATCCGGACAGGCGCTTGCGGTATTCCGCCGCCGCCGCGCGCCAGTAGTCCTCTTTGAGGTTTCCCACGGCAATGACTTTGACCGTCAGCATACGCGGCGCGCCTCCTCCCCGATTCCAATTCGCATTTCGACCGGCACATCGGGTGCAGCGACCGCCACCTCCACCGACGCATCGCCGATCGCACCACACACCTCGTCGTACGCCATCTGCGGGTCGTTATTCTGCTCGCTCAGGTGCGCCAGCATCAGATGCCGCGCGCCGCGCGCCGCCAACTCCGACGAAAGCGCCGCGCAGTCCTCATTGGAAAGGTGCCCGTAGCGCGAGAGAATCCGCTCCTTGAGACGGTAAGGGTACGGTCCCGTCAGAAGCATCTCGCGGTCGTGGTTGCACTCCAGCACCACGCTCTCACAACCCAAAAGCCCCGCGCGCACCTCCTCGCTGACATACCCGATGTCGGTCGCGTACCCGATGGCGTGCTCGCGCCCCTGCGCGTCGGGGAGCGTCATGCGGTAGCCCACCGAAAAGGCGCTGTCGTGCGGCGTAATGAACGACCGGACAGTCACCTCGCCCACCTGCACCGTAAAGAGCGGCGTGTGGCGGCACAGACACCGCAATACTTCCTCCCCCGCGCCGTAGGCGATGACCTGCGCCGACGCCTCGACGACGTGCACGGGGAGCGCGTGGTGCTTGAGCAGGACGGGAAGCGCCGAAACGTGGTCCCGGTGGTCATGGGTAATCAGCACGGCGTCGATCTCCCCGACGTCCACCCCGACCGCGGCAAGCGCCCCGGTCAGCGCGCGAGCATTTTTCCCCGCGTCGATCAGGATTTTCGTGTGCGGCGTCTCAAGGAGCACCGCGTTTCCCGTCGAACCGGAATATAAAGAACAAATCCGATAGCCTGTCATGATCTTCTCATTCTCCCACACCGAGACGCGCCAGAAGATTCTGCGCGACGAAAAGGTACAGCGCGTCCAGAAAAAGCGGAACGACCAGGGCGATAAATACGATCAGCATCCACCGCGAGCGCTCGGCACGCCGCTCCGCCGCCGCGAGGATTTCCTGCTTTTTCTCCCCGGTGAGCGTGTCGGGAAGCATGTCCGCCGTGGCGCCGCGGTAAACGAACCCCTGGTTGACGATGACATAGGCAAGGAGCATTGCACCCGCCAGTCCCGCGTACACAAAGAGAATCGGCGCAAATCCCAGCGCCGCCACGCCGAAATACACGACCAGCGAGAGCGCGGTCGTACCGATCAGAAGCAGCATCCGGCGGCGCGCACGCGCCGCCTGCTCGGGCGTGGGTTGGGGCTTCTCCCCGCCCCGTCGCGGCGTGCGGGACAACCCGTCGTTGTTAAGCTCAAAGGGGCTTTTGCGTCGGAAAAGGCTCATCGCGCGTCCCCTCCCCTGTCGTCCGGCTCGGCAAAAATATACGCACCGACCATGCGGACGGACATCGGCAGGCATGCCCCCGCACCGAACGCGGCATCCATCGCCGCACGGAACGTTTCCACGTCCTCCCGCCGGACATACGCCTGAATCGTCCCCGCAAAGCCGCCGCCGTGCACGCGGAACGCCGCGCAGGGCAGGTGCTCGCACAGGCACAGCGCCAGCGAAAGCCCCTGCTCGCGGACATTGGCGGTCGTGTAAACATTCTGCAGGTAGCAGAACGAGGAACGTCCGGAGGCTCTCACCCCGTCAAACCACGCCGCAAGGTCTCCCGCGCGCAACGCCGCCTCCATCGCGCCGACACGTTCGTTTTCGTCAAAGAAATGAAGCGCCCGCAAAACGGCACGATCGCCGCACGCCTCGCGCAGGCGCGGGAGATTTTTCACGACGTCCTCGCGGCAGACATCGCGGAGCACCTCGCCCGAAAGCGCCGCCGCCACCGCCCGCATCTCCGCGGGCACGGACGCGTAATCCGCCGTCAGATCGGCGTGATTTCCGCCCGTATTGACAATGCAAAGCGCATATCCCGCCCCACTCAGGTCAAAGTCGATCCGATCCACGACCGGCGCGGACGGGTTCGCGAAATCCAGCGCGACAATGCCGCCGATGGCGCACGCGCACTGGTCCATCAGACCGCACGGCTTGCCGAAATAGACATTCTCCGCCCGCTGTGCCAGCTTCGCAACGGTCAGTGCGTCCGCCGCACCGCCGTTGTACAGCCCGTTCAGGATCGTCCCGATCATGACCTCGTACGCCGCCGATGACGACAGTCCCGAGCCGCGGAGCACCTCGCTCTGTGCGCAGGCGTCAAACCCGCCGACCGCATATCCGCTGACGAAAAAACCGTTCACCATGCCCGCAATCAGCGCCGCCGATGTCCCGAACGCCGCCGGGTCGGGCGCGCTCGTGTCCGCGACCGCTACCGTATCCGTCGGGAAGCCGTCGCTCGCCATACGGACCACGCCGTCGTCGCGCGGCGAGGCAACAGCGAGAATATCCGGGTCGATCGACGCGGCAATGACCCTGCCGTGGTTGTGATCGGTGTGGTTTCCCGCCAGCTCACTGCGTCCCGGCACGGAAAACAGCATCACCTGCCGCTCCTCGCCGAACGTCCCGGCAAAACGCGAAAGAAGCGCCCGGATCCGCCCGGTCGCCCCTTCCACACCCGCTGTCCCATACAGCGCGGCAAGTCGGCTCGCCCATGCCCCGCGGTCGATTTCCCGCATCCATTCCCCGACTGTTCTCATCACCGATCTCCTTTGCCTATGCCATGATTTATGCGCGGCACCGTTTATACTTTCCTTATTTTATCACACATTCCCGGTTTTGGCAACGGCTTTTGCGTGACTTTGCGCGCTTTCACAAAAAATTTCCCCGCGCGACACAAATCGAGCAAAATTTTCTTGACAATACGGGCAAACTGTGGTAAAATAACCGTTGCAATTGCATATTGGGGTGTAGCCAAGCGGTAAGGCACGGGACTTTGACTCCCGCATGCGTCGGTCCGAATCCGGCCACCCCAGCCATGATGACAAGTCAATTTAGATCCGAGCGAGGAAAAACGAGAAAGCGGGAGATTTCGAGAGATTTCTCCCGTTTTTTCGACCCTGAATTTTTTCGGAGTTTCATAGATCCCTTTTGCCCTTTTCGATGCTGTGTCCGGACTCGGACTCACAAAAAGGGCT
>CAKSNQ010000063.1 GCA_934476315.1 uncultured Eubacteriales bacterium
TGAGACCGGAGGCACAAAAGAAAACCGATTGCCGCGGTAGTACCTACCGCGGACAATCCACAAAAAAGAAAATGCCGCAAGGTTTCGCCGCCTGCGGGCGGCGACGCGGGGCTTTGCCCCCCGACTGCCCGCTTGCGGGCGAACGCCTTTTGAAAAAGGCGGGCGAAAACTTTTAATAAAGAGACAGCGAAGCTTTGTGAGGGGGGCGGGCGAAAACTTAAAAAAGACAGCTGAAGTCTTTTTCCAAAACCCATTGACAAACCCGTCTCTCTGTGCTACAATGAGCTGTCAATGAGCAAAGGCGTTCATCCCAAGGGGGGAGTCTCCCCCCTCTCGGATGACCCCTTTGCTTTTTTGTGTAAAATTTCTCCCACGTACAAAAAATTTTTCTCCGTTTTTTCGACTTTTCGGTCAATTTGCCGTAGAAAATCGGCAAAAACCGTGCTATAATATTATGAAAAACATCCCCAACGCCCGCTAAATCATGTCAATCGGAAAAGGAGTGTATACCATGAAATATTCCAAGCAGGAGGTCCTGCAATACGTCGCCGAGGAAGACGTCAAGTTCATCCGTATGGCGTTCTGCGACGTTTTCGGCAAACAAAAGAATATTTCCCTGATGCCGCATGAACTGGAGCGGGCTTTTGCCGACGGCGTCGCCATCGATGCCTCGGCAATCCCGGGCTTTGGCGGCGAGGTCCATTCCGACCTGTTCATCCACCCCGACCCCTCTACCCTCGCTCTGCTCCCGTGGCGTCCCGAGCACGGTAAGGTCGTCCGCATGTTCTGCAACGTCACCTACCCCGACGGACGACCCTACCCCGCGGACACACGCGCACTGCTCGCCCGCACCGTCGCGGACGCCGAGGGCGAGGGGCTTTCTTTCGCGTTCGGATCGGAAATGGAGTTTTACCTGTTCCGCCGCGACGAGAACGGCGACGCGACAAACATCCCCTACGACAATGCCGGCTACATGGACATCGCCCCGGAGGACAAGGGCGAGAACGTCCGCCGCGAGATCTGCCTGACGCTGGAGCAAATGGGCATTCGCCCCGAAAGCTCCCACCACGAGGAGGGTCCCGGGCAGAACGAGATCGACTTCCGTTACGCCGACCCGCTCACCGCCGCCGATGACGCCGTGACCTTCCGTGCCGTCGTCAACACCATCGCCGCGCGCAGCGGTCTTGCCGCCGATTTTTCGCCCAAGCCGCTGGTCAATCATCCCGGCAACGGCATGCACATCAACTTCTCCGTCCGCGCGCAGGACGGCTCGGACGTCATGCCGCACGCCATCGCGGGCATCCTTTCCCACATCGCGGAGTTGACGCTGTTCCTCAACCCGACGGAGCAGTCCTACCGCCGCTTCGGAAAGGACAAGGCGCCGCGCTTCATTTCGTGGTCGGAGGAAAACCGCTCCCAGCTCATCCGTATTCCCGCGGCGCGCGGGGAATACCGCCGCGCCGAATTGCGCTCGCCCGACCCGCAGTGCAATCCCTACCTTGCCTTTGCGCTTCTCATGCGCGCCGCCATGGACGGCATCCGGGAAAAGCGTCCTCTGCCGGAGAGCGCCGACCTGAACCTCTACACGGCGCCGCCCGAGATCACCGCCCGCTATGCGCTCCTGCCGTCCTCGCTGGAGGCGGCGCGGGCGCTCGCCGCGGACAGTGCCTTCGTCGCTGCCGGGGTGCCGGAGGCGTTGAGAAAGGTCTATACCGCCGGTCGCTGAACCGGTCGCCGCATCCCCCGGCCCCGAGGGGCGCACACGGAGGGAGCCCGCGTGGGGATTCCCATGGAGGGCACACACCCGGCGAACCCGCGTGGGCGCGAGAGTTTTCCTCCGGGGGAGTGCGCCGGAGAACCCGCGAGAGCGCGGAAGTTTTCCCGCCGAGGGCGCACCCGCAAAGAGCGATTTCCGCACGACGGACAGAAAGGAGAGAGCGCATGGAGCCGACACAACACACATACCGCGTCCTGCTGGTGTCCGCCGCCGAAAAGTTCACCGCGTCTCTGCTCGGACTTCTGCCCGCGGAAACCTACGCGCCCGTGTGCGTGGCGACCGACACCGCCGCCGCGCGGCGCATGGCGCTCGAACAGCCGTTCGACCTGGCGATCATCAATTCGCCGCTCCCGGATGACTTCGGCGTGCGGCTGGCGCTCGACCTGTGCGACGGCGGAACGTGCGGCGTGCTTTTGCTGGTCAAGGCAGAGCACGCCTCGGAGATCACCGCCCGCGTCGCGCCGTACGGCGTACTGACGCTTGCCAAGCCGACCTCCGCCGCCATGCTCACCCAAACGCTGACCCTGCTTTGCGGCACGCACGAGCGACTCTGCCGCATGGAGGCGCGGGCGGCGTCCATCGAGGAAAAAATGGAGGAAATCCGCATTGTCAACCGCGCAAAATGCATCCTGATCGAGCAGCTCCGCATGACCGAACAGGAGGCGCACCGTTATATCGAAAAACAAGCCATGAACCGATGCGTGACCAAGCGTGCCATCGCAGAGGGGATTCTTTCCACATATAAGTAACCCTGAAAATGTAAATAACCCCGAACCTTTTAGCCTGACAGAAAGACCCGTCCCCGCCCGGCGGCGACTTTTGAGATTTTTGTGAATTTTCGCCATGGGGCGCAGCCCGCCCCTGCGGAAGCCGCAATCTTCCCGAAATCCGCTCGCCGGGGTCTGAGAGTTCTCGCGGGACGGATTTTTCGTCAGACAAGGCAAAAAGCCAAATATTTTAACACAGCATGACAGGAACTCCGCCCGGGAGTGGCGGGTCCGGAGCGCTCCTGCCGGCTACTGGTCGTGCCGCCGACGGCGGCGGAATGGAGGTTTCTATGACCAAATACATCTTTGTGACCGGTGGTGTCGTGTCCGGCCTGGGCAAGGGCATCACGGCGGCATCCCTCGGGCGACTGCTCAAGGCGCGCGGACTCAAGGTCGCCGCGCAGAAGCTGGACCCGTACATCAACGTCGACCCCGGCACCATGAGTCCCTATCAGCACGGCGAGGTCTACGTCACCGAGGACGGCGCAGAGACCGACCTGGACCTGGGGCACTACGAGCGCTTCATCGACGAGGACCTCAACCGCTTCTCCAACCTGACCACGGGCAAGGTCTACTGGAACGTGCTCAACAAGGAGCGCCGCGGCGAATACCTCGGCTCGACCGTGCAGGTCATTCCGCACGTCACCAACGAGATCAAGGATTTCGTCTACCGCGTCGGTAAGGAAACGGACGCGGACGTCGTCATCACCGAGATCGGCGGCACCATCGGCGACATTGAATCCCAGCCGTTTCTGGAGGCGGTGCGCCAGATCTCCCTGGAGGTCGGACGTGAGAACAGCCTGTTCATCCACGTCACGCTGGTGCCGTTTTTGCGCGGGTCGGACGAGCACAAGTCCAAGCCGACCCAGCACTCCGTCAAGGAATTACAGGGCATGGGCATCAACCCCAACATCATCGTCCTGCGCTGTGACGAGCCGCTGGAGGAGTCCATTTTCAAGAAAATTTCCCTGTTCTGCAACGTCAAGCCCGACTGCGTGATTGAAAACATCACCCTGCCGTACCTGTACGAGGCGCCCCTGATGCTGGAGAAGGCGAATTTCTCCTCGGTCGTCTGCCGCGAGCTGGGGCTGGACGCGCCCGCGCCCGACCTGACAGAGTGGTCGGACATGGTGCGACGCATCAAGGAGCGTCAGCTTGAGGTGCACATCGGGCTGGTCGGAAAGTACGTTCAGCTCCACGATGCCTATCTCTCGGTCGCCGAGGCAATGCGTCATGCAGGCTACACGCTCAACACGCACATCCGGATTCACTGGATCGACTCCGAGGACCTGACCGGGGAAAACGCCGACGAGACGCTCGGCAACCTGGACGGCATCATCGTCCCGGGCGGCTTCGGCTCGCGCGGCATCGAGGGCATGATCCTCGCGGCGCGCTACGCAAGAGAGCATGACCTGCCGTATTTCGGCATCTGCCTTGGCATGCAGATCGCCGTCATCGAGTACGCCCGCCATGTCGCGGGCATCGCCGACGCCGATTCGGGAGAGTTTAACGAGCTGTGCCGCAACAAGGTCATCGACTTCATGCCGGGGCAGAGCGACGACATCGACAAGGGCGGCACCCTGCGTCTCGGCGCTTACCCCTGCGTCATCCGCGAGGGGACGACCATGGCACGTTGCTACGGAACGACGACCATTTCCGAGCGTCACCGCCACCGCTATGAGTTCAACAACGATTACCGCGACGCCCTCACCGCCGCCGGTCTGACGCTCTCCGGGCTTTCCCCCGACGGCAGACTGGTCGAAACGGTCGAGCTGTCCGACCGTCCGTTCTACGTCGGCGTGCAGTACCACCCCGAGTTCAAATCGCGTCCCAACCGCGCTCACCCGCTGTTCCGCGGCTTCATCGAGGCGGCGCTCGACCGGGCGCAGTCCCGCTGAAAGCAGCGTTCGCGTGTTGTCCGCGTACTGTCCGCATACTGTCTGCGTGCGGACGAGCGCCTCTCCCCCCGGTATGTCTCATGGAAATTCACCATATTTTGTGCCGCCGTCGGCGGCGGAATGGAGATTAAGATTACTATGGCATCTTCGCAAACCGTTCTGATCCTTGACTTCGGCGGTCAGTATAAGGAGTTGATCGCGCGCCGCGTCCGCGAGTGCAACGTCTACTCTGTCGTGCGCGCCGGGACGCTCTCCGCCGAGGAGATCCGCAAGATCGCCCCCATCGGCATCATCCTCACGGGCGGTCCCAACAGCGTCTACCGCGAGGACTCCCCCCATTGCGACAAGAAGATTTTCGACCTCGGCATCCCCGTGCTCGGCATCTGCTACGGCACCCAGTTGCTCGCCTGGTCCACGGGCGGCACCGTCGCACCCTGCACCGTCAGCGAGTACGGCAAAACCTCCATGCGCGCCGACCCCGCATGCGTCCTGTTCTCCGGACTGGACGCCGCGCAGATCGGGCTGATGAGCCACACCGACCAGATCACCGTCCTGCCCGAGGGCTTCCGCTCGGTGGCATCGACCGACAACTGCCCCAACGCCGCCATTGAAAATCCCGCCCGCCGTCTGTACGGCGTCCAGTTCCACCCCGAGGTGGAGAGCACACCCAACGGCACGGCGATTATCCGCAACTTCCTCTACCGCGTCTGCGGCGCCGCCGGCGACTACAACCTGCGCGACCTGGAGGCGACGCTGATCGCCGGGGTGCGCCGTCAGGTCGGGGACGACCACGTTTTGCTCGGACTGTCCGGCGGCGTGGACTCCTCGGTGTGCGCCGCGCTCCTGTCCAAAGCAATCCCCGGACAGCTCCACTGCATTTTCGTCGATCACGGACTGATGCGCCTGCACGAGGGTGACGAGGTGGAACGCGCCTTTGCGGGACGCGACCTGCACTTCATCCGCGTCAATGCGGCGGATCGCTTCCTCGGCGCTCTGCGCGGCGTAACCGATCCGGAGCAGAAGCGTAAGATCATCGGCGCCGAGTTCGTCCGCGTCTTTGAGGAGGAGTCGAAAAAGCTCCCGCACGTCCGCTGGCTGGCGCAGGGAACCATCTACCCCGACGTCATCGAGTCGGGCGGCAGTCAGGCGGCGACCATCAAGAGCCACCACAACGTCGGCGGACTGCCCAAAAATATGAAATTCTCCGGCGTCGTCGAGCCTTTGCGTGGGCTGTTCAAGGATGAGGTGCGCGCGCTGGGCAGACAGCTCGGACTTCCGCGCTCGTTCGTCGAGCGCCAGCCGTTCCCCGGTCCGGGACTCGGCGTGCGCATCATCGGGGAGATCACCCCGGAAAAGATCGCCATTCTCCAGGAGGCGGACGCCATCTTCCGCGAGGAAATTACCCGACGCCGCATCCGCGCGGATCAGTTCTTCGCCGTCCTGACCGATACCCGTTCGGTCGGCGTGGTCGGGGACTTCCGCACTTACGATTATACGGTCGCCCTGCGCGCCGTCCGCACCTCCGACTTTATGACCTGCGAATACGCGCCCATCTCGCACCACGTGCTGGGAACGGTCTCCTCGCGCATTGTCAATGAAGTCCGCGGCGTCGGTCGCGTCGTCTACGACATCACGGGTAAACCGCCCGCCACCATCGAATGGTGCTGATCGCCGTCCGAAAAACATAACATCCCCGCCCGAGCGAGTCGCCTGCGCAAGCAAGCCCCGCCCGGGCGCTTTTTCTCTCGCGGGGGGAGTCGCCTGCGCTATGCGACAAGCACGAGCGCCTGAGCCGGTTTTCTCCCCGCATCCTGCATCGGAGACTTCAGCTAAAAGTACATTCCAACAGCAACCGAAATGCATCCGGCTTTTTTGCATAGTGAAAACAATATTCTTTCAGCCGTCTTTGCGGAGGGAGAAACCATCTCAAACGCCGAAGTTTGGCGGCTTGCCGCGGTCCTCGCCTCCCCACACTCCTTGGCTGTGCGCCGTACTCAGAAATCGGAAGGGGTGCTGGGAGAACCGCCCACACTACCACGCATTTCGGTGGCTATCCCACACGCTTCCTCCGGCGGCGAGGGAAAACTCGCCCGGAGTTTTCCCTCGCCTATCTTTCTAAAATCCAGCGAACCTCGGGAGGGGTCTGGGGAGGGGTCATCGGCGCGCCCCCGCGCCGCCCTCCCCAATGCGCCAAAGCGCCGCGTTGTTGCGGCGCGACGCGCATCCAGCCGAGGAATGAGGGGCGTGGGGGGAGCAACCCCGACGATTGAGGGGTTCTCCCCCCACATCCTGCATCAAAGACTTCAACTAAAAGTACATTCCAACAGCACATGAAAAAGTCTAAATTTTTCACACAGCAGAAACAATATTCTTTTGGCGGTCTTTGCGGGGAGAGGACCATCTCAAACGCCGAAGTTCCTCTCCCCGCCTCCCCACACTCCTTGGCTGTGCGC
>CAKSNQ010000064.1 GCA_934476315.1 uncultured Eubacteriales bacterium
CACACCCCCTACTCCGTGGCTAAATGCGCGTCGCGCCGCAACGACGCGGCGCTTTGGCGCATTGGGGAGGGCGGCGCAGGGCGCGCCGATGACCCCTCCCCATACCCCTCCCGGGCTTGCCGATTCAGAAAGTTGGGCGCGGGGCGCTCCCCCCCGATATTCGCTGAAATTCAGAAAGACGGGCACCGGAAACTCCTCGGGAGTTTCCGGTGCCTCTTGAGAAAATGTGAGACGGAACCCGCACCTCCGCTCTTCCCTCAGAACAGCGGGCTGAGGGCGCGGAGAACCGCGTCGATGAACGACTGGATCAGCCCGCGGGAGCGGCGAAACGTCCGCAGGTGAATCTCGCGGCTCTTTTCAAACGTGTCCTCAAAATCCCGGCGGATGGCGGGGATGGGGTCGCCGCCGAACAGCAGCGTCCCGCACTCAAAGTGCAGGTACAGACTGCGGTAATCCATGTTGATGGTTCCGATCGTGGCGATGCTGTCGTCGCATAGAAAGTTCTTGGCGTGGATAAATCCGGGGGTGTACTCGTAAATCTTCACCCCGGCGCGCAAAAGCGGCGGGTAATAGGAGCGCGTCAGGCGGTAGGCGGTCTTTTTGTCGGGAATCCCCGGCGTGACGATGCGCACATCCACCCCGCGCTTGGCGGCGGTGCACAGCGCGGTCTGCATTTCGCTGTCGATGATGAGGTAGGGCGTGAAAATCCACACGTAGTCCTTCGCCTGCGCGAGGATTTCAAGGTAGATGTTCTCCCCGACGTGTTCGTCGTCCAGCGGTGAGTCGGAATAGGGTTGAACCAGAAGCGGGTCGCCCGCGGCGGTTTCCGGGAGCCGATCGGCGCGGAACGGGGTATAGTCCGTTTCGGTCGGACGGAAAGCGTTCCAAAGGTTGAGGAACATCACGGTGAAATTCCACACGGCGCTCCCCTCCAGGCGGAGTCCGGTGTCCTTCCAGTGCCCGAAGCGGACGGTCTGATTGATATATTCGTCGGCGATATTCAGCCCGCCTGTGTAGGCGACGCGTCCGTCCACGATGGTGAATTTGCGGTGGTCGCGGTGATTGACCACGATGGAAATTACGGGCACGATGGGGTTGAATGCGAGACAGCGGATGCCGTCCCGCTCGGCACGCTTGGCGAACTGGTAGAGCGACGCCGCCTCGCACCCCACGTCGTCGTAGAGGATGCGGACGTCCACACCCGCTGCCGCCTTGCGCCGCAGAATTTCCATGA
The DNA here is from genome assembly GCA_934476315.1 of uncultured Eubacteriales bacterium. Taxonomy (GTDB): domain Bacteria; phylum Bacillota; class Clostridia; order Oscillospirales; family CAG-272; genus SIG644. Next base: position 1,235 of record CAKSNQ010000064.1, read on the forward strand.
TTCGGTCAAGCATGACACCCTCGGCAATGATGAAATATTCCATGAAAATATAGTGCTGTGCCGTCTCAAGGTCGGCGAGCAGATCAGGAAACATGTCGTCGCCCAGCGCGTAGTAGCGGGCATGGGTGCGGTCGTGCGCGGGGTAGGGACCGAACTTTTCAATATAGCAGGAGGTGGCGAGGAGGCGGTCGGGAATCTCGTCGGCGCGGGCAGGCGCGGGCGCGGTGAGGAGCGCGCGGTGCTGCTTCTCCACGGCTTCGATCTTGCCCCGCATGCGGCGGGAAAGGTGCTTGTTGCCGAACATGGCGTAGACGACCCAGCCGAACACGGGGAGGATACAGGTCATCAGAATCCATCCGGTTTTGTAGGCGGGGTTTTCGTCGCGACGGAGAATGTGCAGAACGATAATCAGCGTGATAAAGGAAAACGCCACGTTGATCCACAGCGCGTACTGCGCCAGACGCCACACGCCCCAGAAGAGCCACGTGATCTCAATGAGCAAAAGGAGTCCGGTCAGCGTGATCCGGTTGAGCAGAATGTGCGTCAGTCTGCGTACGGGATTGGTTGGCTTGGTCTTGCGTGGCATGGCAGGGGCTCCTTTCCTCGGGAGTTGATTTTGTATTCCGCGTCATCGGCGGCGAAAGGGGAACGGTCGGCGGGATGTCCGTCGGAACGTCGGTCGCCGGAATGTCGGCGGCGCGATCGGGCGGCGCGATCGTCAGTCGAGCGGCTTGCCGAGCAGCTTTGCCGCGCGGACAAGGCGACGGCTTCTCACCATTTCATTTTTTCCGGGACAGAGCGGGTACATACCAAGGCAGGCGAAAATATACCACGCGGACATCGAGCCGTTGTCCTCGTCGCCGGGGTAGCCGTCGTCGCCCGGGAAGAACGCCTCGCGCGCCAGCTTTTCCACCCAGAAATCGGTCTTTTCCTGCGCACCGAGCACGGCGAACAGGAACGGCAGGTGGAAGGACGGCTGATTGGAGATGGCGCATTGTCCGAAGTCCGCCGCCGCCATTTCGGTCATTTCGTGAATCTCGTTGCGGTAGCCGCGCACGCGGTAGCGGGGCGGGGTGGCGAACAGCTCGTCCAGCTTGGCGAGCATGCGGTCGCGTCCGCCGTACAGCGCGGCAAGACCCTCGACGTCGTGCGGAACGGCAAACGAGCTTTGCCATGCCGAGCCCTCGGTGTACTCGCCGCCCCACGAAATGGGGTCAAAGAACCCGGAGTGCTCGCCGTTTTTATCTTTTCCGCGCATAAATCCGGTCGCGGGGTCAAAGAGGTTGCGGTAATTTTTCGCGCGGCGCAGGTATTCGTCCACAAGGTCCTCCCGCCCGAGCACGCCCGCCACGGTCGCGATGCACCAGTCGCCATAGGCGGCGTCCAGCGTCAGGTTGACCGATTCTTTTTCCTCATCCAGCGGCACGTAGCCGTATTTGACGTAGGAGGCGACGCCGTTGCGCCCGAAACGCTTTTCCGGCGCTTCGGTGTTGGCGTGGTGGAGCATGCCCTCCAGCGCGGTCTCCAGGAGCGCGCGGTCGCCGATGCCCTTGACCGCGGCGTCCGCGATCACGGCGTCGATCAGCGTGCTCGGCATACAGCCGACCTCGCCCAGCGCAATCCAGCGCGGGAGCCAGCCGCTCTCGCGGTAGTCGTTGACAAAGCCCTCCAGCATGTCGGCGTACTCGTCACGCGCGATGAGGGCAAAGAGCGGGTAGACGGTGCGATAGGTGTCCCAGAAGCCGTTGCCCAGGTAGCGCGGGCCGGGCAGGACGCCTCCGGTATAGGGCGAATAGTGAACCTTTTTCCCGTCGCGACGATATTCCCAGGCGCAGTTGGGGTAAAGAAAGACGCGGTACAGGCAGGAGTAGAACGTGCGTGCCTGTTCCTCTCCCTCCGGCTCGATCTCAATGCGGTGGAGCTTGTCCTCCCATTCCTCCTCCGCCTCGGCGCGCAGGGTGTCAAAGTCCCGGTCGCCACATTCGCGGTCGATCGCCGCGCACGCCAGGTCCTCGCTGATGTAGGAGATGCCAAGGCGCGCGTGCACCGTACGGCGGGTCAGCGCAACGTGGACGGAGAGCGCGGTCTCGTCCTTCCTTGCCACGCGGGTCGCGTCGGCGTCCACGCAGTCGTCGAGAAAGCGGATGGCGCAGTACATGTGAAAATTCTCGGCGGCGGCGCCGTAGCCGTCGGTCGAGGCAAAGAGCGTGTTGCTCTCGCGGTCAAAGCGGAACGTGGAGTTGCCCAGAACCGTGAAAAGCGACAGGAATGACGCCCGGTCGTTTTCGAAGGTCAGGCGGATCGCCGCGCCGTGCATGGTCGGCGTCAGCTCAAAGAGCGTCTCGGAGCGCAGAAATCGGACGCGCAGATAATCCGGGCGCATTACGGCGTCGCGGATGCGGTAGCCCGACCAAGCCCCGGAGGGCGTGTCGGCAACGACATCGTTCTGCGGCATCATGAGAAAGGTGCCGTGGTCGCGGATCCAGGGGCTGGGGCGGTGCGTCAGGCGGACGCCCTCGGCGTACGGGCGATCGGGGTGGAAGAACCACGGCGATCCGCCGTCGGTCTGCAGGCAGAACGGCGCCATGCCGAACGGACGTTGGGTCAGCGGCAGGGTGTTGCCCGTCGAGAAGCGGGGAACCGAGCGGGTTCCCATTTTGACGTTGACGTAGGGAAGATATTTCATGATGTTCTCCGATCTTTTTTCTGTGAGGGGGTGTGAGGGGATGTGTCGGGTTTTATGCCGCCATTCTGTCAGACTTCATGCCGGACGTTATGCCGGACGTTATGCCGGACGTTATGCCGGACGTTATGCCGGGCGGTATGCCGGGATGACTCGGGCGCACTCCGACGCCGACCGGACGCCGTTGTTCCGGCTCAGCCGCGGCGCCAGGTCGTCCCCTGCGCGGTGTCGGTCAGCGTGATGCCGCGCGCGGAAAGCTCGGCGCGGATGCGGTCCGCCTCGGCGTAATTCTTCGCCTTTTTCGCGGCGGTGCGGGCGGCGACCAGCGCGTCGATTTCGGCGGCTTCGGGGTCGGTCTCCTCGCTCCTCCGCTCCTGCGCCTGCGATGCGCGGAGCGCCTGCGCCGCGTCAAGAAGCCCCAACGCAAGCACGTGGTCGTACTCGCCGAGGAGCGCCCACTTGGTCGCGTCGTTGCAGTCTGCCTTGAGCACGTCGTAGAGCGCGGTGACGGCGAGCGAGGTGTTCAGATCGTTCTCCAGCGCGTCAAGGAAGCCCCGGCGGAGTGTCGCCGCCGTGGGGCTGTCCACCGCGCCGTCCTGCTCGTGCAGTGCCGCGATGCGGGCGATCAGCTTGTTGTAGGCAATCTTTGCGTTGTCCATGTTCTCATAGCTGAACACCAGATTCTTGCGGTAGTGCGATTGCAGGCAGAACAGACGATAGACCATGGGGTCGTAGCCCTTTTCGCGCAGAAGCGAGAGGGTCAGAAATTCCCCGGTGGACTTGGACATTTTGCCGTGCGTCGTGTTCAGATGGTGAATGTGCATCCAGTAGTTGCACCACTTGTGCCCGAGGTACGCCTCGGACTGGGCGATCTCGTTGGTGTGGTGCGGGAAGGCATTGTCGATGCCGCCGCAGTGGATGTCAAGACGCTCGCCCAGGTGCTTCATGGAGATGCAGGAGCACTCGATGTGCCAGCCGGGGTAGCCGACGCCCCAGGGAGAATCCCACTTGAGCGCCTGATCCTCGAACTTGGACTTGGTGAACCAGAGGACGAAATCGTTCTTGTTGCGCTTGTTCATGTCGGCTTCCACGCCCTCGCGCACGCCGACGGCGAGGTCGTCCTCGTCGAAGTTGTGGAAGACGTAGTATTCCTTCAGACGCGAGGTGTCAAAATAGATGTTACCGCCCGCTTCGTAGGCATAGCCCTTGTCGAGCAGGGCGCTGATGACGTGGATGAACTCGGGGATGCAGTGGGTTGCGGGCTCCACGACGTCGGGGCGGCGGATGTGCAGAGCCTCGCAGTCGGCGAAGAAGGCGTCGGTATAGAACTGCGCGATCTCCATGACGGTTTTGTGTTCGCGGCGCGCGCCCTTGAGCATTTTGTCCTCGCCCTCGTCGGCGTCACTGGTGAGGTGTCCGACGTCGGTGATATTCATGACGCGTTTGACGTCGTAGCCGAGCATACGCAGGGTACGGTCGAGGATATCTTCCATAATATAAGTGCGGAGGTTTCCGATGTGTGCGAAGTGGTACACGGTCGGACCGCAGGTGTACATTTTCACTTTTCCCGGCTCGTTGGGGACAAATTCCTGTTTGGTTCTGGTCAGAGAATTATATAGCTGCATGGCAACCATCCTTTCGGGTGCAAACTTATTCAAATTACATTATAACAGATAGTTCCGGAAAAGTAAAGCGGGAAATGAGAATTTCGGGAGTGCGTATAAAAGATTTCGCTACCCCCCATTAAAGTTTTCGCCCGCCTTTTTCAAAAGGCGTTCGCCCGCAAGCGGGCAGTCGGGGGGCGAAGCCCCGCGTCGCCGCCCGCAGGCGGCGAAATTCTTCGGCGTTTCTTTTTGGGATTGTCCGCGGCGGGCACTGCCGCGGCAATCGGTTTTCTTTGCGCCTCTGGCTCCAAAGAAAAAGCGGCTGAAAGCGCTGAAAATGCGGGGGATTGCAGGTGTTTTTCGGTTGCTGTTGGTTTGTACTTTGGGTTAAAAGGCTTTCGTGCAGGATGTGGGGGGAGAACCCCTCAATCGTCGGGGTTGCTCCCCCCACGCCCTCCATTCCAAGGCTTTGATGCGCGTCGCGCCGCAACGACGCGGCGCTTTGGCGCATTGTGGGGAGGGCGGCGGGGTAGACCCCCGCCGCTGACCCCTCCCCAGACCCCTCCCCGGGTTCGCTGAAATTTAGAAAGCCGGGCGAGGGGAAAACTCCCGGCGAGTTTTCCCTCGCCGATTGAGACAGCTCTGACAAGACCTTTCGGCGCACAGCCAAGGAAGTGGGTGGAGGCGGAGGGAGAAAACCTCGGCGTTTGAGATGGTTTCTCCCTCCGCAAAGACGACTAAAAGAAGATTGTTTTCGCTGTGCGGAGAAGTTAGATTTGTTTCGTTTGTTGTTGGTATGTACTTTTAGTTGAAATCTCCGATGCAGGATGTGGGGGGAGAACCCCTCAAACGTCGGGGTTGCTCCCCCGCACACCCCCTACTCCAAGGCTGGATGCGCGTCGCGCCGCAACAACGCGGCGCTTTGGCGCATTGGGGAGGGCGGCGGGGTAGACCCCCGCCGAT
>CAKSNQ010000065.1 GCA_934476315.1 uncultured Eubacteriales bacterium
TTGTTCCTTCGGGCATTCCGTTCCGGAAGGTAAATGCCCCGAGTTCGGCAAAGACGCAGATTTTTCTCCTGATTACGGAAACGGTATGATTGCGTTAGATGCCTGCACTGCCCATTCCGGAAAAATGAGTTGCATCGTCATAGAAGATACCGAACGGACATAAACAAGTAAATCTGTCTATGATACTTCTCACCTTCTCCTCTCAAGGAGCCACACCTTTTCGCGTTTTCTGCGGGGAAGGCTCTCTCCCGTTCACAAACGACAGGGCTTGTGCGAAGGACACATGATCATGGGCATCACAGAGCGCCCCGGCATGAGGAGCGCGCCAACCGAACATCCGCGTATCTTCGTAAAGGCGGCGCGGATTTCTTCGGCGGTCGGTTCAACGGTCTCCCGATACCTTTTCAGTAACGGTCATCGGTGTACGGTGTGGCGGGCGGAATACCTCTCAACGCGGGGAACGTCCGTGAGGGGACTGCTCATCCGTGTCGTCGCGGGACGGCGGTTGTTTTTCCTGCGGTTTTTGCGCTTCCTGCGTCTTCCGTTCCATCGTCTTACAAGTGGCGGAGCAACGATCGCATCCGCAGCCGCAGCCGCAACCGCATCCGCCGCCGCGCTTTCTGCGGGCGCGGATCGAGTGAATCACGGCGGCAACGACGGCTGCCGCGACAAGGAGCAGGACAATCACATCAACCGCTTTCATAAAAACAGTCTCCCGATCTGATAAACAAGACAAGCGGCAACCCATGCGACGCCGCACTGGGTGAAGACAATGCCGAGGGTCGAGAGGCGTGAGTTGAACTCCCGGCGCAGGGCGGCAACCGTCGCGACACAAGGTGTGTACAGCAGGGTGAACACAAGAAAACTGACGGCGGCAAGGGTCGACGGGAACATGGCGGGGAGCACCGTATGCAACACGCCGGTATCACACCCGGCGAGGACGGCGAGGGTGGAAACCACCTGCTCTTTGGCGACAAACCCGGAAATCAATGCCGTCGAAAACCGCCAGTCACCGAAGCCGAGCGGCTTAAAGAGCACCGCAATCCACTGCCCGACGATGGCAAGGAGACTCTGCGAGGAATCGGTGACGGGATTCAGGTGATAATCAAAGCTCTGCAGGAACCAAATGATCACCGTGGCAACAAAAATCACCGAGAATGCGCGCTCGAGAAAATCGCGCGCCTTTTCCCACAGGAGCAGTCCGACGCTACGGGGTGACGGGAAACGGTAATTGGGCAATTCCATGACGAATGGCACGGGCTTCCCTCGGAAAGACGTATGCCCCAGAATCAGGGCCATGAGAATCCCCAGCACAATCCCGGTTACATACAGAGCAAACATAACGAGCGCTCCGCGCCCCGGGAAGAACGCGGCGACGAACACGGAATAAATCGGAATCTTCGCCGAACAGCTCATAAACGGGACGAGCATCATGGTCATCTTACGGTCGCGATCCGAGGAAACGGTGCGTGTTGCCATAACGGCGGGAACGGAGCACCCGAAGCCGATCAGCATCGGCACAAACGAGCGTCCGGATAGACCGAGGCGGCGCAGGGGCTTATCCATCACAAACGCGACACGCGCCATGTACCCTGTATCCTCGAGAATGGAGAGGAAGAAGAACAGTGTGACGATAATCGGCAGGAACGACAAAACACTGCCGACTCCGTTGAAAATCCCGTCAATAATCAGGCTGTGAACCACCGGGTTCAGCCCGAAAGAGGTCAGCGCCGCGTCCACGACATCGGAAAGCTTATCGATACCGAACTGCAAAAGACGTTGCAGGGCGGCGCCGATGACATTGAACGTCAGCCAAAAAATCAGAAGCATGACACCGAGAAATACGGGAATCGCGGTATACTTCCCTGTCAGAATCCTGTCGATTGCGACCGAGCGGCGATGCTCGCGGCTCTCGCGGCATCGCACGACCGACGCACCGACCACCGACTCAATAAAAGAATAGCGCATATCCGCCAGTGCGGCGTTGCGGTCAAGCCCCGACTCCGCCTCGAGCTGCACAAGGCAGTGTTCAATCAGTTCCCGCTCATTCGCATCGAGCCGCAGTCGATCGGCAATATCATTATCGCTTTCAATCAGTTGGGAGGCACAGAACCTAAGGGGCAACCCCTCCGCCTCGGCATGGTCCTGCACCAGATGCATGACCGCATGGATGCAGCGATGACAAGGGGAATTTCGATCACAGAAGTCGGCACGTATCGGTAATGTGTGGCTCTTTGCCGTTTCGATGGCGCGGTCAATCAGTTCCGAAACGCCCTCCCCCTTGAGTGCGCTGATCGGCACAACGGGAATCCCGAGTTCCCGACTCATTTTTTCGACATCAACGGTACCGCCGTTGGCACGCACCTCGTCCATCATATTCAGTGCGAGTACCATCGGAACGTCCAGCTCGAGCAGCTGCATGGTCAGATACAGGTTGCGCTCAATGTTGGTAGCGTCCGTGATATTGATGATACAATCCGGTTTCTCGTTCAGGATGTAATCGCGGGTGACAATCTCCTCCTGCGTATAGGGGCGCAGAGAATAGATCCCCGGCAGGTCGACGACCGAGCAATCCGTCTTTCCGCGGATCTCCCCGATCTTCTGCTCCACCGTCACGCCCGGGAAGTTGCCGACATGGCAACGCATCCCCGTCAGGGCATTGAAAAGCGCGGTTTTCCCGCAGTTCTGGTTTCCGGCAAGTGCAAACCTCACGATTCCGCCTCCCCGCCGTTTTGTGCGGCGACCGGCTCCCTTTCTGCATGAGGGGGCGTCGCGGCGACGTCCTCGGGTGCGACGACAATATCTGCCGCATCCTCCAGACGAAGGGTGAGTTCGTACCCGCGGATATGAATCTCGATCGGATCCCCCATCGGGGCAACCTTACGAAGCGTCACTTTGGTGCGGGGAATCAGTCCCATGTCAATCAGTCGGTTACGGAGCGCGCCCTCGCCGCCTACGGCGACAATGACGGCAGATTCTCCCACCCGCAGTTGATTCAGAGTCATAAACAGTTCTCTTTTCCTGTTTTTTTATGTCCTTCACCGTAGCGTCAGAAAGCAGAATCACATTCGGTGACGATGCACATATTTCTCATGGGAACATTGTAGCAGGCGCGCGCGTAATTGTCAATCGTTTGTTGACCGATACGCCGAATGGGACACCGCCTGCTTTTCCGGAACACTGCACGTTTTCACACGCAAAAAGGCGCCTTTTTTAAGGCGCCTTTTGGGGTTTTGCTCCGCCTGCCGTTTTTGGGGGGACACTACCACGGTATATGGCATTCCGCGAAGGTCAGACGAAATCGGTAAAGGCTTCCGTCGGGCGACGGAGGTCATGCCGCTCCGAGGGGCGAGCGTCCGACGTGCGGTAGCCGAGCAGAATCAGCGCGTCCGGCGTGAGATGCCCGGGGAGCGAAAACGCCTCACGCACGGCGGCGGGGTCGAAATTGCAGACACAGCAACTATCCACGCCGTATTCCTGCGCGGCGTACAGCGCCGTCGCCGTGAGAATCCCCATATCAAGCAGAACATCGTTCTCCCCGCTGTAACGGTTCGCCCACGCGCGGCTCCGGTCGGAGCAGAGGATCAGGACGGTTTTCGCGCCGTAGAGGGTCGCCTTGGCGCTCTCCTCCAGTTTTCCGAGTGCCTCGTCGCTTTCGGCGACGAGAACACGATAGGGCTGATGATTGAGCGCGGTGGGCGCCAGCCGCAGAAGCGCGAGAATCCCGTCGAGCGTCTCCCGCTCCACCCGCCTCGCCGAAAACGAACGCACCGAATAGCGTTCGCGGCAGATTTCTCTAAAATTCATGTGTGTCACCTGCTTTCAAAATGCACAGCGGCGCCGGGAACGTCCCGCTCCCGAGCACGCGTAGGCTCTCTTTGTCGAGAACCGTCACGCTGTCCGAATTTTCGTTTGTACAGACAATCTTGTCCCCGAACAGGGCGAAATCGCGCGGGCCGCGCCCGCCACACGGGGCGCTCCCCCGCAGAGTCAAATGTCCCTCGTCAATATCGAATACAAAGATTTTGTCCTCGCCGCGCACCGATATGTACAGTTTGCTTTCCGTCTCATCGTATCGGATTGCCGCCGCTGTCGCGCCGGGGACGGTACACGCAAGCGGCACCGTGCCGATACACGTCGCCCTGCCGTCGTCCCACGCGAACGTGCTGACGGACGGAACCAGTTCATTGACCGCGAAAAAATACCTGCCGTCCGCCGAAAAGGTCAGATGCCGCCCGCCGTAACCGTCCGGGACTTTCGCCCGCGAAATCTCGTGCAGGTCGCGGTCATAGACGAATACGGTATCCAGCCCGAGGTCGCAGGAAAGGACATACTGTCGGTCGGGAGACAGCGCGGCGAAATGCGTATGCGGCATATCCTGCCGCGGGAGGTTCACACCCCTGCCGTGATGTGTCACGACGTCCCGACCGTTTCTAACGAGGTTGCCGCTCAGGTAGTTGGTGACATAGACATCTCCGCCGCCCACCGCCAGATGGCAAGCGCACTTTCCAAGTGTGTCCCGTACTTCCGTCCGTTCGGAAAAGTCCGAAAGGCAGGAGAAATACCCGCTGTTTTCACTATCCGGAAACGGGGCTCGCAGCAGGACATGCAGACGCCCCCCGTCCATGACGGCGTACATCGGCTTCGGACACGGAAGGTACACCAGCGGGGTGACGGTTCCCTCGTCCCCGAGACGGCACCGGTAGATGCCGCCTCCGTCCGCCTCGTCGGCGCAGGAAAGAATCAGAATCTCTTCCATCATCGTCAAAGCATCGTCTGCGTGTCGTTCGGATCCCCGTTGCGCGCCGCGTCGTACTCGGGCGACCAGTCGAGGTCGCGGTACTTCTCGCCGCGGGGATCTGTCCGGATCCATTCCGTCAGCATATCCAGCATTTCGACCGTCCATGTGGCGCGATCGATCTGCGCCGTCGTAAACTTGTTCTGCGCGATCATCTCGAAGCCGAAATCGTCCTTGACGTGCGTCTTTGCCGCGCCGTCCACGACCTCGGCGACCAGATGCGCGGGAATGAACAGCACGCCGCCGCCGGCGCCGTACACAATGTCGCCGGGCAGAACGGTCGCCTTACCGATACGGGTCACGCTGTTGAAATCTTTCATAATAAAGTCGCGGATCGGCGTCGGGTCAATCCCGCGGTAATACACCTGCACGCCCTCGACTGCCTTCATCTGCTGGGTATCGCGGATGCCGCCCCAGATGACGCCGCCGCCCGTCTTGGTCTTGGTTCTGATGGCGGTCGTGAGATTGCCGCCGAGGAAGGTGCCTTTATAAATTTTGTCGTACATATCGGCGACGACGACATCCCC
>CAKSNQ010000066.1 GCA_934476315.1 uncultured Eubacteriales bacterium
GATTTCAATCGTTTGACAATTTGAAAAATCAATCGGGCGGTAGATCTCTTTAATGTAAATTGGCTTTTTGTCATCCGGATCAATTTTCCCACTATCAGTATAACCGTTTGATTTCCAAAACGGCTCTCCGGTAACAGAATCCGGACAGATATACATTTTTCTTGCCCCCTCGGAATAAAGTGTTGCTTCGATATGCTTGCTGAATGAAGTCCCTAAGCCCTTTCGCCGGAAATCAGGGTGAATATAGAACCCCATAATTGTTCCATACCCTTTTTCCAGCAAACCATAGACTGTGCCAAGGTCAATGGCGAACATCGCAATACCAAAAGGTTTCTCATTAACGCAAGCAATCTCAAAATGCATATCTTTGCGGCAACCTTGAATGGAAACTCTCTTTTTCAAGCCATTGGTAATCTGTTCTTCTGATTCGTATGTACCACCATGTTCGTTGACTTCTTTGATGAATGGCATCCATAATTTCAATGCCATTTCAAAATGTGCTGCGTTATCCTTTTCAATTTGGATAAAGTTGATTTGCTTTCCCATTATATTTCCTCCAAAGTTTTACTCGGAGGGTTAGGAAGCGTGAACCCTCCATACACGATTCATTTTCATATGTCATCACCCTTTCTGTAAATTTAGTTTGTATACACACATCAAATACGATGTTGATACCAAAAGGTATTATGCGGTATTATTGCTCCTTGGTGCAATATCCGATCGTTTATGTTTTATATCTCTGATGATTCACCGTTTTCTGCAATCAGCGTTCCGGCATAGTCGCCCCCAAAGGCAGTTGCACTGTGGGCTTAATCTATTTCGCATTAAGTTTGGACAATAAACAAACCGATTCGACATGCCCCGTGCGCGGGAACATATCGACGGGTCGGACCGTGCCGACCGCGTAGCCGCAGTCCCGGAAAATGGCGCAGTCGCGCGCCAGCGTGTCGGGGTCGCAGGAAACGTAGACGATGCGGGGAATGGCGCGCTCCAGGCAGAGGTGGCGGATGAGTGTCGGCGTGCAGCCCTTGCGGGGCGGGTCAACGATCGCGACGTCCGCCCGGATGGGTCCGCAGATCTCCTCGGCGCTCCGGAGAAGCGACGCGGCGTCGGTGGCGTCACCGCAGCAGAAGGTCGCGTTCCTTATATTGTTTCTCTCCGCGTTCCCGCGGGCGTTTTCGACGGCGGCGGGAACGATCTCAATCCCAATCAGTTGCCCGACGCGATCCGCCATGGACAGCCCGATGGTGCCGATACCGCAGTAAAGGTCAAGAAGCGTCTCCTTGCCGGTCAGTCCCGCCAGGTCTGCGGCGATGCCGTAGAGCAATTCGGCGCCGTCGTGGTTGACTTGGTAAAAGGCGTCGGGAGAGATGGCGAAGCGCTTGCCGCAGAGGACGTCCTCCAGGTGCGGCGCTCCCCACAGCGTGCGGTAGCGTTTCCCGAGGACGACATTGGTGTCCTCGCGGTTTTCGTTGAGAAGAATCCCGACGATAGCGGGAAATTGTGCCCGGAGCATGTCGCACAGCGCGTCGGCGTGGGGCAGGGCGTCCCCGCAAATGACGAGGCAGACGAGAATCTGCTCGGTCGCCTTGCCCTCCCGCAGGTAGATGTGCCGCAACAGCCCACTGCCGTCGATTTCCCGATAGACGGGAATGGCGTAGTCGTCGCAGAACGTGCAGATCGCCCGCACGATGTCCGAGAAAACGTCTGGTTGGAGATGGCAGTGCGGCGCGGGGAGGACGGAGTGGGACTTGACCGCGTAAAAGCCGGCGACGGTCTTGCCGTCGATGACCGTTACGGGATATTGCGCCTTGTTCCGGTAGCCGCGCACCTGCCCGGTCGAGCGGACAGGGGCGACCGTGACGTCGGGCAGACCCGCCTTGCGGAAGGCGGCGCGGACGTAATTTTGCTTGCGCTCCAGCTCATGCGCGTAGGTGATGTGGCGATAGACACAGCCGCCGCATCCGGCGCGTGTCGGGCAGGGGGAGTCCTCGGTGAGGCGGTGGGGGGAGGGGGTAAGAATTTTTTCGGCTTTCGCGACAAGATAGGTCTTTGTGACCTTGATGACGCGCGCCATGACCTGCTCGTCCGTCACCGCGCCGTGGACGAAAACGACCCGTCCGTCCGGCATATGCGCGATGCCGTATCCGAGGTTGTTGATGTCGGTCACGCGGAGCGGGAGGGTGTCGTTTTTCCGGACGGGCGTCGGCTCAGACATAAAATTCCTCTCCGGTCTCCAGACACAGGCACCCCAGCTTTCCTCCGAACGCCACGCCGCAATCGATCGCGATGACGTTTCTGCCGCGCACGATACGGTGCTCCTCGGTGGGGACGTGCCCGACAATGAGCGTTTTGTCAGGGTAGTATTCCGCGCCAAGGTCGGCAGGCTGACGGATGAAGTCCTCGGGCTGGTAATCGTCCAGGTCGGTCGCCGGGTCAAAATCCGCAATGCCTGCGTGAACCAGCACGTAGGTTTTGCCGCCTGCCTTGACCTCCTCGTACAGGGCAAGGTCGCAAAGGTAATCCAGCACACCCTCGCGCATTTCCTCGTCGAGCGCACGGAAGCCGTCCAGCGTCACCTTGCCGCCGTGGTTTGCCCAGTCGGTCATCTCGGCGATGTAGTCCGGGTCGGGCGTGCCGCCCTCGCGGAGCATGCGGTCAAAGCCCCGCAGCATGCGCACGGCGGTGTAATCATGCTCGCCGACCAGTGCGTAGACATTGTACCGCATGCTCAGGTCGGCAAGCAACTCCATCGGCTCGTCGCCGTAGTCCACAATGTCGCCCAGGACATACAGGACATCGGTGTCCTTGAAATGAATTTCGCTCAGCATTTGTTTGAATTCCCGGTAGTGACCGTGAAGGTTGGAGACAACGTAGGTCATGGTGTGATTCCTCTCATTTTATTCTCTCAATATCGTTGCGGGGTGTGTACTCTCAGGGCTGTGCCGCGCCGTTTCCGGACGGTTCTGTCGAGGAAACCAGGCGGATGCGGTTGCTGAAAAACGTGTCGATGGCAATCGTGCGGTCGATTTCCCCGACCATGCGGCAAAGGACGGAGCTAACGGGCTGTTCCGTAAAGAAATGTCCCGCTTCAATCAGCGTCAACGTGTTTTCGGGAGCATCCACCATGGGATGATAGCCCAGTCGCCCGCTGATGTAGGCATCCGCGCCGGCTTGTTTTGCGGCGTCGATGAAATCCCCGCCCTCGCCGCCGACGACAGCGACGCGGCGGATGGAACATCCGGCATCCGAAAGCAGAACGCCGGGGGTTCCGAGACGCGCACAGACGTGTCGCGCCAGCTCCTCACCCGTCAACGGCGCGGGCAGACTGCCGATGCGCCCGAGCGCGGCTTCACCGTCAAGAGCGGTGCAGTCGGCAAGCCCGAGAATGTCCGCCAAAGCGTCATTGACGCCGCCGCGGACGGCATCCAGCCGGGTATGAAAGGACATGGCGGCAATGCCAGCGCGGCACAGGGCAATGCATCGCCCGGCGACGGCGTTGTCGGGGGTCAGGTGGCGGACGCCGCGGAAAATGAGCGGATGGTGGGAAAGGATGACATCAGCGTGCGCGGAGACGGCGGCTTCTATTGCCGCGTCTGTGATGTCGAGCGTCACAAGGACGCGCCGCACCGTGCGTCCCGGCTCCGGGGCGCACATCAGCCCGTCGTTGTCCCATTCGCACGAGAGGGACGGGGGGATTCTTTCATTCAGCGCCAGATACAGCTCAGATACGGTCATCGGTGGTTGAGACCTCCTTTCGGTCGGTGGATTCGGACAGGAAAACGCGGATTTCCCCGAGCAGGGCATCCTCCGCCGCAGTGTCGGCGCCGACGCTCTGCTTGCCGCTTTTTGCACTTTCCAGAATGCGCTTTTGCTTTTCCACATATTCCATGCAGAGGGGATCGCGACGCGCGAGATTGCCCTCGCCGACCAGAAGCGCGAGCGGCGAGTGTCGGCGCTCGATTCCGTCGTACTCCGCGCAGAGAACCTGATAGATGCGGTCGGTCTTGACAAGGCGATCCTCGCGGATGCAAAAGCCGTTCCGGTCGAGGTACGCGCGCAGGGCGGAAAACCGCGTCATAGGTTGCAGGATCAGACGCACGGTCGGTGAGGCGATCCACGGCGCCCGGCTGAGAATCCCCGCGATCATCTCGCCGCCCATGCCGAGAATGAAAATGTCGGCGGGCTGGTATTCCTGCACGCCGTCAAGCCCGTCCGTCAAAAGGACGGCGGCATCGCGGTCACGGATGCCGAACGACGAAAGATGCTCTGCCGCGACCGCGGCGGGACCGCGGTGAATGTCGGAGGCGACGGCAAAGGTGCATTTCCCCTCCAAAAGAAGCGCGGCGGGGAGATAGGCGTGATCGGTGCCGATGTCGGCGATGCGTCCGCCGCGGGCAAACGAGGCGGCAAGGCGCAGGCGGGCATCCAGCGGCGGGGGCGTGGAGCGCACCGTCGCGGCGGGGGGCAGGGGCAGACGTTGAGGCATGCGATGTTCCTTTCCGGCAGTGAAAAGGGAAGGTTTCCGGCGGAAACCCTCCCTTGCCCTTTGACGGACAACGGTGCTCGTTGCCGTCTGACGTCGTTGGTATTCAGGCTTTTTTTGCCAGATGCGCGTTGATTTTTTCTACCAGCTCATCGGCGTTTGTGCCGTGAACCGCACACGCGTCGGCGATGGATTCGCCGCGGGACGCGGGGCAACCGAGGCAGTGCATGCCGATGGCAAAGAAAAATTCTGCGGTATCGGGGGCGGCATCCAGAATGTCGCCGATGATGGATTCTTTTGTGACTTTCATGGGAATATCCTGACCTTTCTTTTCATTTCGATGGAGTTTTTCTCCCCTTTATTATATCCCCAAAGGAGCTTTCTGTCAAGAGCGGAGTAAAATATTTGCGGATGCAAATTTCGCCTGCGGCGCGGTAGGGACGCGGGAAAAAACTTGGGAAAAATGGCTCTTGTCAAGAGATAAATGCGAATTTTATTTGTTAATATTTTGTGAACTGGTTAAAATCGCTTGAATTTCTTTGTCAAAGAAGTATTGTGATGTGTAATAGTTAAAAATTCCGCGCGGGTAATTGTTTAGCCAAGCTGTAATTTCCTCCACTTTGTCATCGGTCATGTCGTCAAAGTCTGTTCCTTTCGGTATAAAACGGCGAATCATGCGGTTTTGCTTTTCGTTGCTTCCTCTCTCATAGGAGGAATACGGATGGCAAAAATAAAACTTTGTCCGTGCCCCCTCTCGTAAGCAGGATCGTGTCATGCCCGCTTCGTCATAGAATTCCGACCCGTTATCGACCGTTATTGACTT
>CAKSNQ010000067.1 GCA_934476315.1 uncultured Eubacteriales bacterium
CTTGTCCTCGTACCGGTCAATAACGTCCTCTTTGATTTGAATCTTCTGATACGCCTCCTCGCTGAAGCTGTGCATCAGTGCAAAGGCGCGGGAAAGATTTTTGCGGCTTTTTTCCGCCATGGAGCAGACCGCGGCGCGGCTCTGTTCCAGCGCCAGCGTCGGGTGGGCAAGAAAGCGTTCCTCCAGCCGATCCATCTCCGCCGTCTCCGCCAAGTCCTCCGGGTCGTCCCTGAAGATCAGAACGACCAGTTTTTCCAAGAGCCCCGTCAGCGGTGCCAGCAGAAGAACGGTGAGCAAGCGGAAAATCGTGTTGATAAGAGCGATATCCACCATATTGACGGTGTGAGTCATAAACGGAAATCCGATAAACGCATTCAGGGTATAGAACACTGCGGACCACACAATCACACCGAGCAGATCAATCAGAAGGTAAACAAACGCGGTACGCCGACCGTTGACGCCCGCCCCCAGTGCCGAAAGCAGGACGGGAACCGCCGCGCCGATGGCAATACCCATGATAATGGGGAAAGCCACCTGGAAGCTGATGACCCCGGTAATGGAAAGCGCCTGCAAAATGCCGACCGTCGCGGAGGAGCTTTGAAGAACGCAGGTGATAAGCATGCCGACAAGGATACCGATGATTGGGTTGGAAAACGTCGTGAGCATATCCAAAAACACCGGGCTGTCGCGGAGCGGTTCCACAGCCGCGGACATCGCCGCCATTCCCGTCATCAGAATCGCAAAGCCCATCAGAATCTCTCCGATGTGGTGTTTGATGCGCTTTTTGCAGAACATGGTCAACACGATACCTGCAACAGCGACTATCGCAGTCAGCGTTGAAGTAGACAGCAGTTTAACCCAGCGAGAGGAGGCGTTTCCGACGTCGGACAGGCAAATAATCCAGCCTGTGACGCTCGTGCCCAAGATCGCGCCGAGAACGACGCCGATCGCCTGTCGAACACGCATCATACCCGAATTGACAAAGCCTACAACCATAATGGAGGTCGCCGAGGAGGACTGGATGACCGCGGTGACACCGGTCCCGAGCAAAACACCACGTAGCGGTGTGCTTGAAAGTCGGTACAAGATCAGCTCCAGCTTACTTCCCGCCACGCTTTTCAGTCCGTTTCCCATCAGCATCATGCCGAACAGGAACAAAGAAACCCCACTGAGCAATGCAAAGATACTATCCATCGTTTTTCCCTATTTTCTTTCTGCTTTTCCTTATTATTTTACTTGTCCATCGTACAGTATAGCACATATGCGCGAGAAAATAAAGTCCTTTTTCATTTTTTCGCATTTTTTGTGAACGCAGGGAAAATAAACAAAAGGGCTGCCGCGGTTTGCTCGTGACAGCCCTTTGGTTATTCGGTTAACTTTGCGTTTACGACTCCTGTTTTGCGGACGCGACAATCTCTCCAATCCCCGTCACCAGCCCCGCAAGTCCTTGAATTTCGGAGGGGATGATAATCTTGGTTGCCTTGCCGTCAGCCGCCTTTTCAAATGCCTCCAGGCTCTTGATCTTGAGCACGCCCTCGCCGGGTTGTGCCTCGTTAATCATGCGAATACCGTCCGCCGTCGCTTTCTGAATTTTCAGAATTGCTTCAGCCTCACCCTCAGCGCGACGCACGGTCGCTTCCTTGGATGCCTCGGCGCGCAAAATTTCCGCCTCTTTTTCAGCTTCCGCCTCCAGAATCTGAGATTGCTTCCGTCCCTCTGCAACCAAAATCGCTGAATTTTTCTCACCCTCGGCACGTAAGATCGCTTCGCGGCGTTCACGCTCCGCTTTCATCTGCTTTTCCATGGCGTCCTGAATTTCCTTGGGAGGAATGATGTTTTTCAGCTCCACGCGCGTCACCTTGATGCCCCACGGGTCGGTTGCTTCGTCCAGAATAGCCCGCATCTTTGTATTGATGATGTCGCGGGAGGTCAGGGTGTTATCCAACTCCAACTCGCCGATGATGTTCCGTAGCGTGGTTGCAGTCAGATTCTCGATGGCGGACATCGGCGTTGTATGCCCGTAGGTGTACAGCTTGCAGTCGGTGATCTGATAAAACACGACCGTGTCAATCTGCATACGCACATTATCCTTTGTGATAACCGGCTGGGGCGGGAAGTCCGCCACCTGCTCCATCAGGTTCACGCGGCGCGCCACGCGGTCGAAAAACGGCATTTTCACGTGCAATCCCGTGTGCCAGGTCACATGATATGCCCCCAGGCGCTCCACCACCATCGCCTGCGCCTGCGGCACGATATGCACATTACTGACAAGGATAACCAAAAGCACGACGATAATCAAAGAAATAACAATAATCGGTCCCATAATTCTCTCCTTTTCTCTGCGAATTGTTTATGTGGCTTCTTTTTTCTTGCAAATCAGCTTGTTTCCGGCGATACCGACAATGACAGCGATGTCTCCCGCCCGTAGAATTTCCTGTTCATTCTCGACCCGAACCGTCCAGTACTGTCCGTTAATCTTCCCCGCGCCAAGTCCGCGGACATTATAAACGTCCTCTGTAATAACAATCTCCTTGCCGATCATCGCATCCGCGTTGGTCGGAACAATGCGGTTATACCGACGGAAAATTCGTCTGGCAAAAACCAATAGCAACAGAGACACCACGAGGAACGGCACGATCTGCCACACAAGCGGAACGGAAAGCTCGGAAAGTACGATTGCGATGAGTGCGCCGGGCAAGAACCAGATGGAAACGAGGTCAAAGGTCACCGCCTCTACCAGCATCGCCAGAATTGCCACAGCCGTCCAGAAAATTGTTGTTCCGGTCATAAAATCCCCCCTTATGTTTTGATGAACAGCTCACGCTTATTCGTGTTTATTCAATTATATCACACGGTCATCTGATTGTCAATGAGTTTTCAAAAATATTTTTTGGAAACGACGCTCAACGATAGCTAGTATACGGGACGATGGATACAATCATGAGCGTTCCGTCGCGCTCCGTCAGGCGAAGGAGCTGCGCACGCTCGGCATCGCTTCCTATGTCCGAGCGGAAAGTACCGTTATTCTGCCGGATTTTATAGGAGATAAGATAGGTTTCCGTATTTTCGCTTTCCTCCGTTCCCAGCACGCGCTTGACGGAAATATCGTAAATCTGTTGCATGGTAAAGGACGTCGGCAAAGTGCTCGGATCGTACTCGGGGGCGAAGAACGTCGCATATTCCGAAGCGTTTCCGCGAATCGCGCTATCAAAGTAACTGTACAGAAAGCGAAGATACGGCTCGCAGGAGGCGAGATCTTCCTCTTCCAAAGAGTAAACCGCCCCCGTGTAGGGATCGGCGTAATGAATCCGGCGATCCAGCGCAAGATATTCAGGATCCGCGAGAATATCCACACTCTCACTCAACTCAACAGGGTAAAAATCAATCGGCGAGGGATTTTGAACCGGCTCACGGTGAAATAACCAGTCGGTGATCCGATCCGGGTCAAGCCAGACTGCGGCAACCGTCAGGGCGAAAATGCATACCGCGACCAGAATCAGAATTTTCACTTTCTTCCTTGTGGATTTGCTCCGCTCGGGGCGTTTTTCCTCCTGCGGCGTATCGGATGATCTTTTCATAAACAACCTCCGTGCGTTTCCTTTTTTTCTGCACTTTCATCTTAGCACAAATTCATAAAAAACGCAATGGTCTGCGTGATAAATTTTATTTCCCGCTCGAAAAGAATCGTGGTTCGCTCTTGTCATTCGGGAAATTATATGGTATAATATAAGGAAAGGTGCGGGAAATTCTCCGTCGGAGCCTCTCTCGCACAGCTCTTTTGCGGGGGTGAAAGCCATGGAAACAAAAACATCACAAAAGCCGGACAGAAATCCCGGTGCATCCGGCAAAAAGTCCGCGTTTTGTTCCGTGCTCGACGTTGTGGAGCAGATAGTCATCTGTCTTTGCGTGGTTCTTGTCTTGTTCTGCTTTTTGCTCCGCGTATGCGTCGTGTCGGGCTCTTCCATGCTCCCCACGCTCAGGAATGGGCAGATTCTGCTCGTCTCCGACCTCTTCTATCAGCCGCACGCAGGCGACATCGTGGTCTTTCATCAAACGAGTGAGAATATTGCTCTTTACAATGAGCCGATCGTCAAGCGCGTAATCGCCACAGAGGGGCAGACAGTGACAATCCGCCTGACACCCGATGAATACGTTGCCAACAACCGGACGTACACCGGAAAGAAGGGTGAAATCTTCGTGGACGGCGTCCTGCTTGAGGAAACCTATATCCAACTGATCGATCGCTGGAGTGGAACGGAAATCGGCTTGTATCAGAGCCAGGCAATCCCCGAATATAACCTGCTTACGGATGAGGACGGCGTGCAGACCTTTGAGATAACCCTGCCTGAGGGGATGCTGTTTGTCATGGGAGATAACCGGAACAATTCTGCGGACAGCCGGACGGTCGCGATCGGCCCGGTCGACAAACGCCGCGTCCTCGGGCGCGTGATTGTGCAACTTCCGCTTACTCTCCCGAAAAGCGCCAACTGACCCGTCAAGGAGGAATTCTATGCCATCCACCGTCATCCAATGGTTTCCCGGACACATGGCGAAAACCCGTCGCCTGATTACCGAAAATCTGAAAAATGTCGATTTGATTATGGAAATACTCGACGCGCGTATTCCGTACAGCTCCCGCAATCCTGAGCTTCCCCGTCTGACTGCCGGAAAACCAACACTGATTTTGCTGAATAAGTCCGCGCTTGCCGACCCCAAAAAAACGCAAGCCACCGTAATGGCGCTTCGCTCCGCCACCACGGTCTGCCTGCCGATCGACTGCCTGACCGGGGAGAATATCAACCGAATTTATCCGACAGTCGAGGAGATACTGAAAGAAAAGCTGGAACGCTTTGAGAGCCGCGGCATGAGCGGCAGGCGGATCCGTGCCATGATTCTCGGCATTCCCAACGTGGGGAAATCCACGCTGATTAACCGCCTTGTCGGAAACAAAAAAGCAAAGGCGGAAAACCGCCCCGGTGTCACCACGGACAAAGCGTGGTATTCCACCTCCATGGGGCTGGACCTGATGGACATGCCGGGACTGCTTTGGCCGAGATTTGAAAATCAGACCGTCGGAGAAAATCTGGCGCTGACCGGGGCAATCAAGGACGCGATCCTTGACACGGAAACACTGGCAACCGTTCTGTGCCGTCGCCTGCGCCGACTGTACCCCCAGCTCCTGCTCGGGCGCTACCCTATCGCCGACAGAATTGACGAGAATCTGACGGACTATGAGCTTTTGGAAGCGATTGGAAGGCGT
>CAKSNQ010000068.1 GCA_934476315.1 uncultured Eubacteriales bacterium
GCGCGTCGCGCCGCAACGACGCGGCGCTTTGGCGCATTGGGGAGGGCGGCGCTCCCGCGCCGATGACCCCTCCCCACGCCCCTCCCGGGCTTGCCGCGGTTCAGGAAGTTGGGCGCGGGGCGGTTCTCCCGCACCTCTCCCGGGGCTTGCTGGGGTGTAGAAAGATAGGCGAGGGGAAACTCCTGGCGAGTTTTCCCTCGCCGTTTGGGACAGCTTTGAAAGGACTTTCGACGCGTAGCCAAGGAAGTAGGAGGGGGCGGAGGGAGAAAACCTCGGCGTTTGAGATGGTTTCTCCCTCCGCAAAAACGGCTAAAAGGGTATTGCTTTCGCTATGCAGAAAATCCGGATGTATTTCGTTTGCTGTTGGTATGTACCTTTAGCCGAAATCTCCGATGCAGGATGTGGGGGGAGAACCCCTCAGGCGTTCGTGCCTGCCGCGTAGCGCAGGCGGCTCCCCCCACGCCCTCCACTCCAAGGCTGGATGCGCGTCGCGCCGCAACGACGCGGCGCTTTGGCGCATTGGGGAGGGCGGCGCTCCCGCGCCGATGACCCCTCCCCACACCCCTCCCGGGCTTGCCGCGGTTTAGAAGGTTGGGCGCGGGGCGGGTTCTCCCGCGCCCCGCCGGTCAGAGCATTTTTTTGATGTCGTCCAGCGTCGCGTAGATGCTGTCGAGCTGTTTTTTGATGTCGTTCCGGCTGGTAACATTGATGTCCACCCTGCCGACGAGGTAGTCGATGCTGACATTGAAGAAATTGGCAAGGCGGATCAGGGCGGAGCTGTCGGGCAGGGTTTTCCCCGTTTCATAGTTTGACAAGGTTCTCTGGTCGATCCCGGTTACTTTCGAAACGTCCGTTTGGCGGAGGTCTCTGTCCTCCCGCAGGTCGCGAAGCCTGCATCTGTACTTTTCCATACGCCTCTCCAAGTAATTTTTTTAACTTTTCGCCATATTATACTATTATTTTGCTAATACGCCCTTGACAAACCAATAAAACACATATATAATTGTGTTATACCAATATTTTGGTGTACAAATTTTGAGGAGGCAATCTTATGGCAATGGAGTACAAAACGCTGAATGTCAAAAACAGCGAGGAGGATTCGACCATCGCGTTTTGGACGCAATTCGGCTGGAGCCTGAAAAGCTCACAACGCGTCTACAACAAGGACTCGCACATTGAAACAGATCGCGGAACAGGAGACCTCTGTTCGGTGACGGAGACGGTGGATTTCACTAAGCTGGTGTTCGAGCGTGACAAGAGTATGCCGGGGTACGCCGACGTTGTTCGGCTGGAGGAGGAGTATTTTTCCGCGGCATCGGAGCTGAGCAAGTTCGGTGAGATCAAGAAGCCGGCGAAAATGTCGATCAAGAGCTACTCGACGATCGAAGAGTATGCCAAGGGAGAGAAACCCGACCTCAGAAAGGGCGGATGGGTGACGACCATCCTTTGTGTTCTGCTTGCCTGTGCGACGGTAGCCGGGCTGTTCATCAAGCAGTTCATTCTCTCCGCCGTTTGCGCGGTGGCATTTGTGACGATTTTTGTCGTGGTTGAAAAAATCAAAAGCAAGCGAATTGCCGAGGCATTTGCTGACAGGAACGGCGCGCTGTACGCGAAGATGACCGAAAAGTACAAAAAGCATCAGGAGCGCTATGAGTCTGAAGCAAAGGCGCACAGCAAGGACATGGAAAAATATCAGGAACGGCTGAACAGACGCGATTTCCTTGGTTCGCGTTTGCAGGACATCCCTGCCGAAATTGAGCGCCTGATGCAGGGGGAAAAGGTATAAAAGCGGAGGAAGCCAAGTATCACTCAAGAACACAAAAACCGCGCGGCGATAGCCTGCGCGGTTTTTTGTGTGATGGAGGCGGCGTCAGGACACCGAACGGAAGCCGCGCCCGATGATCTCGCTGGTAGATTCTACAATGACAAAGGCGTCGGGGTCGATCTCTTTGAGCTTCTGCTTGAGCTTGAAGCCCTCGTAGCGGCGGCACAGCGTGAAAACGATCTTGCGCGGGGTGTGCGAATACGCGCCGAACGCGTCCACGACGGTCGCCGAGTGGTGCATGACATCCAGAATGTACGCCTCGATCGGCTCGGGGCGGGAGGTGATAATCATAAAAGACTTACAGATGTTGAGGTTTTCGATCACGCTGTCGATGAGAAACGCCTTGGCGAAGAGTCCGAGAAGCGAGAACAGCCCCGTGCGCAGGTCAAAAACAAAGAATGCTGACGCGGCAATCAGGACGTCGGTGCACAGCAGGGCGCTTCCGACGTTCAGCCGCGTGAATTTCTTGAGAATGAGCGCCACGATGTCGGTGCCGCCCGACGACGCGCCCACGCGGAACAGGATCGCCGAGCCGATGCCCGAGAGCAGAATGGCGTAGCACAGCTCCAGAAAGGGCTGGTCGGTCAGCGGGGCAGCGAGCGGAACGAGCCATTCCAGAAGCCACGTAAAGCCCGAGAACGCTAGACTGCAATAGACGGTTTTCGCGCCGGTCTCCTTGCCGATCACGGCAAAGCCGACGAGCAACAGGAGAACGTTGAACAGCGTGATGAACTGTGCGACCGAGATGCCCGGGATCAGGTGCCCGAGCAGGGTCGAGATGCCGCTGACACCTCCGGTCGAAAAGCCGTTGGGAATTTTGAAGAAATAGATGCCGGCTGCCATGAGCAGCGACCCGGCAGTCATCTGAAGAAAAACAAGAAATTTGTTTTTGGACATGATTCCTCCGATGGGGCGACGCCCCGTTTTTTGCGTGCAGGTGTCCGTTGTTTAGCGGTTTTCTTTTATGTTGCGGTCAGGCTTCGGCGGAGGCGACGGCGGTTTCGGCGTCGGCACCCGCGGCGCCTTTCGCGGCGGAGCGCACCGTGTAGCCGGTCACACCGAGGATGGTCTCCCCGTCGATCTGCAGGGCGCAGGGACGGTCAAAATTAACCGTAATTTCGTGTCCTGCACGGATGTCCACCATCTCCTTGTGGCTGACGTGCTCGCCCTTGAAGATACTCGGGAAAACGATCAGCGTTTTGAGCTTGCCCGAGCCGTGGAGCACAACGCACGACACCGTTTTGTCAGCGCCGCAGCGATCCTGTGCGGGGGCAACGTTCATGCCGCCGCCATAATATCTGCCGTTCATGGTGGGAGCGAGCCAAACGCGACGGTAGGTTTTGGTCACGCCGTCCACCGTGACGGTGGCGTTTGAGGGCTTGAAGTGGAACAGAAGCCCCTTGATGGCGATGCCCGCGTAGTTGACGGGCTTGTCCGACTTCGCCTGAAGCGCGTCTCCGACCTCACAGCAATAGCCGTCGATGCCGTAGCCGATGCCGTTGACAAAGCGGTAATCCTTGCCGTTCACGGTGACGATGGGCAGGGTGCGCAGGTAGTCGTTGATGCGGACCAGTCCGTTTTCGGCGTGCTCCGCCACGTCGCGCATGAAGTCATTGCCCGAGCCGCAGGGGTAATAATCGATGCGGACCGCGGGGATGTTGTCGCCCAGCGCGTTGGCAAAGTGATTGAGCGTGCCGTCGCCGCCCGCCAGAACCACGCGGGTGTCCGCGGGGAGCGCGGCAAAATAGCCGGGGAGATCGGAAATTGCCGTTACATCGGTAAAGAGAACCTCGTCCTCTGGAAACAGGGCGCGGACGCCCTGCGCGTTTTGTTCGCCGTGGCGGTTGTTGGCAAGCGGGTTGTAGAGTACCTGAACTGTCATGGTGATGACCATTGCTCCGTGTCGGGAGCATCCTTTCTCTTTGCGGTTATGTGTGCGGACAGCCGACGGTCGGTGGTCGGTTGCCGTGCCGGATGTCAGATGTCCAGTGGCGGACGTCGGGATTTTGCCGTACGCCCGGTGCGAAAATCAGACCCGGTGGCTTGCGGTCTTGTCCTCGGGGGTGTCGATGCTCTCCTGCATCAGCGTGTGCACCGTAGTCGAAATGGCGGCACAACGGGTGTGCGCCAGCTCCTCCGGTGTGAAAACGCGCACGACGCGGACGTGAACGTCGGTGTGACGCCAGGGGAAGTTCTTGTGAATGTTCTGCGTTCCCGTGACGGTCAGAACGACGAGGGGGCATTTGGCTTTCTGCGCGATAAGGAAGCATCCGTCGTGAAATTCGCCCAGGGCACCGGTCTTGGAGCGCGTGCCCTCGGGGTAGACGCCGACCGAGGAGACTCCGTCGCGGATCATGGCGGCGGCGCGCATGAAGATTTCAAAGGATTGCTTGACGTCCTCGCGGTCGATGGAAAGGTGCAGGGTGCGCACCATGTAGCGGCGCGCGAGGGGGATGCGGAAATTGGACTGTTTGGAGATGTAGGTCAGCCGATGATGCCGCAGGACGAGACTTTCGATCATGTTGTCGAGGTTGGAGCGGTGGTTGGAGACCATCAGAAAGGGCTGATCCGGGAGCTGTTCCTCGCCCTCGGCGCGGATGCGTACGCGAGCGAGCGCGCAGATGGCGAAGTAGCCCGTGTTGAGCCAGAACGAGTAGAAGGGCGAGGGTTTTTCGTAGGTTTTTTTCATGGAAACGCACAGCCCGAGCGCGATCAGCCACAGCCACATCAGGAGGAACAGTGCGACGTAGGCGGCGAGGGCGGCGGCGGGAAGGATCCAGAGGTCGCGCCACGAGCGTATCAGAAACGCGCCTGTGACAGCGGCGGCGAGCAGGCTCAGCCACCCGTTGATACGGTGAAAATTCATAAAAATATCCTTTCCCGGAGGCAAGGGCGGTGCAGGCTCGGTTACTCCGGTGCAACATTCGACAAAATACATCTATCATTATAATACAGGTTTATGAATAATTTTTGAATAAAAGACATATTAGCGTGCTTTTTTTAAGGAAAAGGAGGCAAATATTGATGGGGGGAAGTTTTTGAGGGGAAAAGGCGGTCTCTTTTAAGTTTTCGCCCGCCTTTTTCAAAAGGCGGCGCAGTGGAGGGCGCGTAGCCCTCCTCGCGCTCCGCAGAGCGCGAAACTTCTCTCGGCATTTTCTTTTTTGATAGCTTTTTTCTTTTGTGCCTCTGGTCTCAAAAGAAAAAAGCGGCTGGAAGTGCTGAAGTTGCAAGGGATAGCAGGTATTTGTGCTGGTGGCTGGTATGTACTTTTAGATGAAGTCCCAGTGCCGGATGTGGGGGAAGAACCGGCTCAAACGCCGCCGGTTGCTCCCCCCACGCCCCTCACTCCGTGGCTGGATGCGCGTCGCGCCGCAACGACGCGGCGCTTTGGCGCATTGGGGAGGGCGGCGGGGTAGCCCCC
>CAKSNQ010000069.1 GCA_934476315.1 uncultured Eubacteriales bacterium
GCTGAACACCGCTGTCATGCCAGTCAAAAGGTCGAATTTTTAACATCCCCTTTTTGTACGCAAAAAATCTGCCGCCCCCGGGAGGGAAACGGCAGATTTTTTATTGTTTGGTTGTTTGCGAACGGTCGCCCCGGTTCACATGACTCGCACTCACATGACGGAAACGGTTCCGCTTGCAAAAGCTCGCGGGAAACTCAGTGCACGATGCAACGCTCGGTGTCCTTGTCGAAGATGTGGATACGCGTTGCGTCGAAAGCGACGTTGATCTTGTCGCCTGCGCGGGACTTGGAACGGGAGGAGACGCGCGCCGTCAGCTTCACATCCTCGCCCACCTTGAGGTAGAGGTAGATCTCAGCGCCCATCAGCTCGGTGACATCGACGTCGGTCTCAACTACAGCCTCGGAGTGAAGCGACAGGTTGGCGGGATCGTCGTGGATGCACTCCGGACGGATACCGACGGTCACTTCCTTGCCGACATACTCCGCGAGAGCCGGGTTCTGCGCCTTTTCCGCGGGCAGCTTGATGTAGACCTTCTCGGCGTTGCGCTTGGTGCCGACCTCGGTGATGCGGTCGAATACGAAGTACAGGTTGTCGTCTTTCTTTTCCAGCGAGCCGTTGATGAAGTTCATCTGCGGCGTGCCGATGAAGCCTGCCACGAAGACGTTGCAGGGGGAATCATACAGGTTCTGCGGGGTATCGACCTGCTGAATCAGACCGTCCTTCATAACGACGATACGCGTCGCCATGGTCATAGCCTCGACCTGGTCGTGCGTAACGTAGACAAAGGTGGTACCGACTCTCTGGTGCAGCTTGGTCAGCTCGGTTCTCATGGCTGCACGGAGCTTCGCGTCCAGGTTGGACAACGGCTCGTCGAGCAGGAAGACCGCGGGGTTACGGACGATGGCGCGTCCGAGCGCGACACGCTGTTTCTGACCGCCGGACAACGCCTTCGGCTTACGGTCGAGCAGGTGCGTGATGTCCAGGATGCGCGCGGCATCCTCCACGCGTCTCTTGATCTCCTCCTTGGGAGTCTTGCTCAGCTTCAGACCGAACGCCATGTTCTCAAACACGGTCATATGCGGATACAGAGCGTAGTTCTGGAACACCATGGCAATCTTACGATCCTTAGGCGCCACATCGTTGACCAGACGGTCGCCGATGAACAGCTCGCCCTCCGTGATTTCCTCCAGACCGGCGATCATACGCAATGTCGTGGATTTACCGCAACCGGAGGGACCGACCAGGACGAGAAATTCCTTGTCTCTGACCTCGAGGTTAAAATCGGAAACCGCGGTGACGCCACCGGGATATTTCTTATAAATGTGACGCAGGGAAATGCTTGCCATATGTGATCCTCCTGATTTTATATCGTTGTTCGGACAGCTTTCTACTAATGCCTATATATTGTATCAAAATTTCGCGGAAAAGGAAAGAGGGACATTCCCCAAAATTTTACCTTCAAACTTGTGCAACTGTCACAATTTGATGAAAACAAGGCATGAACAGGGGAATAACACCGCGTTCATTTTTTAATTTATTAAAAATCATTTAGCGGATGGGTCGCTTTTCATGGAGAGGGAGATGCGTTTCTTCTTGACATCGACGGCAAGAACGCGCACCTGCACGACATCGCCGACCGAGACGACCTCGGAGGGATGCTTGACGAAGCGGTTGGCAAGCTCGGAGATGTGCACCAGACCGTCCTGATGCACGCCGATGTCCACAAATGCGCCGAAGTCAATGACATTCCGGACGGTTCCCGTGAGAATCATACCGGGCTTCAGGTCCTCCAGCTCCATGACGTCGGAGCGGAGCTCGGGGGCGGGGAGAGAATCCCGCAGGTCGCGTCCGGGCTTCTCCAGCTCGGCGATGATGTCCAGCAGGGTCGGCTCGCCGACGCCGAGCGTTTCGCACGCACGGGCGAGACCGTATTCCCGCACCTTGGCGGACAGCCCCGCCAGATGCCCCGCGCGCACATCCTCCTCGCTCAGACCGAACAGTGAGAGCAGGGCGCGCGCCGTGTCGTAGGATTCCGGGTGGACGGCGGTGTTGTCGAGAATCTCGGCGGAGCCGGGAACGCGCAGAAAACCGGCGCACTGCTCATACGCCTTGGCGCCGATGCGGGGCACCTTGAGAATTTGCGCGCGGCTGCGGAATGCGCCGTTTTCCTCACGAAATTTTACGATGTTTTTGGCGCTGGTCAGATTGATGCCGGCGATATAGGACAGCAGGGAATAGGATGCCGTATTGACGTCGATGCCGACGGCGTTTACGCAGTCCTCGACCACGCCGGTCAACGCCTCGTCCAGACGCGCCGGCTTCATATCGTGCTGATACTGTCCGACGCCGATGCCCTTGGGGTCGATCTTCACCAGCTCCGCCAACGGGTCCTGCAAGCGGCGGGCAATGGAGACGGCGCTGCGCTGCATGACGTCAAATTCGGGGAATTCCTCCGCCGCCAGCTTGGAGGCGGAATAGATGGAAGCCCCCGCCTCGCTGACAATGATATACTTGCAGTTGCCGCCAATCTCATGGAGAAGGTCGGCGATGAAAACCTCGCTCTCGCGCGACGCGGTGCCGTTGCCGATGGCGATGATGTCCACGTGGTGCGTCGTCACCATTCGACGGATGACCCGTTTTGCCTCCTCGGTGCGGCACTTGGGCTTAGTCGGGTAGATGACGCCCGTGTCCACCACCTTGCCGGTCGGATCGACGACCGCCAGCTTACAGCCGTTGACGTATCCGGGGTCGAAGCCGAGGACGGTTTTGCCCTTGAGCGGCGGTTGCAGGAGAAGGTGGGAGAGGTTGTCGGCGAATACGCGGATGGCGCCCTCGCAGGCGTTGTCGAACAGATCGTTTCGGATTTCCCGCTCGATGGAGGGGGCGATAAGACGGTCGTAGCTGTCCGCGACGGCGGCGGTCAACGCGGGAGCCGCCGGGCTTTTCGGGTTGGTCAGGACGCAACTGAGCAGATAGTTGAGCACAAGGTCGGTCGGGACCGTGACGCTGACTTTGAGAAATTCTTCTTTTTCTCCGCGGTTGATGGCGAGCACGCGGTGGGGAAGTACCTTTTTGAGCGGCTCGTTGTATTCGTAATACTGGCTGTACACGGAATCCTCGTCGCGGGCGGCGCGCACGGTCAGCGAGCCGTAGTCAAAGGTTTGCGCGCGAAGAGCCTTGCGGTATTCGGCGTTGTCGGAAACCGACTCGGCAATGATGTCGCGGGCGCCCGCCAGCGCCTCGTCCGCCGTGGCAACGCCTTTTTCTTCATCAATATATCCGGCGGCAACCTCTTCCAGCGGGGGCTCGTACGTGTCCTTTTGCGCGAGCAACAGCTCGGCGAGCGGTTCCAATCCCTTTTCGCGGGCGACAGAGGCGCGCGTCTTGCGGTGCGGGCGGAACGGACGGTAGATGTCGTCCACCTCGGTGATGGTCGCGGCGTTCTCGATGGCGCACTCGATCTCCGGCGTCAGCTTTTCCTGCGCGGCAATCAGATCGCGCACCTCCTGTTTTCTCTTTTCAATGTTGCGCAGATAGTTGAGCCGCTCCTCCAGCGTGCGCAGAACGGTGTCGTCCAGACTTCCCGTGACCTCCTTGCGGTAGCGGGCGATGAACGGGATGGTGTTGCCCTCGTCGATCAGCGCCACGGTCTTTTCAACCTGCCCAACGGTCAGATTCAGTTCTTTTGCGATGACTTCAATAATATTCATGTGCGGAAATACTCCTTTGTTGATTCCTGTTTGGTTCACACCGGACGCGCAGGGGCGTCACGGTCCGACGCGCGCAACGCGTCGATCTCCTCGTCCGTGAGCGACCGCCATGCGCCGCGCTCCATGGACGGCGGTAGCACCAGCGGACCGAAACACGTCCGTTCCAGCGCGGTGATTTTGTTTCCGACCGCCTCGAACATGCGCTTGATCTGATGGTATTTTCCTTCGGTGAGAACGATGGTGCCACTGTACGCGTCGCGCGGGAGAATCCGCGCCGGTTTGGTGCGGTAGCCGTCGTCCAGCACCACTCCCGACTCCATAGCGTGGCAGTCCTCCGGGGAGAGCGCGTCGCGGCAGGCGTAGGCGTAGTGCTTTTCCACGTGGTGACGCGGGGAGAGCAGGCGGTGCCCCAGCTGACCGTCGTTGGTCAGAAGCATGAGCCCGAGCGTGTGCTTGTCCAACCGCCCGCAGGGGAACAGCCCGATGCGCCGGAGCTCTTCCGGAAGAAGCTCCAGAACCGTCGGGTCGCGCCCGTCCTCGGTGGCGCTGACATAGCCGTCCGGCTTGTTGAGCAGGATGTACGTGAACTGCTGATAGCGGATCGGCGCGCCGTCCAGCGCGATGTTGTCCCGCTCCGGGTCAATCGCGCGGTCAGCGTGTTTTTCGACGACACCGTTGACAGAAACGCGTCCGGCGCGCGCCGCGCGCCCGGCTTCACTGCGGGAGAGCTTGCCTGTGGAAACGAGAAATTTATCAAGACGCATGCGATCTGTCCTTTCCGCCCTGCCATTGGCGGGCTTGTGCCGTGCGGCCTCACTCTGCATAGTATATCATATTTTCCCCGACTTGTAAAGGGCAACGGAAAGTTTTGGCGCGGCGCGCTCCGCGCCCTCGGGCTGTGCGCCAAATCTCTTTTTTAGAGCTATCTTAAAAGGGGATGGAAACTCTCAAGAGTTTCCATCCCCTATCTTTCTACATTCCAGCGAACCCCGGGAGGGGTCTGGGGAGGGATGTGGCAACTCTGCCACTCCTCCCCAATGCGCCAAAGAGCCGCGTCGTTGCGGCGCGACGCGCATCCAGCCTTGGAGTGGAGGGCGTGGGGGGAGCAACCCCGACGTTTGAGGGG
>CAKSNQ010000070.1 GCA_934476315.1 uncultured Eubacteriales bacterium
CAGGATGTGGGGGGAGAACCCCTCAAACGTCGGGGTTGCTCCCCCACACACCCCCCACTCCAAGGCTTTGATGCGCGTCGCGCCGCAACGACGCGGCGCGACGCGCATTGGGGAGGACGCGGCAGAGCCGCAAACCCTCCCCAGACCCCTCCCGAGGGTTCGCTGGGATATAGAAAACTGGGCGAGGGAAAACTCTCGACGAGTTTCCCCTCGCCGCTGGAGACAGCTTCAGCACGAATTTTCGGCGCACAGCCAAGGAAGTAGGAGGAGACGGAGGGACCGCGGCAAGCCGCCAAACTTCGGCGTTTGAGATGGTTTCTCCCTCCGCAAAGACGGTTAAAATAGTATTGTTTTTGCTGTGCGGAAAATTTGAATTTGTTTCGTTTGCGGTTGGTATCTACTTTAGGCTAAAGGGCTCTCATGCCGGATGTGGGGGGAGAACCCCTCAGACGCTCGTGCCTGCCGCGTAGCGCGGGTTGCTCCCCCCCACGCCCTCTCGCACTCTGTCCCTGTTCGATGGGAAAACGCGCGGGGGTTGACAAATTCCCCGGAATGATTTATAATGTAGTTACACAAAATTAACGAGTCGTTAAAAATCGCCGCGGTGCGACGGAGCCACTCTGCCGCGCCGGGGTTCAGGAAAGGATGTTCCCACCCCTTGGGAGCGACGGTTGCGTATATGAAACACGACAAGCAAATGAACGGCACGAACGTTCTGGAGGATGCTCCGGTGTCTGCCGCATCCGCCACGAAAAAGCTCGGCTACAAGCCGCGCCCCGAAGTGCGGCGCAGGCGTAACATCAAGCGGGCGCTGTCGATTCTTTGGCTGATTGTCCTGCTCGGCTGGATTTTCTACCCCGTTGCGGCACGTCATTTGGATCTGCCGGCGCTCGGCGGTTGGCGGACGGCGGGCATCATCGTCACGGCGATCCTGCTGTTTATCGCGCTCGCGGCGGGCGATCGTCGGGATGGACGCAGGCTGCGTACGATCGCGCCGATGCAGAAATTCATGCCCTATATCATGGCACGGCGCAGCGATGCCTGCAATCAGTTCAGCGATTCGCTGGACATCAGCAAGACGGAAAAATACTGCCGCCAGAAGGTGCGGGAGGGCAAGACCAACTTCACGGTTCTGCACGTGTTCCTCGCCGCTTATATCCGCGCCATCTCGCAATATCCCGCGCTCAACCGCTTTATCAGCGGGCAGAAAACCTACGCACGTAACGAGATTGTGGTGGTCATGACCATCAAGAAGAACATGCGGCTGGACGCGGAGGACACCTGCATCAAGGTGCGCTTTGAGCCGACGGACACCGCGGACGATGTGTACGAAAAATTCAATGCGGTGGTGCAGAAAAATCAGGCGAACGAAGAGGAAAAGAGTGCGTTCGACGTGCTCAACAAGGTTCTGACGCTGGTGCCGGGTCTGCTTTGCCGCTGGATGGTCAAGCTATTGACGTTTCTGGACTATTTCGGCTGGTTGCCTCGGTTATTCACCGATCTGTCGCCGTTCCACGGTTCTATGATTATCACCAGCATGGGGTCACTTGGTATTCCGCCGATCTACCACCACATCTACGATTTCGGAAATCTCCCCGTGTTCCTGGCGTACGGTGTCAAGTACAGCGAGCCGGTGCTGGAGAGCGACGGGACGGTGACGAAGCACAAGTTTGTGGACCTCAAGGCGGTGACGGACGAGCGCATCTGCGACGGCTACTATTACGCACACGCGTTCCGTACGGTCAAGAAGCTGTTTGAAAATCCGGAGCTGCTCGACACGCCTGTGGAGCAGGTCATCGAGGACATTGACTGAGCATAAATTCAGAACACAAAAAGGGGCTGTCACATTTGTGACAGCCCCACAAAAATGCCGGTCGGGATTCCGGCATTTTTGCGCGATCTTGGTCGTTTTTGCCCCGGTAGTCGGTAGTCTTGGCTTTTCGATTTTTGGGCGGCAAAACGGTGGCGCTGTGCCCGCCGAGACCAATGTCGTCGGGGGTGTTAAAAAACTCGAAATGAATTTTTTAACACCCCCTTTTCGTCGGAAACGGGCGTTTGCCCGGCGCTATAAATAGGAGGGGCTGTCTCAAAACTGATGTTTTGAGACAGCCCGGTTTGTTTTTCGCGGTATGGAATTATTCCTCATCCTCGCCGTCGAGCTTCTTGAGGTCGTCCTCCTCCACGATGCAGGCGAATTTCTCACCGCATGCGGGGCAGGTCAGGTGCTCGGGGTCCACCGACTCGTCAAAGCAGATGGTCTCGCCGCACGACGGGCACACGATTTCAAAATAATCGCCGTCCTCGTCATCCTCATCTTCCTCGTCGTCATCCTCGTCCTCATCGCACGGGGTGGCACAATTCTCGCAGTCGCCGTCACATTCCTCGTCGTCATCCTCGCAGCAGTCGCACTCCTCGTCGAGGAAATCCTCCACGTCCGACAGGTCCTCGTCGATCTCTTCCACGTACTCGCGCAGATCCTCGGCGTCGTCGGTCAGCTCGCAAATGTCGGCGTCCATCTCCACTACCTTGCCTGCCATCTCGCTCACCAGGTCGATCAGCGCCGTAATCAGCTTGCCCTCTTTGGTCGTCTTGTCGTACTCCAGTCCCTCTGCCAGCCCTTTCAGGTAAGCGGCTTTTTCATTCAATTCCATAGATAAAACCTCACTTTCCGTTTGTTTTTTCCTGTTCCGATGGAAAAAGGGAGACGAACCGATCCCTGTTTGCGGTATCACTCGCCCCCCTACTTTCTGTCTTATGCGCGGGACAGATATTCGCCCGTTCTGGTGTCGATCTTGAGCACGTCGCCCTCGTTGATGAAGAGCGGGACCTTGATCTCGGCGCCCGTCTCAAGCGTAGCGGGCTTGAGCGTGTTGGTCGCGGTGTTGCCCGCGAAGCCGGGATCGGTCTTGGTGACAGCCAGCTCCACGAATGTGGGAGGCTCCACGCCGAACACCGTGCCCTTGTAGGAGATGATTTTGACCATCATTTCTTCCTTGACGAATTTGAAGTTATCGTCCACCTTGTCGTGGGGGATGAGGGTCTCTTCCCACGTTTCGGTGTCCATGAAGTGATACAGGTCACCGTCGTCGTAGGAATACTGCATTTCTCTGCGCTCGATATACGCGTTTTCGAACTTATCGGTGGGGTTAAACGTGCGCTCGACGATACCGCCGGTCATGACGTTCTTCATTTTCGTGCGGACGAAAGCCGCTCCCTTACCCGGCTTGACGTGCTGAAATTCCACGACCTGCCAGACCACACCGTCACCCATGTCAAAGGTGACACCATTTTTGAAATCTCCAGCTACAACCATTCTGAACCTCCAACAGTACAATGTTGTTTTTTACAATTACACACTATTATATAACATTCCTGTGAATTTTTCAAGGGTCTTGGGAGAATTTCTTTGATTTTTTGCAAGAAAATTTGCGAAGGGGCGGGGCGCGGGGAACTTTGGGAGAAGAATAGGATGTTCGTTTTCGGATTTCTGAATGGTTCAGCTGTCTCATTTTTAAGTTTTAGCCCGCCTTTTTCAAAAGGCGTCCGCCCGCAAGCGGGCTGTGGAGGGCGCGAAGCCCTCCTCGGGCTCCGCAGAGCGCGAAACCTTGC
Source organism: uncultured Eubacteriales bacterium (assembly GCA_934476315.1). Classification (GTDB taxonomy): domain Bacteria; phylum Bacillota; class Clostridia; order Oscillospirales; family CAG-272; genus SIG644. Next base: position 3,610 of record CAKSNQ010000070.1, read on the forward strand.
GGCGTTTCTTTTTGGGATTGTCCGCGGTAGGTACTACCGCGGTAGGCACTACCGCGGCAATCGGTTTTCTTTGCGCCTCTGGCTTCAAAGAAAAAGCGGCTGGAAGCGCTGAATTGTTTGAAACCGTGGGTATTTTGTGCTTGTGGTTGGTATCTACTTTTCGTTTGGGTCTTTGATGCAGGATGTGGGGGGAGAACCCCTCAAACGTCGGGGTTGCTCCCCCGCACACCCCCTACTCCGTGGCTAAATGCGCGTCGCGCCGCAACGACGCGGCGCTTTGGCGCATTGGGGAGGGCGGCGGGGCAGACCCCCGCCGCTGACCCCTCCCCACGCCCCTCCCGGGCTTGCCGCGGTTTAGAATGTTGGGCGAGGGAAAACTCTCAACAAGTTTTCCCTCGCCGCTGGAGACAGCTCTGAAAAGAGATTTCGGCGCACAGCCAAGGAAGTAGGTGGAGGCGGAGGGACCGCGGCAAGCCGCCAAACTTCGGCGTTTGAGATGGTTTCTCCCTCCGCAAAGACCGCTGAAAGAATGTTGCTTTTGCTGTGCAGGAAATTCAGATGTCTTTCGGGTGCTGTTGGCATCTACTTTTGGTTAAAGTCTCCGGTGCAGATGTGGGGGGAGAACCCCTCAATCGTCGGGGTTGCTCCCCCGCACACCCCCTACTCCGTGGCTGGATGCGCGTCGCGCCGCAACAACGCGGCGCTTTGCGCATTGGGGAGGGCGGCGGGGTAGACCCCCGCCGATGACCCCTCCCCATGCCCCTCCCGGGCTTGCCGCGGTTCAGGAAGTTGGGCGCGGGGCGGGTTCTCTCCCATCCTTCCCATCCTCTAAATGCGGCGCACAGCCAAGGAGTGTGGGGAGGCGAGGACCGCGGCAAGCCGCCAAACTTCGGCGTTTGAGATGGTTTCTCCCTCCGCAAAAACAGCTGAAAGAATATTGCTTTTGCCGTGCGAAAAATTTGAATTTGTTTCGTTTGCGGTTGGTATTTACTTTGGGTTAAAAGGCTTTCGTGCAGGATGTGGGGGAAGAACCCCTCAGGCGCCGGGGTTGCTCCCCCCACGCCCTCCATTCCAAGGCTTCGATGCGCGTCGCGCCGCAACGACGCGGCGCTTTGCGCATTGG
>CAKSNQ010000071.1 GCA_934476315.1 uncultured Eubacteriales bacterium
CACCGCCCCCGCGCCCCACTTTCGAAACCGCGGCAAGCCCCGGGAGAGGTCTGGGGAGGGGTCATCGGCGGGGGTCTACCCCGCCGCCCGCCCCAATGCGCCAAAGCGCCGCGTTGTTGCGGCGCGACGCGCATCCAGCCGAGGAATGGAGGGCGTGGGGGGAGCAACCGGCGGCGTTTGAGCCGGTTCTCCCCCCACATCCTGCATCGGAGATTTCAGCTAAAAGTACATACCGACCACAAACGCAAAACACCTACAACCCCATGCAATTCAACTTCTTTAGCCGCTTTTTCTTTGAAGCCAGAGGCGCAAAGAAAAAGCTATGGAAAAAGAAACGCCGATGGGGATTTCGCCGCCTACGGGCGGCGATCAGCGCACCGCGGCGCTGAACCCGCGCCGCCTTTTGAAAAAGGCGGGCGAAAACTTAAAAGAGAGACAGCGAAAACTTTGGAGAAAAGATAGCCCCTCGGCAACCTGTCAAAATATTTTCTTTTCTTCCAACATCCTTTGTGCAAATCGGAAAATCGTGGGCAAGAGCACCAATATTCACAAAAAATACATACCTGCCCGCGAAATTCCGTGGTATAATGATTGTTACCGCGCAAAAACGCCGCAAAGGAGGTTCTCATATGTTCAAACGACTGGCAGGATGCATCCGCGAGTACAAAAAACCCACCATCCTGACCCTGATTTTTATTGTGGCGGAAGCCATTGTCGAAACGCTCATCCCCTTTGTCACCGCCGAAATGGTGAAGAAGATTCAGGACGGCGCCGAAATTTCCTCCGTCCTCCGGCTGGGACTTCTGCTCATCCTCATGGCAGTGGTTTCACTGGCGTGCGGCGGCATCGCCGGGCTGACCTGCGCCAAGGCGTCGGCCGGCTTCGCCAAAAACCTGCGCTCCGACATCTTCCGGCAGGTGCAGGCGTATTCCTTTGAGAACATCGACAAATTTTCCACCTCGTCGCTGGTGACGCGCATGACGACCGACGTTTCCAACGTGCAGATCTCATTCATGATGATCATCCGCACCGCCATCCGCGCGCCGCTCGTGCTGGTCTTTTCCATCGTCGCCGCCTACTTCACCGGCGGCAAGCTCGCCACGGCGTTCGCCATCGTCATCCCGTTCATGGTCGCGGGACTGCTGATTATCAGCCGCTTCGCCATGCCCGCATTCCGCTCCGTGTTCAAAAAATACGACCGCCTCAATGAGTCCATTGAGGAAAACGTCCGCGGGATGCGCGTCGTCAAGAGCTTTTCCCGCGAAGAGTATGAAAAGAAGAAATTCAACGCCGCCGCCGAGGACATTCGCGCCGACTTCACCCGCGCTGAGCGCATTGTCGCGCTGAACTCGCCCATCGTGCAGACGTGCGCCTACTTCATCATGGTGTTCGTCCTCCTGCTCGGCTCCTACCTGATCGTCACGAGCGGCGGAACGAACCTGGACATCCCGCACATGCAGGCAATGCTGACCTACGGCATGCAGGTGCTCATTCAGCTCATGATGCTGTCCATGATTTATGTCATTCTCACCATGTCCGCGGAATCCGCCAAGCGTATCATGGAGGTTCTCACCGAGACCCCCTCGCTTTCAAACCCCGAGCATCCCGTATGTGAGGTGGCGGACGGCTCGGTCGATTTCGATCACGTCAGCTTCAAATATTCCGCCAAGGCGACAAAATACGCACTCTCCGACGTTGACCTGCACATCCGCTCCGGCATGACCGTCGGCATCCTCGGCGGCACGGGATCGAGCAAGACCACGCTGGTTCAGCTCATTCCCCGCCTGTACGACGTCACCCGGGGGTCGCTTCGCGTCGGCGGCGTGGACGTGTGCGATTATGATCTGGAGACCCTGCGCGGCGCCGTCGCCATGGTTCTGCAAAAGAACCTGCTCTTCTCCGGCACCATCAAGGAAAATCTGCGCTGGGGCAACGAGCACGCCACCGACGAAGAGCTGGTCGAAGCATGTCGGCTGGCGCAGGCGGATGACTTCATCCGCACGTTCCCCGACGGCTACGACACGCACATCGAGCAGGGCGGCACCAACGTCTCCGGCGGGCAGAAGCAACGTCTGTGTATCGCCCGCGCGCTTCTCAAAAAGCCCAAAATTCTGATCCTGGACGACTCCACCTCGGCGGTCGATACCAAAACCGACAGCCTCATCCGCATGGGCTTCCGGCAGTATATTCCCGAAACGACCAAGATCATCATTGCCCAGCGCGTCGCGTCGGTGCAGGACGCCGACTGCATCGTGGTCATGGACGGTGGAACGATTGCCGCCACGGGCACGCACGAAACGCTTTTGCGGGAGAATGCCATCTACCGCGAAATTTACGAACAGCAGACCAACGGCAGTGACGACCAAAACGAGGAAGGAGGGCACATCAATGAAATCAATGAAAAAGCAGAAAACGCAGACTGACCCGCGCGGCAAAAAGAAGCTCAACACGGGCGCGCTTTCCCGCGTGTTCAAGCTGCTCATCCGCTCCTACCCCGCCCTGATCCCGCTGACCGCCGTCTGTATCATATTTTCGGCGCTCGTCTCCGCCATTCCCGCCGTCTTTCAGCAGAAAGTATTCGCAATCATTGAGGAAACAGTCGCGTCCGGCGACCGCAGTTGGGCGGATGCCGCGGGGCAGATCATGCCTCTTGTCACCGTACTGATCGTTCTGTACGTTCTGTCCATTGCCCTGATCACGCTGTACACTCAGCTCATGGCGTATATCACGCAGGGCTTTCTGGACAAACTGCGCTGCCGCATGTTCGACGGCATGCAGAACCTCCCCATCCGCTACTTTGACACCACCAAGCACGGTGACATCATGAGCTATTACACCAACGACATCGACGCCCTGCGCGAGCTGGTGTCCCGCTCCCTGCCGCAGCTTTTGCAGTCCGGCGTCATCGTCCTCGCAGTGCTCGGCATCATGCTGTATTACAGCGTATGGATCACCCTGTTGGTGCTCTGCGGCGTCGTCGCCATGATCTTTGTTTCCGGCAGAGTCGGCGGCGGATCGGCAAAGTTCTTTATCCGCCAGCAAAAATCCATCGGTAAGGCCGAAGGCTTCGCGCAGGAGATGATGAACGGTCAAAAGGTCATCAAGGTGTTCTGCCATGAGGAGCAGGTCAACCGCGACTTTGACGCCATCAACGAGGAACTGTACGAGGACACCTACCGCGCGCACGCCTACGCCAACTGCCTCGGTCCCATCATCATGAACATCGGCAACGTGCTCTACGTCATCTGTGCCGTCGTCGGCGGACTGCTCCTGCTTTTGGACGTCCCCAACGTCTCGCTCTCCGGACTGCCGTTCAGCATCGACATTATCGTCCCGTTTCTTGGCATGACCAAGCAGTTCACGGGCAACGTCAACCAGCTCTCCCAACAGGTCAACTCGATCGTCATGGGTCTGGCGGGCGCGGAGCGTATCTTCAGCCTGATGGATCAGACCCCCGAGGTCGATGACGGCTACGTCACTCTGGTCAATGCCCGCGAGCTGGACGACGGCACCATCGTAGAGTGCGGAGAACGCACGGGCGTCTGGGCGTGGAAGCACCCGCACGCCGCCGATGGGACGGTCACGTATACGAAGTTGCGCGGCGACGTCCGCATGTTTGACGTGGATTTCGGCTATGAGCCGGATAAGCCCGTGCTCCACGGCGTAACGCTGTACGCCGAGCCGGGACAGAAGGTCGCTTTCGTCGGCGCCACCGGCGCGGGTAAGACCACCATCACCAACCTCATCAACCGTTTCTACGACATCGCCGACGGCAAGATCCGCTACGACGGCATCAACATCAACAAGATTAAAAAATCCGACCTGCGCCGCTCGCTCGGCATGGTTCTCCAGGATACCAACCTGTTTACGGGGACGGTCATAGACAACATCCGCTACGGGCGACTGGACGCCACGGACGAGGACTGCATCCGCGCCGCGAAGCTGGCGAACGCCGATGACTTCATCACCCGCCTGCCCGACGGCTACAATACCATGCTGACCGGCAACGGAGCCAATCTCTCGCAGGGTCAGCGCCAGCTTTTGTCCATCGCGCGCGCCGCCATCGCAGACCCTCCCGTCATGATTCTCGATGAGGCGACCTCGTCCATCGACACCCGCACCGAGGCGATCGTGCAAAAGGGCATGGACGCGCTCATGCGGGGACGCACGGTCTTCGTTATCGCGCACCGCCTGTCCACCGTCCGCAACTCGGATGTCATCATGGTGCTTGACCACGGCGTCATCATCGAACGCGGAAGCCACGAAAAGCTGATTGAGGAAAAGGGCAAGTAC
>CAKSNQ010000072.1 GCA_934476315.1 uncultured Eubacteriales bacterium
CTCCCCCCACGCCCTCCATTCCCCGGCTGGATGCGCGTCGCGCCGCAACGACGCGGCGCTTTGGCGCATTGGGGAGGCACGGCAGAGCCGCAACCCCTCCCCATACTCCTCCCGCGGGGTTCGCTGAAATGCAGAAAGCCGGGCGAGGGGAAACTCTCAACGAGTTTTCCCCTCGCCACTTGAAAAAGTTCATGGGGAGCGGTGTACCTCCGCGCGAGTTTGCCACACAATCGCAGGCGAACCCTATCCCCCTCCCGTCAACGACTTGCTCTTGAAAAAGCTCGCCGGGACGGCGTGCGTCCGGTTGACAAAACGGGAAAAATGTGATAAGATATCCCTGTCTGTAAGGATCATGCTCAGGACACGGGAGGAGCCACATATGACGGACAGATCAATTCAGTCGTCGACGGAGGAGTTATATTTCCTGCGGGATAAGCAGGTCTTTGTTTTTGACCTGGATGGCACTCTCTATCTGGGGGCGCATCTGCTACCGGACGCACAGCGCCTGGTTCACGGACTGCGCGCCATGGGAAAGCAGGTTATTTTCTATACAAACAACGCCAGCCGCTCGCTGCAAGTCTACTACGATCTTCTGAACGATCGAGGCTTTGAGGCGCAGGAGAAGGAAATTCTGAGCGCGGGGGATGTGACGATCGACTTCCTTTGCCGCCATCGGGCGGGAAAGCGGGTCTATCTCCTGGGTACGCCGACGCTTGCCGAGCAGTTCCGCGCGGCGGGAATCCCCGTCGTCGGCGACGAAAGACCCGTCCGGGAGGACCCGGCGGACATCGTGGTGTCCAGCTTCGACACCACCCTGACCTACGACCGCGTGTGGCGCGCGTGCAGTCACATTTTCGCCGGGGCAGAGTATTTCGCGACCCATCCGGACCCCCTGTGTCCGACCGACGGCTATCCCATGCCGGACGCCGGGTCGATTGCGGCGATGCTGGAGCGGGCGACAGGGGTTATCCCGGCGTATTTCGGCAAGCCGGGCGCGCACGGAATGGACATGATCTGTGAACGGACCGGCGTGGACGTCGGTAAAATTTGCATGATCGGAGATCAGGCGAACACCGACATCGCCTTTGGAAAGAGCAACGGTGCGTCGGCGGTGCTGGTACTGACGGGTGGTGTGAAGCCCGGGGAGGTGCCGTCGCTGACGGGAAATATGCGCCCGGACGCGGTTGTCGGAGATTTACGAGCGGTGACTGCAGTGCTGTTTGACCACGCGAAAAAAACGGAGTAAAAAATCAAATCTCCCCTGGGCGAAAGACAACCGACGCCGGGGCGGTTACAGCCGGACATGTTCGGTCGGGCTGGGGAGGAAACGGTATGGCATACGACGCGGGCATGCTGGCGGCGGCAATTGCGCAGATCAGCGATGCGGCGCTCGGCGCACGCATTGAGAAAATTTATCAACCCGAGCGCGATGAGATCATCCTGCAAATGCGTTCGTTCGAGGGAGGGCGGCGTCTGCTCATCAACGCCGGTTCCAACAACGCGCGGCTGGGCTTTACCACGACCGTCAAGGAAAATCCCGCGACGCCGCCGAATTTCTGCATGCTTCTGCGCAAGCACCTGTCGGGGGCGAAGCTGGCGGAGATCGCGCAGGAGGGCTTTGAGCGCGTGGCGCGGCTGACCTTTGAGGCGCGGGACGAAATGGGATTTCCTTGCCGCCGGACGCTGATTGCCGAGGTCATGGGGAAGTACAGCAACCTGATCTTTACCGATGAAAACGAAAGAATTCTCGCGGTTCTGCGTCCGGTGGATTTCACGACCAGCTCGCGCAGGCAGGTCTTGCCGGGTATGACGTACGAACTGCCGCCGCGTCAGGATAAAACCGACCCTCGGGAGGTGGGGGAGGAGGAGTTCACCGGGCTGTTTGCTGCGGCTCCGTCGGAGCGTGCGTGTGAAAAATGGCTGACCGCGACTTTCCTCGGACTTTCGGCGGCGGTCGCCAGAGAGATGGTTTTTCGCGCGACAGGTGCGACCGATACCTTGTGCGGCGCGTGCGGTGCGGCGGCGCTTTTTCCACGCTTTGACGAGGTTATGACGTGCATACGGACGCGGAATTTCGCCCCCGCGCTGTATCTGGACGGGGAGCGCCCCGTCGAATATGCCTTCTTGCCGCTGACACAGTATGCGGGGCGCTTGCGGGTGTTTGAGGGAAGCGCGGGCGAGGTGCTGGATCGCTTTTTTGCCACGCGCGACCGCGAAGAAAAGGTCAAGCAACGCGCCAACGACATTCTCCACCTGCTGACGAGCGCCGAGGCGCGGCTTCACAAAAAGCTGGAGCTTCAGCGCGGTGAGCTTGCCGAGTGCGAGCGGGGCGCGGAATACAAGCGGGCGGGCGACCTGATTACCGCCAATCTCGGGGTTCTCTCGCGCGGTATGACCCTGGCAACGCTGACGGACTACGAGGATTACCACGAGGAGGACGGTAGCTACGGGCACTGCACCATCGCTTTGGACAGCCGCCTGACGCCCGCCGCAAACGCGCAGCGCTATTACAAGAAATACGCCAAAAGCAAGACCGCCAAGCAGGAGCTGACGCGTCAGATTGGGATTGGCGAGCAGGAGCTTGCGTACATTTCCAATGTGTTCCAGTCGCTGTCACAGGCAGAAACGGAGAATGATCTGAACGAAATCCGCGACGAGCTCTACCGGAGCGGGTACGCGTCGCGCATGAAGCGCTACCGGACGCGCCGGGAGAGCGTGCCGAGCGTGATGCAGTTCCGCACCTCGGGGGGCTTGCGGGTCCTGTGCGGCAAGAATAATGTCCAGAATGAATATATTACGCACCACCTCGCGGACAAGAACGACTACTGGTTTCACGCCAAGGGCGTTCCGGGATCGCACGTTGTCCTGGTATGCGGAGGGCAGGAGCCGCCCGCGGCGGACCTGACCGAGGCGGCGGAGATCGCGGCGTACTATTCCAGGGCGCAGGGTGGGCAGAACGTTGCGGTGGACTACACGCCGGCACGCAACGTCAAGAAGGTACCGGGCGGCAAGGCGGGGTTGGTGATCTATCACACCAACTATTCGGCGTACGTTACGCCGAGCGCCGAGGCGATCGCCGCACGGCGGGAGAAGGACACCAAAAAGTGACCTGGGTGATGAAGGTAAAATGAAAAGGGGCTGTTAAAAACAACGTTTTTAACAGCCCCGCAAAAATGTCGGTCGGGATTCCGGCGTTTTGGCGCGATCTTGGTCGCTTTTGCCCCGTATTCTTGAATTTCTGGGCTTTTTGGTGGCAAAACGTCAGCGCTCAGTCGTCGGGACCAACGTCGTCGGGGGCGTCAGAAAATTCATTTTGAATTTTCTGACGCCCCCTTTTGGCAGATCATTTTCCGTTGACGGTGACGAACACCGCTTTGTCAATGACGACATCGGTGCGGGGCTTGTCGCTCGAGTCCGTGGAGACGGCGGCGATGGCATCGACGACCTCCAGCCCGCTGACGACGTAGCCGAATGCGGCGTACTGTCCGTTGAGGTGGGCGGACGTCTTATGAACGATGAAGAACTGCGACGACGCGGAATTGTAGTCCGAGGACAGGCGCGCCATGGAAATGACGCCGCGGATGTGCTTGAGGTTGTTGGTGTAACCGTTGGCGGAGAACTCCCCGTAAACGGTGTCCGCCTTTTTGTCCTCCGACGCGCCGCCCTGGATCATGAATCCGGAAATGACGCGGTGGAAAGTCAGCCCGGTGTAAAAGCCCTCGGCGACCAGCTTCTGAAAGTTGGCGACGGTCTTGGGCGCGACGTCGGGGTAGAGGCGGATGAGAATGTCCCCGTAATCCTTGACAGTCAGCTTGACGTAATTTGTCACCTGTGTGGTCTCCTCGCAATTTGCGGGATCAACCGCGGTGAAATCCAGGTCCGAGAACAGCGGCGCTTCCTTTGAATTGCAACCGACCAGCAACAGCGCGGTTGCCAGCAGGAGTGTGATGGCGAGAGTTCTGATTTTTTTCAACGTTTTATCCTCCTTTGACGCACGGCTTGAAATTATGACAGCACCATTATACCAAAGGCGCGGGGAGAAGTCAAGGTTCGTGCAAAAGGTTTTACGTTTTTCTCACGGAAGATATATTTTTCCCCCCCGCGGCACATAATAGGCTGAGAGAACGGAGGTGAGGCAGGTGCCAAAAGATCAACAAAACGCCCCGGCGCGGCAGGCGCGCCCGTTTGACTGGCAGACCTTTGCCGCGAAGCTGTTTTGCGTTGCGCTGGCGATCGGGGCGTCCTATTTCTTTCTGGGAACGGTGGTCGGGATTCTTCTGCCG
>CAKSNQ010000073.1 GCA_934476315.1 uncultured Eubacteriales bacterium
GACAAAAAAGAATCGACCGCACCTTGCGGAACGGGAGGTTTCCCCATGAAGCAAAGCCACTGTGAAAAAGCAATCTCCCCCTGTCTGGCAATCGACATCGGCGCTTCCGGCGGCAGGCATATCGCCGGATGGTATGAAGGCGACATCCTGCACACAGAGGAAGTCTATCGCTTTCCCAACAACGTAATCAAAGAGAACGGACACCTGCTCTGGGACATCCCGATGCTGCTTGAAAATGTCATTGAGGGGATTCGCCGAAGCTTTTCCCGCTTCGGCACCATCCGGAGTCTCGCCATCGACACCTGGGGCGTGGACTATATGCTCCTTGACCGGGACGGCACCGAGATACCGCCCGCCTACGCCTATCGGGATGACCGCACCGACGGCATCATCCCCGGGGTTCACGCCAAAATTTCCTTTGCCGAGCTGTATCGTCGCACCGGCATCCAATATCAGCCCTTCAATACCATTTATCAGCTTGCCTGCGACCGCAAATCGAGACGGCTGGATCGCGCTGCTTATTTTCTGATGTTGCCGGAGTACCTTTCCTATCGACTCACGGGCGTCATGAAGAAAGAGTACACCAACGCAACCACCACAGGGCTGGTCAATGCGCAAAGCGGCGAATTTGACCGGGAAATTCTGCACGCCCTCTCCCTGCCCGGGCAGCTGTTTCCACCGCTCGATCGCCCCGGCACCGAAGTCGGAACACTCCTGCCCGAAATCGCCCGGTGCGTGGGCGGTCAGACCCATGTCCTGCTCTGTCCCAGCCACGACACCGCGGCGGCGGTCGAGGGTATCGGGCTTGCCCCGGACAGTCTGTATCTGTCCTCCGGAACATGGTCGTTGCTCGGCGCGCGCATCGGGCACGCCGATTGCTCAGAAAGCAGTCGTCTCTCCAACTATTCCAATGAGGGCGGCGTCGGGTACATACGCTATCAGAAGAATATCATGGGGCTCTGGACGGTGCAGTCGCTCCGGCGTGAGTTGTGCCCCGACAAGGACTTTTCCGTGATTGCCACGGAAGCGCGCGAGAGCCGCTTTGATGGCGTCGCCGACATCAACGCACCGGAGTTTTTCTCCCCTGACAGCATGCGGAGTGCGTTCGACCGGGCGTTCGCCGACAGCCTCTCACGTCCCGCAGAGGAACGTGACTATTTCCGCTGTGCCTTCCGCAGTCTTGCGGAGAGCTACCGCGTCGCCATTCACGAGCTTGAGACCAACCTCGGGCGCATCTACCCTACCCTCACCATCGTGGGTGGCGGAGCCAAAAACGATTTTCTCAACGAGTTGACCGAGACGACCTGTGGCAAAAAGGTCATCGCGCTCCCCATCGAAGCAACGGCACTCGGAAATCTCAAAACCCAACTTAAAAACCTATGTCAACAACCCCAATAAAATCAGAGGAAAGGCAGAACTCTCATGAATAACGCAACCGTTCCCACACGCTTTGATTATGCAAAGGAACAGCTCGCCGCACTCGGCGTTGACGCGGAAGCAGCACTGGAAACGCTCAGAAACATCCCCATCAGCATCCACTGCTGGCAGGGCGACGACGTAGTCGGATTTGACGGCGGCGGAAGCGCATCGGGCGGTATTCAGACCACGGGAAATTACCCCGGGCGCGCCCGCACCCCCGAGGAGCTGATGTCCGACATCCGCACGGCATTCTTCCTGATGCCCGGCAAAAAGAGACTCAACCTGCACGCCTGCTATGCCCTTTTGGGCAATGACGCAGGTCTCATCGATCGGGACGCCTACCGCCCGGAGCATTTCGCGCCGTGGGTAGCGTTCGCCAAAGAGCTGGGCATGGATGGCATCGACTTCAACCCCACCTGCTTCTCTCACCGGAACGTCCGGAATGGGCTGACCCTCTCCTCCCCCGACGAGGACATCCGCGACTTCTGGATACGCCACTGCGTTGCCTCCCTTCACATCGCAGAGTATTTCGCCCGCGAGATGGGAACAAAATCGCTTGTGAACATCTGGATTCCCGACGGGTTCAAGGATATTCCCGCCGATCGCCTCACCCCGCGCGTCCGCCTGCGGGATTCGCTGGATAAAATTCTTTCGTGCGGCTATGACAAGTCCCTGGTGGATGTCGCCGTGGAGAGCAAGGTCTTCGGAATCGGCGTGGAAAGCTACACCGTCGGAAGCAATGAATTTTACCAAAACTACGCCGCCACGCGCGGAATCTGTTGCCTTTTGGATAACGGGCACTACCATCCCACCGAAACGGTAAGTGACAAAATCCCCGCCCTGCTCGCATTCTATGACCGCCTGGCGCTCCACCTCACCCGCGGTGTCCGTTGGGACAGCGACCACGTAGTGCTGTTTGAGGATGAGCTTTGCGAGATTGCCAAAGAGATCGTCCGCAACGACGCCATCGGGAAAATCCGCATTGGACTGGATTATTTTGACGCCTCCATCAACCGGCTCTCCGCCTGGATCACCGGACAGCGTGCCGTGCAGAAAGCCCTGCTTTTCGCCCTGATTCAGCCAAACGAAACGCTCCGTTCCCTCCAGGATCGGGGAGAATTCACCGAACTGATGGTACGCACAGAGGAAGCACGCACCTTGCCGCTGGGCGCCCTGTGGCAGGAATACCTGCACCGCGAAGGCGTGCCCGCGGACTATTTTTCCGCGGTAAAGACCTATGAAGAAAAAATACTCGCCGAAAGAGCGTAAGCGACCCGGCGAGGGAAAACAGGAGTGACACAATGGCACCGGTAAGTAAAACAAAAGGAACAACCATTCTCCATGCGCCCTTCGTGGAGGAAATGAAAAAAACGACCGCCAACATGTATCGCCTCGGCTGGGACGAGCGAAACGGGGGCAACATCAGTATCCTACTGGAGGAACAGACGGTAGCGGAGTATTTGGACACCCGGCAGGTGATTCGCACCATTCCGATCGGTTTTTGTGCCGCACCGTTGGCAGGAAGATATTTTCTCGTCACGGGAACGGGCAAATACTTCAAAAACGTCGAGGACGATCCCGAAACCAACCTCGGACTGATCCGCATTGCCGCGGACGGTGAAACCGCCGAGCTTCTGTGGGGATACGCCGACGGCGGGCGCTTTACCAGCGAATTGCCGGCGCACCTGATGAGCCACATGGCGCGCCTTGCGGTTGACCCGCTCAACCGTGTCGTTATGCACTGCCACCCTACAAACACCCTGGCAATGAATTTCGTCCATGAGTTGGATGACAAAAAATTCACACACACCCTGTGGCAGATGTGCACCGAATGTATCGTCGTTTTCCCGGACGGAATCGGATGTCTTCCATGGATGCTCTGCGGCAATAACGAGATCGGCGAAGCAACAGCAGCCAAAATGCGGAACTACCGACTGGTCATCTGGGGGCTTCACGGAATTTACGGTGCCGGAAAGACCATGGACGAAACGTTCGGCTTGATTGAAACGGTGGAAAAAGCGGCACAGGTCTATATGCTGACCGCACACTTGCCGCGCCTGAACACCATCACCGACGATAACCTCCGCCGGATTGCAGACGGTTTCGGGCTGACCTTCCGCGAGGATTTTCTCGACTGAGCCATCCGGAGCGTGCCGCGCCGCCCCCAAAAAACGACAGAATCCCCTACCCTTTTGCGCGGCAGAGGATTCTGTCGAAAAAATATTTGAAGATTTTGCAAAAAAGGCTTGACAATCCGTGCGCATTGCGGTATAATGATCAAGCGTCCAACGAGAGATTGGAAATGATCGGCTCTCCGAAAACGGAGATCGGCGGAAGAACACAGGTCAGATAAGGCTTGCCGGAATGGCGGAATTGGCAGACGCCCGGGACTTAAAATCCCGTGATACGAAAGTATCGTACCGGTTCGACCCCGGCTTCCGGCACCATTTCCCGTCGCGGGTTGAGAGGCACGCATATCGCGGGGTAGAGCAGCCTGGTAGCTCGTCGGGCTCATAACCCGGAGGTCGTGAGGTTCAAATCCCACCCCCGC
>CAKSNQ010000074.1 GCA_934476315.1 uncultured Eubacteriales bacterium
AAAAGCCTCTTTGGAACCACCCGCTTAGCGGGTGGTTTTCGTGAGAACTCCTCCTTCGTCGGAGTTCTCTATACAATGAAAAAGGGGTGTGCGCTTTCGCGCATACCCCTTAAAATTCGCATTGTGGTGACAGCCTGCCGCCGTGGTTAATTTTCCTTGCCGATACCAGTGGGGAGGTCGCATGCATGCGACCTCCCCGCCTCTTGTATGTAGCTTGAATTTTATTCCGCGTCGTCGCAAAATTCGATGGTATCAAAAATCGCCGACATCTGATCCATCATCAGCTTTTTCTGCGCCCGCTCATAGGAGGTCAGACGCTTGGTATCCGTGTCAAACAGCGTCACGCCCTTTTGCTGCAAGGACTGAACAATGGTTTTTTCGGGGAGAAGCGGCAACAGCTTGGCGGTCGGAACGTTCTCCGCGATTAGCTTTTTCAGCTCCTCCAGCGCCACGCCCGGCACGGATTTGGTCTTGGAATATCCGTTGGGCAGGATGTACCTGATCTTTTCGAGCGGCAGATCGTTATCCACAAAGTACTGAAGCGTGTTATAGAATCCGTTGATGCCGAGCTTATTGAGTTCTACAATCAGCATGAGAAGGTCGCTTTTTTCCAGCAGAATTTCCGTGGTCCGGTTGGAGGACGGCGGCAGATCGAAGAAGATGAAATCAAACTTTTCCTGCAGGCGCTTGATCGCCAGCACAAAGGTGCGTTCAAATACACGCTCCAGCGTCAGCTTTTTGGACAACATGTCCGTGTTCAGCGTTTTGATCGCGTACAGATTCGGACGCATTTCAATGAGGACATCCTCCTCCGTGCAGGCGCCAGCGACGTAATGCTCCAGATAGTTATCGTCGCGCTCAAAGACCTTATTCGACAGCCCGAACAGCTCAAACAGTGAGTTCTGGTCGTCAATGCTGATGACCAACACGCGCTTTCCGACGGTTGTCAGATAGTTGGCAAACTCGCCCGTGACGGTCGTCTTTCCGACGCCTCCCTTTTTGCAGAAAAAACTAATCAGCATTTAATATGTCCTCCCTTTTCCTCAATCCGCATCGCCAAAGCGTCAAAGGCATCTCTGTTTTCCAGGTAAAGCCGTGTCAGAAGCGCGTTTTCCAGGATTTTGGTCAATTTCTGATCGGGGTGCAGAACCTGCGCCAGGTAGCAGAGGTCCCGACTGATCTTACCGATGACCAGGCGCCGCGACGTGTGCCCGGAAAGGCGGAAGCGTGCCGCCATCGCGTAATCCTCTTCGCTATAGCCGTCATCTTCCAGACGACACTCCTCCACTTCCGCTTTTTCCTCGCTCTCGTCGGTCTCGGGTGCATTGGCGGAATCCGGAAGCGGTTGCATATCGTCGATCACACCCACGTCCTCAACGACGGTCTCATCCTGCACGTCGTACGTTTCATAAGTATCCTCAGAAGCGGCATACGCTTCGTCCAAGGAGGTCTCCGGCATCTCCGGTGCGGGGGGCGGGTCTGAGGCGACAACCGTTGTCGCAAGCCGCTCTTTGAGCGAAGGAATCGGAGAGAAAACCGTTCTCGCGGGCGACTGTGCGACGGCGGACGCTTTCTCCTGCCCCTGCCGGCGGATAGGTACAAATGCACTCCCTGCGACGCGGACATCCTCACTTGTCTGTACGGGACGTGCCGGAGCTTTCGCTGCGGTGGGCGCGGCGGCCTGCACGGTCGAGCTGCTCGGCGCAGTCGGTGCGTTTGCCGTGGTGGACACACGTGCCACGGGAGGGACGGTCTCTGTGATCGGCTCGGCAGGACGCTTGTCCGGAAACTCCTCTTTAACTTTCAGTTGTAATGGGTTGGTCCTTTTCTGCATTCTTATGACCATGGCTTTCGCAAAGCGAAAGTTTCCTTTCTCGTGGAATGTGGCGCTGTCCTCGCCCGGAAAAGAGCAAATCCGTTCTCAAAATCGCTGTCACCTGCAACGGCACCGGGGGAACCGTCCCGGAAGGTTAATTTCGAACTGCCACTTCACAGCATGCTGTGGAATTTTTTGCCGCGTTGCTCGCTTTTCGCGTTCCCCGACTTTTCCCTTTTATTTTAGCATGTATTTCCGCTTTTGGCAATAGGGAAAAACACCAAATTACTTCTTTTTTTGTCGAACACGCCATGAAATTTTAATTTTCCCGGCTTCCCTGCCGATATTCCGATGCAAGTATGGCGCAACTGCCGATGGTCCGGAACGCTCCCTTGACAAGCGTGCACTCCCGTCGGAAGCCCTCGAAGGTCATTCCCACCTTTTGCATGACGCGGAGGGACGCTCGGTTTCCCTCCATGAAGCGCGCCTCAATCCGATGAAGCGAGAGGCGCTCAAAGCCAAAGGCGAGAATCAGCCGGACTGCCTCGACAGCGATTCCGCGCCCCCAAAACTCCGGATTGAGGACATATCCGATCTCCGCCGCGTCGTTCGCGCAGTCAAAGCTCGTAAAGCCGCACGTACCGATCATACGGTCGGTCTCGCGCCAGACGACCGCCCAGTCGTAAAAGTTCCCGGCGGCGTAACGCGACGCGATATAGCGCAGGTAATCCTGCGTGTGGTACAAATCCGGATGCGGCGACCAAAGCAGATAGCGCGAAACCTCTTCGCGATGCGCGTAGGAATACATGTCCTCCGCGTCGGTGTATCGCATTCTACGCAGGTAGATGCGCTCGCTCTCAAGCTCCGGCATGCGGGAAAAGGTGTGGCACAACAGTTCTTTTTTCATGAAAACAGACTCCTTGGCAGAATTCTTCAATCGTTGTCCATCGGCGGGCATCGGCGGTACACACGGGGGCACGACGCATGTGTCCATTATAGGACATCCCGTCAAAAAATGCAAGAGTTTTCAAAAATATTGATTATGGGAGCAAAACCCTCTTTTTTTTTTTAACGGTTTGTGTTATACTATCCCATGAGAATGTCGAAAGGGAGCGAATTTCCATGGAAAATATCCTGCAATATCTGCTGTTTCCCGTGCTTGTGGGCGATACCTCCCTGACAGACGCCGTGGAACGTCGTCTCCTGTGGCGATACCGTCTGATACCGCAACGGATTTATACAGATCGTCATCCATTACTCTGTCGCCTCATTCGCCCACATCGGCGACGTACAGTATGCGGATTGTCCGGCACACGACAGGTTCAGACGATTCTGGACGTTGTCGCCGGAGCGGACGGGCGACTTCCCGTGCTGTTCTGCGACCGCGACTTCTGGCGTCGTGTTTCCCTGTCGGATCGTGCGCGGCTGGAATCCGTTTTCCTGGTATTTGGCGAGGAAACCTGTGCCGATTTGTTCTGCTATCTTGACAGGGTGAAGCGATACGAGCAGCCGCTTTGATCGCCACCGGCAGGCACCGGAAACGAAAGCGCAACTGTCCGGACACTTTATCAATCATTGTTAGATTTTTCAGAGCATTTATCAACCAACATTAGATTTTTGAAACGCAAATTCAATGACATCAACCGTGTCCCGGGGATTTGATTCTCCGGACCGGAAGGAGCGATATGGAT
>CAKSNQ010000075.1 GCA_934476315.1 uncultured Eubacteriales bacterium
GGCGCACAGCCAAGGAAGTGGGAGGAGGCGGAGGGAGAAAACCTCGGCGTTTGAGATGGTTTCTCCCTCCGCAAAGATCGCTAAAAGAATATTGTTTTTGCTGTGCGGAAAATTTGGATTTCTTGCGGTTGCTGTTGGTATGTACTTTTAGTTGAAACTTCCAACGCAGGATGTGGGGGAAGAACCCCTCAGGCGCTCGTGCCTGCCGCGTAACGCAGGCGGTTCTCCCCACGTCCCTCATTCCCCGGCTGGATGCGCGTCGCGCCGCAACGACGCGGCGCTTTGGCGCATTGGGGAGGGCGGCGCTCCCGCGCCGATGACCCCTCCCCAGACCCCTCCCCAGACCCCTCCCGGTGCTCACGCGGTTTAGAAAGCTGGGTGCGGGCGGTTCTCCCCCACCCCTCCCGGGGGGCGCTGAAATGCAGAAAGACGGCAGGGGCACGACCGCCTTAAACGCCGGGTTGCCCCCTTGACAAGAGGGGTGGGATTCGTTATAATGTTAAGGTAGAAAATCGGCAACATGGAGGGCGGACGATGCAACCGGAGCATAAGCGATTTACCAAAAACGACAGCGGCTTTGTCTGCGCTCACTGCGGGCGGCAGGTGGAACCCTTGGGCTATACCTCGCGCAACCACTGCCCGTTTTGCCTGTGGTCGCTTCATGTGGACGTCCTGCCCGGCGACCGCGCCAACGAGTGCGGCGGCGCTATGGAGCCGATCCGGGTAGAGCCGGACCGACGACGGGGGTTTATCATTGTCCACCGCTGTGTGCGGTGCGGGGCAATCGTCCGCAACCGCGCGGCGCACGAGGCAAAGGTGCAACCGGACGACAGAAATCTTCTCATCCGTCTGACGGCGGGAAAGCAAGGAGACCGATAAGGCATGCGATTTGAAACGGTACAGGAGTTGAAAAAAACGACGGGACGACTGCTCGGGGTAGACCTCGGGGACGTCCGCACGGGGCTGGCGCTCTCGGATGCCTCGCGCTTCCTTGCGTCGGGGCAAAAGACCATCGCGCCGGGAGGCATGGCGAAAACGGCGGTTGCGGTGGCGGCGTACGCGCGGGAAGAGGGCGTGGTCGGCATTGTGCTTGGGCTACCCGTCAACATGAACGGGACGCAGGGACCGCGCGCCGAGCATGTCCGGGCGTTCGCCGGGCTTCTGGAGGAGCAGGCGCCCGACATCCCGATCGTGCTGATGGACGAGCGCATGACGACGATGGCGGCGTCGCGTTTCCTGAACGAAACGGACACGCGCGGAGCCAAACGAAAGCAGGTCATTGACACGCTCAGCGCGCAGATCATTCTGCAAAACGCGCTGGATCGGCTGAAGCACTGCACGTGAGACGTGAGTGTGCAATCAATTCTGAAGAAAAGAGGGCGCTTATATGGATGCCGAGCAGGAAATGGATGAATACAGCGAGCGGGGACGGTCCCCCCGACACAAGCGGGCGCGCCGCATTTTCCGCATTGCGCTGACGGTGCTGGTCGTGGCGGTCAACGCGCTGATTCTGTGGCGGTTGCTTTTTTCCGACCGGGTGCCCGCGGGCATGAAAACGCTGACGCCCAATACGTCGCTGTGCGCGGCGTACGCGGCGGCGGAGGATTTGCCGGACGCCTTTACGCAACCGCAGGTGGACATCATCTGGGACGGCGAGACGCGCGGATATTTTTGGGTCGTTCAGGCGGTTTTTATCCCGGAGGCACAGCAGATTCAGGTGCTGATCCGGTATAACAACAGCACGCTTCGGCATATTGCCGAGGACTTTACGCTGGACGCGGTGCCGGGGCGCGACGAGGACGTGATCGATGTGACGCTTGTGCGGACGGAAAAGGGCGCGGACGACACGGCGGCGGTCGGCACGCGATATTTTTCCGACGGGACGGTGCGCTCCGGCAAGAAGAACATGTACAATTACCGTCGCTACACGTTTGAGGGCGTCACGGCGGAGGACGCCGCCGAAATCCGCGTGGAGTTTTATTACAAGGGCGCGGTGAACTACGACGGCACGGCGTACGGAACGCTCCGCATTTACGACGACACGACGCCGACGGAGCATTATGCGCTGACCGGGCGTGACCGCGCGGCGCTCGCGGCGAAGAATTGACGCTTGCTCTTCTTGTGGACAACAAAACACCCGCAGACCGATGAATGGTTTGCGGGTGTTTTCTGTGCCGGGAAACTCCGGAAAAATTCAGGAAATTCCGGGAAGGTTATCGTGCCGGGTGACCTGCCGGTGTTCCGGGAATCCGGTCAGTCGATCAGCTGTGCGCGAAGCTCCTGCATTGCCTGCGCGTACTGGTCATCCTTGGGGGCGTTGCCGTGCCATTCGACGCGGTTTTCCATAAAGGACACGCCCTTGCCCTTGACCGAGTGAGACAGGATGACCGTCGGGCACCCCTTGGTTGCGCGCGCCTCGTCCAGCGCGGCGGCGATCTGCGCGAAATTGTGACCGTCCACGGTAATGACGTGGAAGCCGAATGCGCGGAATTTATCCTCGTAGGGGGCGGGGGCAACGATGTCCTCAATCTTGCCGTCGATCTGCAGACCGTTCCAGTCCAGAATGACGCAGAGGTTGTCCAGCTTGCGATGGGCGGCGAACATGGCTGCCTCCCAGATCTGTCCCTCTTCGCTCTCACCATCGCCAACGATGGTGTAGGTGCGGTAGCTCTTGCCATTCATTTTGGCGGCGAGCGCCATACCGCAGGCGGCGGAGAAGCCCTGCCCGAGCGAGCCGGTGGTCATATCCACGCCGGGGAGGTGCCCGAGGCTCGGATGCCCTTGCAGGTGCGAGTCGATTTTGCGCAGGGTGGTCAGGTCGGCGGTCGGGAAGTAGCCGCGCTCAGCCAGCGCCGCATACAGGGCGGGGGCGGCGTGCCCCTTGGACAGCACGAGTCGGTCGCGGTCGGGGTCGTCGGGATGAGCGGGGTCGATGTTCATTTCGGCAAAATACAGGTACGTCACCCATTCCGCGATGGAGAGGGAGCCGCCGGGATGTCCCGATTTTGCGGCGTGCACGGACTCGATGATGTCCATGCGGATGTGGGTTGCCAGATTTTTAAGTTCTTTTTCTGTGAGCTTCTGTTCCGAACGCAACTGCATGTGCGCCTCCTTGTCAGCTCTGCGCGGTACGGCAGAGACACGAATTTCTTCCCTAATTATACTCTATGCGACAGGAAATGTCAAGAGCCGCGGGGGAGACGATGGTAACTTTTTAGGAAAAAGTTTGCCTGCCAAGGGGGGTGTTTGTATGGCTTTCTGAAAGATTCAGCTGTTTCCCTTTTTAAGTTTTCGCCCGCCTTTTTCAAAAGGCGTTCTCCTGCAAGCAGGGGGTCTGGGGCGAAGCCCCATGTCGTCGCCCGCAGGCGGCGAAACCTATCGGCATTTTCTTTTTTGTGGATTGTCCGCGGCGGGTACTGCCGCGGCAATCGGTTTTCTTTTGTGCCTCTGGTCTCA
>CAKSNQ010000076.1 GCA_934476315.1 uncultured Eubacteriales bacterium
TTGACTGAAGTTCCCGATGCAGGATGTGGGGGAAGAACCGGCTCAAGTGCCGCCGGTTGCTCCCCCCACGCCCTCCACTCCAAGGCTGGATGCGCGTCGCGCCGCAACGACGCGGCGCTTTGGCGCATTGGGGAGGGGTGGCAGAGTTGCCACATCCCTCCCCAGACCCCTCCCGGGATTCGCTGAAATTCAGAAAGACAGGCGAGGGAAAACTCTCGACGAGTTCCCCCTCGCCCATTGAGACAACTCTGACAAGAGCTTTCGGCGCACAACCGAAGATGTGCGGAAGGAGGGAGAAAACCCGGCGGCGTCAGCTCTGCGCGTTGGCTTTCTGCGCGTCCGCGAGCATCTGCGCCAGCAAGTCGTCGGGGCACAGGCGGACGACAATCGCGTTCTCCCCCTCGTCAAAGCGCAAGATAAGCGACCGCGCAGGGAAAATCCCCGGGCAGTAGGAGTGAATCAGGATATTATGGTACTTCTCCAGCACCTGTCGGCGGTTGTCCGGCGTGACAGCATCGACTGCGTGCAGGTCGCGCAGCGCCAGTCGGCAGACCGTCCGGATTCTTTTGCCGCGCAACAGCGCCACCGTCAGATCATACGAGCCGGGATTCTCCGCGTCCTCCTCGACCGTGTAGCGGAACCGGACAAGGCTTCGCGCCAGCATGAGCGTGCCGAGGGTCAAAAGGACAACGCCCGCCAGCTGCGGCAGGACCGCAAAGGCACTCATCATACGGGCGGCGAGAAAGAGCATCGCCGCGACAATCAGCGACGCCATGCCGATGACAGGCGCCAGGTGATTCTGCGGCTCCGGGTAGCATTCATAGGGCTGAGGCTTCATGTTCCGTTCCTCCGTTTTTTGATAATCGCGCGTCAAAGGCACAAAAGCGTTCCGAGCGACAGCGCATCAAAGGCAAGTCCGACCGCCAGCGACACGCCAAACAGGATGACAAGCACGCGCAGGCTGTCCCGCACGGGGCGATTGACGCGGAACAGCACCAGAAGTCCGACGCCCGCTCCGCAGAGAAGTCCCGAGAGCATCGCGCCCGCCGAGAGCACGCCGCTCAGGTACAGCTCGGTAATCGCCACCGACGCGGCACAGTTGGGAATGAGTCCGACCAGCGCCGATAACAGGCAGGACAGTGCCGGCACCGACTGCATAAAATTCTCCAGCGCCGCCTGCCCGATCAATGCGATGGTCATATTCAGCGCAAACGCGACCGCGAGCACCGTCAGGGCGATCTGCGCGGTGTGAATCAGCGCGGCGAGCCAGACGCTGTGCCCCTCGCAATGACACCGTTCGGTGCGGCACATCTCGTCGATGTGCAGGTGCGCCCCCTCCCCCGGCTTGCGGCGGGAAAGCAGGCGGCAAAGCCCGTCTGCCGCAAAGCCGGCAAGCGCCGCGACGACCACCTTGATGCCGAGAATTTTCAGAATCCGCATCGGAGAAGCGCCGCCCGCGATGAGCACCGGGAGCATTTCGTCCGAGGTGGACAGGAACACGGCGAGCAGGGTTCCGAGGGAAACGACGCGTCCGGCGTACAGCCCCGCGCCCGCGGCGGAAAAGCCGCACTGGGGGAGCACGCCGAGCAGGGCACCGAGAAGCGGCCCCGCCCGTCCCGAGCGCGCCACCGCCGCCTCCGTTCTCTCGCCCGCGTGTCGCTCCAGAACCTCCATGAGCAGGTAGGAGAGGTACAAAAACGGGATGAGCTTTACGGTATCGAGCAACGCGTCAAGCGCGCCGTCTGCCAGTTGTTGCCAAAACATAGGGATGTGTGACCGTCGTTTTGCGTCAGCAAAACGTCCTTTCTTGTGGGATCGGGCAAGGCGGTACAGGTCGCCGCCGTCCGGGGGTGAGAGCCGCAAACCCGGGAAAATAAAGGCTTACGTTTCCTTTTCGTCCTTGGCGGAGGCAACGTGAGCGTCCGTTTCCTCCGGCACGATGATCGGATGGGAGCAGGGAAGCCGCCCCGGGGCGCACGCGCGGCACAGTCCGTACAGGATGGAATTGCCGCAGTTCACCGAAAATCCGTGGGCGCGCTCGATGTGGTCAAGCAACTGCTCCGACATGGCGCACCCCAGATGAATCACACGTCCGCAGGCGGTGCATTTCAGGTGAAAGTGATGCCCGCAATCCGTGCCGCCCGCTTCAACCGACGCCTGATACACATGCACGCCCGCGCCGGTCACGGGGTCGGTCTCTTCAAATCGTTTCAGAACGCCCTCCGCGCACAGGCGGGCGAGCTGACGGTATACCGTGCTCCGCGGGAGACCCTCGTCCCGGGAGAGTGTCCCGCTCCGGGGGAGTGGCGCGCTTTGTGAGGAAGCCTTTCTCTGCCGGGAGGACGCGGACTTAGTGGCTGACGTGTCGGAGGAGGCGCCGAACACCCGGCAAATCTGATCGGCGGTGTAATGCCGATCGGGGTGCGCGGCGAAAAAATCCGAAATTGCCCGTCGTGCCGGGGTTCGATACGCGCCCGTGCCCGGGGTTTCTTTGCGGTTTTCGCGAGGTTCGCGGGTTTTGCGCATGTTCGATCAGCTCTCCTTTTTATGAAATTGAGAATCATTCTCATATTATAGCATTGCGGTTGGGGTTTGTCAAGCGCCGATAAAAATTTTGCTGTTTCTTTTTAAGTTTTCGCCCGCCTTCTCACAGAGTTTCGCTGTCCCTCACAAAAGTTTTCGCCCGCCTTTTTCAAAAGGCGTTCGCCCGCAAGCGGGCAGGCGGGGGGCAACGCCCCGCGGCACCGCCCGCAGGCGGCGGAATTCTTCGGCGTTTCTGTTTTGGGATTGCCCGCGGCGGGCACTGCCGCGGTAGGCACTACCGCGGCAATCGGTTTTCTTTTGTGCCTCTGGTCTCAAAAGAAAAAAGCGGCTGAAAGAGCTGAAATTGCAGGGGGTAACAGGTGTTTTTCGGTCGCTGTTGGTTTGTACTTTGGGCTAAAAGGTTTTCGTGCAGGATGTGGGGGGAGAACCCCTCAGACGTTCGTGCCTGCCGCGTAGCGCAGGCGGCTCCCCCGCACACCCCCTACTCCGTGGCTGGATGCGCGTCGCGCCGCAACGACGCGGCGCTTTGGCGCATTGGGGA
>CAKSNQ010000077.1 GCA_934476315.1 uncultured Eubacteriales bacterium
CGACGCGGCTCTTTGGCGCATTGGGGAGGGCGGCGGGGTAGACCCCCGCCGCTGACCCCTCCCCACACCCCTCCCGGTGCTCACGAGGTTTAGAAAAGCTAGGCACGGGGCGGCTCTCCCCGCACCCCTCCCGGGGTTCGCTGAAATTTAGAAAGACGGGCGAGGGAAAACTCTCGACGAGTTTCCCCTCGCCGCTGGGGATAGCTCTGACAAGAGCTTTTGGCGCACAGCCAAGGAAGCGGGAGGAGGCGGAGGGACCGCGGCAAGCCGCCAAACCTCGGCGCTTGAGATGGTTTCTCCCTCCGCAAAGACCGCTGAAAGAATATTGTCTTTGCTGTGCGGAAAATCCCGGTGTATTTTGTTTGTTGTTGGTTTGTGCTTTTATTTGAAATCCCTAATGCAGGATGTGGGGAGAAAATCGGCTCAGTTGCCGCCCGGCGAAAAGAACGGAGACCGCCGCCCGAGAGCGGCAGCCTCCTAATGCGGCATATTTTACGGGGTGAGGCGGTTGGGTCCGCGGAACAGGAACTGCGTTTCCTTGATCGAAAGCCCGAGGAAGAGCATGGTCAGGCGATCCAGACCCAGTCCGAAGCCGCCGTGCGGCGGGCATCCGTAACGGAAGAACTGGAGGTAAAATTCAACGTCTTTCGCCAGTCCTTTCTCCTCCGCCTGGCGCTTGAGCACGTCGTAGCGATGCTCACGGACGGCGCCCGTCGTAATCTCGCATCCGCGCCAGATCAGGTCGTATCCCATGGGGACGCCGTGCCCGTCACGCATGTGGTAGAACGCGCGCTCCTTGGCGTCGTAGTCGGTCACGAACAGAAACTCGGAGCCGTAGACCTCCATCGAGAACTTCGCGCAAAGATGCTCTGCCTCGGTGGTCAGGTCGCCCTTGGCTTCATCGGAGACCGTATAGCCGTAGCGGGTCTCAAGCTCCTTGTACAGGTCCTTGAGCTTGATGCGGGGGAACGGCATGGTGGGAACGATGACCTCCTTGCCGAACAGGGCTTTGATGTCCTCGCCGTGGCGCTCCGCGACCTTGCCGAACGCGTAGGTCAGAAGTTCCTCCTCCATGTGCATGACGTCCTCGCAGGAGGTGACGTAGCTGAATTCCAGATCGAAACCGGTAAACTCGGTGGCGTGCTTATTGGTATAGGATTTCTCGGCGCGGAACACCGGTCCGGTCTCAAAGATACGGTCCAGTCCCGCCGCCATCGCCATCTGTTTATAGAACTGCGGCGACTGTGCCAGATATGCCTTGGTGTCGAAGTATTTGACCTCGAACACCTCGGAGCCGGACTCGCTTGCCGCGGCAATCAGCTTGGGCGTGTGAATTTCCAGGAACCCGCGGGAGAGCAGAAATTCGCGCATGGCGGCGCTCAGCGTGGTCTGGAGTTTTATCATGAGCTGGTTGCGGTCGCGGCGCAGGTCGATCCAGCGGAAGTCCATCTTGGCGTCAATGTCGCTGTCGTCCTTGATGGGAAGAGCGTCGGCGATGGACTCGGCGACCAGCGTGTCGGGAAGCATTTCAATGCCGCCCAGCTTGACGTATTCATTGGCGACAATTTCGCCCTCGACCGTGACGACCGAGTGAATGGTCAGCGTGTCAACCACGGCTGCCAACTCGGGATATTTTTCCTTTTCCAGCGTGACCTGCAATTTCCCCGTGATGTCCTTGATGACGAGAAACGCCATGGTGCGCTTATTGCGCAGGTTCTCGACGAAGCCGGAGATGCGCGCGCGCTCGCCGGGCTTGATGTCGGCAATATAGGTTCTGTTCATATTCGGTATCCTTCCTTATAAGTACTCCGTTTGGGTTCAGAGTGCGTTTCCCTTCGCGTCAAAGAGCGGCAGCGGCTCAAGGTAGGTGATGTCGTGGCGTGCCAGCGCGTCGCCCTCGGCAAGAATACACATTCTGCCGCACACCTCACCGCCTGCCCCACGCACCAGCTCCTCCAGCGCGTGGAGGGATTCACCTGTCGAAATGACGTCGTCGACGATCAGGATTTTCTTTCCTTTCATAAGCGCGGCGTCATAGCCGTCCAGGTACAGGTGCTGTTCGCGTTCGGTGGTGATGGAATGAACCGCGACGTCCAGAATGTCGCGCATGTAGAGCTTGGGACCCTTGCGGGCGAGCATGTATTTGGTGTCGCCGTGCTGACGCGCCATTTCATGAATGAGCGGAATGCCTTTCGCCTCCGCTGTGATGAGATAGTCGTATTCCGGCGCGCGCTTGAGCAATTCGCGTGCGCAGGCAACGGTCAGCTCCGCGTCACCGAAGATCACAAAAGCGGCAATCATCATCCGATCGTTGAGCGGGCAGAGCGGCAGTTCGCGCTCCAGTCCGGCGATCTTCATCTTATATACCATGGGTTGTCGTCCTCCTTGCGGCTAAAAAATAAGCACACAGTTCTATTATACACGATCTGTCGAAATTGTCAAGGTTTCCGTCGGATTTTTTCGGAAGAAGAGCATGGGGGAAGCTGCTTTCCAAAAAATTTCGCTGGTCCTCATTATAAGTTTTCGCCCGCCTTTTTCAAAAGGCGTCCGCCCGCAAGCGGGCAGGTCGTGGGGCAACGCCCCGCGTCGCGCTCCGCAGGCGGCGAAACCTTGCGGCGTTTCTTTTTCGGATTGCCCGCGGTAGGTACTACCGCGGCAATCGGTTTTCTTTGCGCCTGTGGTGTCAAAGAAAAAGCGGCTAAAAGAGCTGAATTTGCAGGGGATAGCAGATGTTTTGTGCTTGTGGCTGGTATCTACTTTGGGTTAAAGGCTTTCGTACAGGATGTGGGGGGAGAACCCCTCAGACGTCGGGGTTGCTCCCCCGCACACCCCCCACTCCAAGGCTGGATGCGCGTCGCGCCGCAACGACGCGGCGCTTTGGCGCATTGGGGAGGGCGGCGCTCCCGCGCCGATGACCCCTCCCCAGACCCCTCCCGGGCTTGCC
>CAKSNQ010000078.1 GCA_934476315.1 uncultured Eubacteriales bacterium
ATTGTTGAACTGAAGGCGGACTTCCTCGCCACGCTCACCGAGGGCGAGCACACGCTCACCATCCGCTCGGCAAGCGGCGACGCGACCACGACCTTCACGGCGGAAGCGGCAAGCGTTACGCCCCCGACTGACTCGGCGGGTGTTTGGGTCCGGATCATCGTCGGAGCTGTCGTCGCCTTCGGCGTCGGCGTGACTGCGGCGGTGCTCGTCATCCGCAAGAGAAAAGTCGTATAAGCACCGACCCTTGATAAAAGACTAAGGGGGGCAAAAAATTCCTTCTGAATTTTATGCCCCCCGCTATCACTTTTCCACGCTCATCCAGCAACCCTCAGCGCCGACGCCGCCCTCGGGCGGCACCAGAATGCCTCGCTTGATCAGCGCTTCGACAACGGCATCGACCACCGGCAGCCCGGCAAGGCTGTTTGCCAATTCCCATTCGCCCAAAAGATACTCCGGAACGGATTTCTGAATCAGCGCGGCGACTTTCCCCGCGACGATCTCCGCGTCGGCATCGAAATAGCCGCCGTTTTGCAGACCATGGCTGATGTCAAACAGTTTGCTCCGGTCGGAAAGAGCGCCGGTAAGAATCTTCGTGTACAGCACGTCTCCCTCGCGGTACAGGTATCCGCACGCGATCGCTTTGGCGGCATGCTCCTTTTCTTCCTCGGACAGGGAGGCGACGTCCAGTCCCCCGATCGCCCGGAGCGCAAGCTGAAGCTGGGGGTCGCTTGACACATTGTGCCCGCAGGCAAAGTGCTTTTTGATGCGGGTTATATAGATATTGTCAAAATGAACCTTTGAGAAGTCGCACACGTTCTGCGCTTCAAACCCATCCCAGCCGGCACCGTAGCGCTTGCCGTTGTCAACGTAACCAAAAACGCTGAACGGTCGGTCCGGTTTGGCCACTCCCGCAAAATGCTTCCGTTCCATGGCGCACTGAACGCACCACCGGAAAGCATCGGCAATATCGAACACCTGCTGCCAGAGGATCAGATTCATATCCACCCGCTTGTTCAAGTAGGGAAACGCCAGATATTCGGCTTTGTGCTCTTCAATGAATTTTACGATGGTGTCGCAGATCTTCGGCAGTTGCCCCTCGTAGATCGCGGTGGCTTCCTCAAATACATCCGTGTCGAGTAAAATGAAATTGAGCGCATATTTGCCGTTCTCCAGACGACGAAGCAGTCCGTACTTCCCGTTCTCTCCCTTGCAGAGGATTTCAAGCTCCTCCTCGACATATACGGTCGGGACGTTCAGCTCCTCCGCAATTTCGGCGGCGCTTCTCGGCTTTTTGTGGCACAGCCACATGATATGTTTGGAAAATGTTCTCGTTCCTGCGCTGCGGGGGTCTCCCCAGGCGGGATTCCCGGTTCCCCAGATGACAAAATTGATCTGATCCAGTGCGACCGGCTTGCAATAGGACTCTGTCATTTCTTCTACCTCACTTTTGATTTTTTGCCTTGCCGAAAATAATCTTTGACGAACGGCACCCTCACTCGTCCCCTGCTTTCTCGCGATTTCCGCGGTGGAGAGTCCCTCGAGGTAGAACATGACCATCGCCTCCCGGTACGCCTTTGTCAGGAAGGCGATTCTCCGGTATACCGGGGTCAACGGTTCGGCGACGTCCTCCGGGTGCTTGTCTGCAATGCCGCGCAGAAGCTCGTCGGAGTCTCCCCCGTAGATCGTCTCTGCACGTTTCCTTCGGTGCTCTGAGAAGTCGGCGTACACATTGCGCGCAACTCGCCAGATAAACGGATACACGGCTTCGATCTCCCCGTCGCGGTTGGCGGCTTTCACGAGCGCGTAGATAATGTCGGAGCACAGCTCCTGCGCCTCGTAGCTGTCGTTGGTTCTGGCGTAGCAAAAGCCGAACAGCTTGTTCAGCAAGTCCTCGTCAAAGTATTTCAGCAAATCCTGTTTTTTCATTTGTTTCTCCAAGTGATTGATCAATGCACTCACCCATATAGTCGGCGCACGGTGCGGAATGTTAGGCAGATCATGGAAAATAATTTTTTCCGCCAAGCGTATTTGAAAAAGCGGGACCGGCAAGCGTGCTTGCCGGTCTCCGGGCTTGCAGCCCCGTACCCGGAAACGGGGGATATTCTGACATGCGGGAAAAATTGTTATGCTTTGGTAGCTGTCCGGCGGGATTTCCCGCCCTCAAAGTCATTGTACCATACTTTTTGGGGAAAAGCAACTTTGTTCGGCATGCAGGTTGGCGGACGCAAATGCCCGGCGAAGCCTTAATGCCCCAGCCAAAGCAAAAAGGCGACCGCAAGGGCGCCGGGTATTCGCCGTGGCGAAAATTCACACGCCCTGCGCCTGGCAAGCGTGCTTGCCGGTCTCCGGGCGGTGAATGTGAACCGACGCATTTGCGACGGGCGCATATGCCCGGCGAAGCCTCAGCGCCCCGGCCAAAGCAACAAGGGCGACCAGCGGTCGCCCTTGTTGCTTTGTGTCTACAGGTCAATTTAGATGCCGGATTTGTGTTATCCAATTTAGATTCCGCGCGATGGTACACCTCTCCCTTGGTGAAGCAGGGGCTTGCAAGTGACCGCGATCTTCCGGGCTTGCAGAGCCATGCTTGTAAACGGGCTTATGTATACCAAGTTTCTTAGCGTTCATCCTTCCTTTCCATAAAAATAAGCCAAACGCTCGGTCCCGCAGCGTTTGGCTATGTAAGGGGCGGCAAACGGGGATTATTTTTTATCCTCCGCCTCATTGTCGGATTTCTGATATGCGTGTTTCTCCACATATACCATCATACGGTTATACAGTACCACATAGAAAAGTATAGCAAGCATACTGCCTATTGCACCCAA
>CAKSNQ010000079.1 GCA_934476315.1 uncultured Eubacteriales bacterium
CGCAACGACGCGGCGCTTTGGCGCATTGGGGAGGGCGGCGCTCCCGCGCCGATGACCCCTCCCCACACCCCTCCCGGTGCTTGCTGAAATGTAGAAGGCTGGGCGAGGGGAAACTCCCGGCGAGTTTTCCCTCGCCGCCGGAGAAAGCGCGCAGGTGGGCAGCTGAGATGCGTGGTAGTACGGGCACTTCTCCTTCATCCCGCCCAATCTCTGAGCGCGGCGTGTAGCCAAGGAAGTAGGAGGAGGCGGAGGGAGAAAACCTCGGCGTTTGAGATGGTTTCTCCCTCCGCAAAGACCGCTAAAGAGTATTGCTTTCGCTGTGTGAAAATTTGGATTTGTTTCATGTGCTGTTGGTATGTACTTTTAGCTGAAATCTCCGGTAGGGGATGTGGGGGAAGAACCGGCTCAAACGCCGCCGGTTGCTCCCCCGCACACCCCCTACTCCGTGGCTGGATGCGCGTCGCGCCGCAACGACGCGGCGCTTTGGCGCATTGGGGAGGGCGGCGGGGTAGACCCCCGCCGATGACCCCTCCCCACACCCCTCCCGGGGTTCGCTGAGATTTAGAAGGCTGGGCGAGTGGAAACTCTCAACGAGTTTTCCCCTCGCCGTTTGGGACAGCTCTGAAAGGAATTTCGGCGCACAGCCATAGCCAAGGAGTGTGGGGAGGCGAGGACCGCGGCAAGCCGCCAAACTTCGGCGTTTGAGATGGTCCTCTCCCCGCAAGAACCGCTGAAAGAATGTTGTTTTCGCTACGCAGAAAATTCAGATTGGGTTTGGTTGCTGTCTGCTTCTACTTTTCACCAAAGATTTCAGGCAGAATGCAGAAGCCCCCTCAGATGCCCCCTTTACAAATCGGCGGAAATGCGGTACAATAAAGCAACGGAAAAACTGCCATCGGGCAAAAGGGGGGACGAGCGGATGAAATTTTTCTTGCCGGAGGCGCCGACACGGGTACTTTGGGCGCTGGAGCGCGCGGGATTTCCTGCCTACCTCGTGGGCGGAAGCCTGCGGGACTGCCTGCGCGGGGAGGAGCCGCACGACTGGGACGTCACGACCTCTGCCCTCCCCGACCGGATGGCAGCGGTGTTTGACGCACGCGGCATGAAGACCATTCCGACGGGCATCCGCCACGGAACGATTACGGTCGTTGTCGGGCACGTCCCCGTGGAATGTACTACCTACCGCGTGGACGGCGCCTACACCGATGCCCGCCACCCCGATTGCGTGCGCTTCACCGATCGCATTTCCGAGGATCTGGCGCGGCGCGACTTCACGGTCAACGCCATGGCGTATCGCGTGCGGCAGGTGGCAGAGATGGACGAAAAAGATCCTGCGCTGTCCGCCGGACTGACAGTGGATGACCCAACGGAGGCGGGGCTGATCGACCTGTTCGGCGGACGGGACGATCTGGAAAACCGCATTTTGCGTTGTGTCGGCGACCCGCAGGTGCGCTTTCGCGAGGATGCCCTGCGCATTTTGCGCGGCGTGCGCTTTTGCGTCGGACTCGGACTGACGCCCGATGCGGCGACGGCGGCGGCACTTGCCTCGGAGCGGGAGGGGCTGGCGCGGATTTCGGCGGAACGCATTACCCGAGAGCTGACGTGCATGCTGATCGGCGCGCCGAGCTGCTCTCCGGGATGCCGGCTGATGGATGAGGCGGCGCTTTGGCAGTATGTCTTGCCCGCCATCGCCGACGACCCGACGCGGACGGAACGGTACACCGCCGTCGATGCCCTGCCGCGCGACGCGGGAGAGCGCCTTGCCTGCCTGCTTTGCGGTGTCGGGGAGGAACGCGCGGCGCAGGCGTGCCGGGCGTTGCACCTGTCGGGGGCGCTGACCGGGAGCGTTTGCCGCGGGGCACGCGCGATAACGTGGGATTTCCCGGAAGACGACGGAGCGTTGCGCCGTCGGATGGCATCCGAGGGCGACGGATATGAGGCGGGCGCGCGTCTTTGCGCTGCACTTGACCGGACGCCCGGACGGGCGGCGTGGGAGGATGTTCTTTCGCGTTGTGAAGCCATCCGCCGCCGCGGGGATGCCCTGCGCATCGGGGACCTTGCCGTGAACGGGCGGGACGTGATGGAACGGTTTGGGGTGCGCGGGGCGGACGTCGGCGCGCTTTTGGAGTGGCTTTTGTCGGAGGTTTTGGTTGCCCCCGAAAAGAACTGTGCGGAGACGCTTTTGGCGCTTGCCCGCACGCGGCTGGTTTCCCAGCGCGGCGATGTTTGATTGGATCGGCACGCTTTTTTGGGGATGGCAGTGTTTCACGCCTTCCACGCGCTTTTTGGGGCGAGGGGAGAACAACCGGCGGCGCCTGAGCCGGTTCTCCCCCCACCTCCTGCATCGGAGATTTCAACTAAAACTACATACCAACCGCAAATGAAACAAATCTAAATTTTCCGCACAGTAAGAAGCAATATTCTTTCAGCCGTCTTTGCGGAGGGAGAAACCATCTCAAACGCCGAGGTTTTCTCCCTCCGCCTCCACCTACTTCCTTGGCTGTGCGCCGCACTCAGAGATTAAAAAGGGTGCGGGGAGAACCGCCCGCACTACCACGCATTTCAGCTGCCCACCTGTGCGCTTTCTTCGGCGGCGAGGGAAAACTCGCCAGGAGTTTTCCCTCGCCCAGCTTTCTATATCCCAGCGAATCCCGGGAGGGGTATGGGGAGGGTTTGCGGCTCTGCCGCGTCCTCCCCAATGCGCAAAGCGCCGCGTCGTTGCGGCGCGACGCGCATCCAG
>CAKSNQ010000080.1 GCA_934476315.1 uncultured Eubacteriales bacterium
ATGCGCCAAAGCGCCGCGTCGTTGCGGCGCGACGCGCATCCAGCCTTGGAGTGGAGGGCGTGGGGGGAGCAACCCCGGCGCCTGAGGGGTTCTCCCCCCACATCCTGCATCAAAGACTCTAACTAAAACTACAAACCAACAGCGACCGAAACAAATCTAAATTCTCCACACAGCAAAGGCAATATTCTTTTAGCTGTTTTTGCGGAGGGAGAAACCATCTCAAACGCCGAGGTTTTCTCCCTCCGCCTCCTCCCACTTCCTTGGCTATGCGCCGCGTTTAGAGGATGGGAAAAGCGGGAGAACCGCCCGCACCCAGCTTTCTAAACCGCGGCAAGCCCGGGAGGGGTTTGGGGAGGGGTCATCGGCGCACACCTGCGCCGCCCTCCCCAATGCGCCAAAGCGCCGCGGGGCTTTGCCCCCCCGCCTGCCCGCTTGCGGGCGAACGCCTTTTGAAAAAGGCGGGCGAAAACTTAAAAAGGGACAGCTGAATTTTTCAGAAATCCTTGCGAAAGTTTCCCCCCAATCTCCCCGACTTTTTCGCCGGAACCCTTGCATTCCAAACGTTTTTAGTATATAATGGTAACAGAAGTATCAACAGGAGGTCAGCGATGGGAAGAACTATTACAATCGGCAGAGAATTCGGCAGCGGTGGGCGCGAGCTCGGACGCCGCCTCGCCGAAGCGTTGCACTACGAGTACTATGACAAGGAGATTCTCCGCGAAATCGCCGAACACACCTCGCTTTCCGAGGAGTACGTCCGCCAGGTGGTCGAGCGCACCCCGCATCATCTGTACCCCATTACCACGGGACATAGCCTGTCCTACGTCAACGACTACACCTTCCGACAGGTGCAGTCCGTGTATCAGGCGCAAAGCGAAATTATCCGAGATATGGCGTCCCGCTCCGACTGCGTGATCGTCGGACGGTGTGCCGGGTATATCCTGTGCGACAGAAACCCGTTCCGCGTGTTTGTCTACGCCGACCTGGACAGCCGCGTGCGTCGGTGCCTCCTCCGCATGCCGGAGACCGAGCACATGACAGAAAAGCAACTGCGCCGTCACATCCTGAAAATTGACCGCGAGCGCGCGCGCTATTACAACTTCTATACCGACCAGAAATGGGGCGATAAGCGGTACTATGACCTGTGCATCAACACGACCGACACCGACATCCGCGACATCATCCCCTCGCTCGCCCGCCTGTTCGCCGAGGAACACCCCGTTGAACAGACCAAGAGTGAGTAATCCGTCCTCCGGAGTGAAATTGAAAAAGGGCTGTCGCATTTCCACGATAGCCTTTTTTTTGCACGCCACCCGAAGATCACTCCCCAGGAAGCTCTGCGCGCGGCGTGTCGCTGTCCTCGGGGGTGCCGCGGAAATCCCTGCCCCCACCCGCCGGAAGCAGAATCGCCTCTCCTCCCGCGCACTCCGTCGGCACATACGCCTCCCCCTCCAAAAGGCGACGGTAACAGTCCTCATTGTCGAACATCAGGCGCGTCCCCTCAATGTGCAGGTAGCGCAGGCTCGCGTACCGATAGGTGGACAGCGCCCGGTTCTCTGCGTCGTCGGTGTGCGCGCTGACCAGAATCTCATCCTCATTGAAATCAGTGACGATCAGCGTGTGATAAAAGCGCCCCTCCCTGTTGGCAAGCTGAACCACGTCGCCAAGCTCCACCTCGTCGCGTGCGACCTCCCTGCCAAAGGGACCGACGCCGCCGTTTTCCCCGGCAAACGGCGGAGCGCCCGTGATGAAATCGTAGAAAAACTGCACCCCCGTCCAGGCAGGCGCGCGGTCGATCGGCGAAAAGTAGTACCATCCGAAATCGGGGGTCGGATTCATCACA
Organism: uncultured Eubacteriales bacterium; assembly: GCA_934476315.1. Taxonomy (GTDB): domain Bacteria; phylum Bacillota; class Clostridia; order Oscillospirales; family CAG-272; genus SIG644. The sequence continues at coordinate 1,844 of CAKSNQ010000080.1, forward strand.
CACGTCCCCGCCAGAATGCTTTGGGAAACGAAATTGGTGCAGTCCCCGCCCTGCCCCGCGTAATCGGGGAAGAGGGGGTTGCGCGAACGCGCCCAACGCAGGGCATACGCGACGGCGCGGTCTCTTTGATACGGCAATTCGATCAGCATGGTTTCGTCCTCCTTCTTCTGTCACCATACAATCTATGCTACTCCCTGCCCTTTTGCCCGCGCCCCGCGAGCTTTTGGGGGAGGTGAAGGGAGAGAGTCCCCCGACACTTGAGGGTTTCTCCCCCCACGTCCTGCACCGGAGATTTCAGTTAAAAGTACATACCAACAGCAACCGCAAGAAATCTAAAATTTCCACACAGCAAAGGCAATATTCTTTTAGCGATCTTTGCGGAGGGAGAAACCATCTCAAACGCCGAAGTTTTCTCCCTCCGCCGCCTCCCACTTCCTTGGCTATGCGCCGAAAATCCGTGCTGAAGCTGTCCCCGGCGGCGAGGGGAAACTCGCCCGGAGTTTTCCCTCGCCCAGTTTTCTACATCTCAGCGAACCCCGGGAGGGGTCTGGGGAGGGGTCATCGGCGCGCCCTGCGCCGCCCTCCCCAATGCGCCAAAGAGCCGCGTCGTTGCGGCGCGACGCGCATCAAAGCCTTGGAATGGAGGGCGTGGGGGGAGCAACCGGCGGCACCTGAGCCGGTTCTCCCCCCACATCCGGCACGAAAGACCTCAAACCCAAAGTACATACCAACCACAACCGAAAAAAATCTAAATTTTCGCATAGCAAAAACAATCTTCTTTTAGCGGTCTTTGCGGGGAGAGGACCATCTCAAACGCCGAAGTTCCTCTCCCCGCCTCCCCACACTCCTTGG
>CAKSNQ010000081.1 GCA_934476315.1 uncultured Eubacteriales bacterium
TGTGCGCCGAAATCTCTTTTCAGAGCTGTCTCCAGCGGCGAGGGGAAACTTGTTGAGAGTTTCCCCTCGCCCGGCTTTCTGAATTTCAGCGCCCCCGGGAGGGGAGCGGGAGAACCGCCCCGCGACCAGCCTTCTAAACCGCGGCAAGCCCGGGAGGGGTCTGGGGAGGGGTCATCGGCGGGGGTCTACCCCGCCGCCCTCCCCAATGCGCCAAAGCGCCGCGTCGTTGCGGCGCGACGCGCATTCAGCCAAGGAATGAGGGGCGTGGGGGGAGCAACCGGCGGCGACTGAGCCGGTTCTTCCCCCACATCCTGCATGAAAGCCCTCCAACCTAAAGTACAAACCAACAACAATCGAAAAGCGCTTGCTATCCCCTTCAAATTCAGCATCTTCAGCCGCTTTTTCTTTGACACCACAGGCGCAAAGAAAACCGATTGCCGCGGCAGTACCCGCCGCGGACAATCCCAAAAAGAAACGCCGATGGGTTTCGCCGCCTGCGGGCGGCGATCAGCGCACCGCGGCGCTGAACCCGCGCAACCTTTTGAAAAAGGTTGTCGAAAACTTAAAAAGAGATAGCGAAAAACCTTTAGAATCCTAAAGTCGAACAGCTATCCCTCTATAAGAGTTTTTGAAGGGTGTGGGAGCCTTTTTCCCAAAAAGTTTCCCACACCCCTCCCCCCTCACTCCGTCGGATACGGGTGGTGCGCCCGCCAGATCGGGTAACACGCCGCGGCTAGCCCCAACGCCCGCTTCTTCAGCCGGAACGCGTGACGGCGCGAAATGTCCAAATCCTCCGCCGTCCGCTCCACCGTGTCCCCGTATATGTAATGGTAGTAAAGCAACATCTTGCACGGCATGTGCGGCAGTGACCGGATAAAATTCTCCACATCGTGCATGCGCGCAATCCACACCTCGGGCGTTGCGCCGACCTCACCGTAGTAGGTAACTCCGTCGGCGGACGCCCTTGCCTTTTGCTCCCGCCGCGCCAAGTCCAGCATGCGCACTGCCGTCTGGTACTCCCCAAGGTACACCCGCACCTCGCAAAGGCGCACCGGATCGTCCGTCGGCTCCACCCCCGTGTACAGCGCCCGCGACTCCTCGCTGATCTCCCGTTTTTCCCCCGTTGTCCATTTCCAGCTCATGATTCCTCCCCTTTCTTTGCACTTCCCTTTTTGTACTTCCCTGTCGTTTCCATTCGCATTTCCGAAAATCAAGCTGTCGTTTTCTCTTGACCGATACTTCGGAAACTCCTACTTGATTTTTTCATTTTTCTCGCTTTTTCCGCATCGTCCCCCCGAACCCTCCTTTGTACTTTTTTCAATATTTCCCGTTCTTTTTGTCGAAAAGTGTTGACATTCCTCCCCTTTGCGGTTATAATATGTGTGTAAGGGCATTATATCGCATTTCATAACTATTGTCAATACTTTAATTATGAAATCCGAAATATCGTGATTTTAACCAAAGGAGGCGGCACATGGACTACACTTCTTTTGAGAATTTGCTGAAAGTGAACCACACAACGGTCTATCGGGTCTCCAAGCAGACCGGGATTGCCGGTTCGACCTTCACGGATTGGAAGAAAGGGCGCTCGCGCCCCAAAGCGGATAAGATGTGCCGGATTGCCGCATACTTCGGGATGTCCCTGGACGAATTTCTCAGGCAGGACGAGCGCCTCCCCTCCCGCCCCGCCGCCGACGGACTGAACGAGCGATCGCCGTACGTTTCCGTCCCCGTCGTCCGCGAGATTCGCGCGGGAAGCCCCATTGTCACAAATGAAACGCTTATCGGGAGCGAGATCGCCGACGTAAGCGACCCGGACGATTACTTTTACCTCCGGATTTCCGACACGAGCATGCGCGATTGCGGCATGGTCAGCGGCGCGCTGGTGCTGTTCCGCAAACAGCAGTATGCAGAAAGCGGCAGCATCGTCGCGTGTCTGACCGACAGCGGAAGCGCGGTCGTCCGCCGTTTTTTCAAGGAGGGAAAGCACCTTTCGCTCCACCCCGAAAACGCGGCGTACGACACCATCGCGCTCACGCCGGAGGATTTCGAATCCGGGCGCGCGCGCATCCTCGGCGTTGCCACCGAGATCAGGATTAAGCTATGAACACGACGTGGGAAACTTTTTGGGAAAAAGTTTCCCACACCCTTCAAAAACTTTTATAAGAGGAATAGGCTGCTCGACTTTAGATTTCTAAAGGGTTTCGCTGTCTCTCTTTTAAGTTTTCGCCCGCCTTTTTCAAAAGGCGGTGGGTTGAGGGTGGAACCCTCATCGCGCTCCGCAGAGCGCGAAATTCTCGCGGCGTTTCTTTTTGGGATTGTCCGCGGCGGGTACTGCCGCGGTAGGCACCACCGCGGCAATCGGTTTTCTTTTGTGCCTCTGGTCTCAAAAGAAAAAAGCGGCTGATAGTGCTGAATTTGCAAGGAACAGCAGGTGTTTTATATTTGTGGCTGGTATCTACTTTGGGTTTGAAGTCTTTCGTGCAGGATGTGGGGGGAGAACCCCTCAAACGTCGGGGTTGCTCCCCCACACACCCCCTACTCCAAGGCTGGATGCGCGTCGCGCCGCAACGACGCGGCGCTTTGGC
>CAKSNQ010000082.1 GCA_934476315.1 uncultured Eubacteriales bacterium
CTTTTGCCCTCGTATTCTTGACTTTTCCGCCTTTTGGACGGCAAAACGGCGGCGTCCAGCCGCCGAGACCAACGTCGTCGGGGATGTTAAAAAATTCAGGATGAATTTTTTAACATCCCCTCAAAAGGAGACTCAGTGCCCAGCGCGGTCAAACCGTTCGCCGTCCTGTACATGGATGTAGAGGAAGTTGTTCGAGCCCTGTGCCATGAACCGGAGGCTCTCGCCGTCATAGTAAAAATGGTTCACGCGGGTCAAACCGTAGATTTCCTTGTCGATCAGGGTAACGATGCCGTCGCAGAACTGCCACGTGCCCGTACCGATATAACTGCTCAACCACCCCTCATAATAGCTGAACGTTCCGTCGTCATAGAGGGTGATGGAAAAATTGCCCCCGGCGCCCTCTCCCTCGTAGGTGTAGTTTTTGCCGTCCGCGGAGGATAAAAGGTTCCAGCCGACCGGGGCGAACAGCCAATCGCTACTCTCCACAATGCTTGCCACCTCATCCGCAGTTGCGTCCTTCGGTACTGCGAGTTTGTATATGACCTCGCTGTCCGTGCCGCGGGCAACGACGGTGAGACCGCGCAGGTCGGTCACTCCCGAGAGTAGCTCCAGCGAAACGCTCTCACCCCGCGCGAAGGCGGAACCATCCGCATGGATAACACCTCCGCTGGAATCGGGCAGAGAGACCTCTACCGATCTGACGCCGCCCTCGCCAATCAAAAGGTAATATCCATTCTTGTCCGGTTTTTTGTCACGGACGGGATTTGTCAGAAAACAGACCGCCACCGCAACGCAGGCAACAGCGGACAGAAGCACGACCCAGAACGCCGGTTTTTTGTAGTTCATCACAGATCTGACGCGCTCTTTTACTCCGACTTCGCCGAAAGCAAGGGGACAAGCCGCAATTCTACGGCGATCAATACTGCACGCCACAAGCGCCTGCGTATAATCTGCCCTCTGCGGATTGTCCAGCCGCCGGATGATTTGTTCGTCGCAGGCAAGCTCAATGTCCCGGCACAACAGGACGTACGAAAGCCACATCAGCGGGTTGAACCAGTGAATCGTCAACAGCAAAAAGCCGAGCGGCTTCCACAGGTGATCCCGACGACGGATATGCGTCTGTTCATGCGCAATTACATGCGTCATGTGGCGGTCGTCCATGCCGTACGGCAGATAAATTCCGGGACGAAAGATGCCCAAAACAAACGGGGAATCCACACGCTCGCTCCGGTAGATGTTCTCTCGCAAAAGCACCGCCTCCCGCACTCGGCGGCGCAGGCGGGCGTAGCTGATAGCGGAGTACAGAAGGAGCGCGGCGACCCCGGCGACCCAGACCGCCGCCATGACGGGAATCAGAATCTGAAGCGGGTTCGCACTGTCACCCGGCGCGGGGGCGAGAGAGCTACCGATGACGGGGTTAATAACGCGATTGAGCACGCGAACGCCGGTCTGCACAGTGGGCGTCCGCTCCGTCATAATGGTCGGGCTGACGGTCTGCGCGCTCGGAATCAGGCTCAGCACGCTTTCCACCGAAAACGGCAACATCAGCCGGACGGCGACAACGCCCCAGAGCAGGACGCGCGTCCATTTGGGCGCTTTTCGCAGGCAAAGGCGCAGTAGCAGAACGGCGAGCGCGACCCAACTCGCGGCGATGCTCATGTTGACAATTTTCAAAAAAATCTCGCTCATGACGGCTCCCCCCTCCGGATGCGGTCGATCATCTGCTGTACCTCGTCCAGTTCCTCCCCGGACAGGCTCTGCCGCTTGGTAAAGGCGGCGATGAACGCGGGCAGGGAACCCTCAAATTTCTTTTCCAGCAGCACGTCAATCTCGCACGCCTGAGCCTCCTCCTTGGAGACGGCGGAGGTGACAATGCCGTCCTCGTTTTTCAACACGCCGCGCTCGCCGAGACGCTTGATGACGGTGTACGTCGTGGTGCGCTTCCACCCCAACTGCTCCCGGCACAGCTTCGCCAACCGCGCGGCGGAAACCGGCTCGTGCTCCCACATAATCAGGCAGAAGCGGTATTCGCCCTCATGAATTTTTGGTATCTCCATCGGAACCCTCCTTTTGTCTACGTCAATAGACCGCACATATAGTCTACACGATTAGACAATCAAAGTCAATAGGGTTCACAGAAAAGTTACAAACAAAACTTTGAAAGATGGCAGAAAAGCGGCAGAAAAACGACCGCCCGCGGATGTTCCGCAAACGGTCGCTTCGAAAGGTCAGAAAACTGTAAATTTCCCGGTGGGGCGTTGCTTTTGCGACGGCGAAGTTGCTGTTTGCGCGCACAATGATCGGCAACTTGACTTTAATGGATTTCAA
>CAKSNQ010000083.1 GCA_934476315.1 uncultured Eubacteriales bacterium
TTCGCGCTCTGCGGAGCGCGAGGAGGGCTACGCGCCCTCCACTGCGCCGCCTTTTGAAAAAGGCGGGCGAAAACTTTGGAGAAAGACAGCTAAATTTTGGAAGAAAGCGAATAAAGCAAAAAAGGGGAATAGCTCCTCTTTTAGAAACCTAAAGTCGAACAGCTATTCCCTCTATAAAAGTTTTTGAATGGTGTGGGAAACTTTTTCCCAAAAAGTTTCCCACGTCGCCCCCACTTCGTACCTCACTCCATCCGCTCGCGGAACTGCTCGCGGTAGAGCTTCGCGTAAAGTCCGTTCTCGGCAAGCAACTCCTCATGCGTGCCCTGCTCCGTAATGTGCCCGCCCGAAACCACGGCGATCTCGTCGGCATTTTTGATCGTCGAAAGCCGATGCGCGACGACCAAAGTGGTTCTTCCGCGGCACAGCTCGTCCAGCGCCGCCTGAATCATCATTTCCGTGGTGTTATCCAGCGCGCTGGTCGCTTCGTCCAGAATGAGAATCGCCGGGTCCTTCAAAAACACCCGCGCGATGGACAGCCGTTGCTTCTGCCCGCCCGACAGCCGCACGCCGCGTTCGCCGATGACCGTATTATACCCGTCCTCCAGCGACATAATATACTCGTGGATGTTCGCCCGCTTCGCCGCGGCAACGACCTCTTCCTCCGTCGCATCCAGGCGCCCGTAGAGAATGTTGTCCCGGATGCTCGCGTTGAACAGGTAGACATCCTGCTGAACGATTCCGATATTGCGGCGCAACGAATCCATCGTCAGCTCGTGAATTTCGTGCCCGTCAAGCAGGATTTTTCCCGATTTGACGTCATAAAAGTGCGGAATGAGGTGGCAAATCGTCGTCTTTCCGCCGCCGGAGGGTCCGACCAACGCGAACTTTTTGCCCTGCCCGATGTCCATGGAAATATGCGACAGCACGCCGTGTCCGTCGTCGTAGCCGTAGCTGACATCTTCAAAAACAATATGCCCGTCCAGCCGACCCGCGTCGGTCGCACCGGGCGCGTCCTGCTCCACCGGCGTGTCCATAATCTCGACAAAGCGCTCAAAGCCCGTGACGCCGTTCTGATACTGCTCCATGAAATTGATGAGCGTCATGACGGGGGAAATAAACATATTGACCGAAACGATGAACGCGGAGTAGTCGCCGAACTCGATCTTGCCGTTATACAGAAACAACCCGCCCGCGATGAGGACGACCACATTGAAAATGTCGGTAATGAACGACGTTCCGGAGTGGAACTTGCCCATCGCGCGATAGGCATCGCGCCGCGCCCGGACGAACGACCGGTTGCCCTCCTCGAATTTCTCCTGCTCCTTGTCGGCGTTGGTGAACGCCTTGGTCACACGGATGCCCGAAATACTGCTCTCCAGCGCCGCGTTGATGTGGGCGAGCGAGGTGCGGCAATCGGTGAACGCGCGACGCATTTTCTTGCGCAAAGCCGTGGAGATCACGAGGAGAAACGGCACGCAGGCGAAGATAATCAGCGTCAGCCAGATGTTGATGGTGGAGAGGTAGACAAACGAAATCGCGACCGAAATGGTGGAGATCAGCACGTTTTCGGGACCGTGATGCGCCAGCTCGCTGATGTCCATGAGATCGTTTGTCATGCGGGACATAATCTTTCCCGTTTCGTGGTTGTCATAGAAAGAGAAAGGAAGCTGTTCCAGATGGCGGAACATATCCCGTCGCATTTGCGCCTGCATGTAGACGCCCATCATGTGTCCCTGGTACTGGATGAAATAATTCAGCAGCATCCGCACCATATACAAAAGGAGCAGAGCGGTGCCCGAGAGCACGATCATGCGGTAATTGCGGTCGGGGATCAGCTCGTTGAGCATTGTTCGCGTGACCATCGGGTAGACGACGCCGATCAGCGCAACCAAAAGCGATGCCAGCATGTCGGGTATAAAAAGCCGCAGATGCGGCCGATAATAGGACAAGAATCGTTTCAGCATAAATCCTCCTGCGACGCGCATTGGGTCGTCGCCACCCGAGTATTGTAACATTTTTCACGAAAATTGTCAAGGGGCGAACCGCCTCACACACTCCCGCGAGGCTTTCGGGGAGCGTGCGAGACCCGCCCGATGGAGGTCCTCCCCCCCCACATCCGGCATCGGAAACTTTAGTCAAAAGTAGAAACAGACAACAACCGAAATGCATCCAGCTTTACCGCGTAGCAAAAACAACATTCTTTTAGCTGTTTTTGCGGGGAGAGGACCATCTCAAACGCCGAAGTTCCTCTCCCCGCCTCCCCA
>CAKSNQ010000084.1 GCA_934476315.1 uncultured Eubacteriales bacterium
GTAGATGAACTGCACGTGGTTCTCGTAGATGGCTTCCTTGCCGTCCTCGCCGACACCAAAGCGCATGATACCTCCGCCGAAGCCGTCATTCGGATAGGAGTCGCCGATGCGGATGTAAACGAAGTTGTGATCTGCGTCCACGGAGCTGATGACAGCCAGCTTGAGGTCATTCGCAAAGCCGAGGTCGTAAGCATTCTTACGAATGACGCGCTCGTTGCCGGGGGTCTCACTACCGGTGGAAGAAGCCCAGGAGTAAACCAGCTTCCAATCCTCCTCCGACAGCTCGGAGACATCGGCAGCATCGCCCGCCGCCATGACTTCGACCTTCAGATGTCCGCAGAAATATGCGTCAAACACGAAATCCTTCAGCTCACCGGGTCTCGTCACCTCGAACTTGTAGACGATGAATCTCGTCTTGTCGCTGTAATAAGCGCACCATGTCGGGTTGTTGAGAGTGTTGAACTGGAGGTTGCCCGTCGAACCGGCAAGGATGTAGGGGCAATCGTCGAAGATCGTCAGCGAGGTGATCGTCGGATCCTCATCGTACTTTCCGCCAACCGTAAACGCGTAGTCGTCGCGGTCGTTGGTTTCCGTCGGCTCAGTGACAACGGCAGCACCGTCATCTGCCGCGACAGCGAGAGCGAGAGTTGCCAACATACAGAATGTCAGCAAGAGCGCTAAGAATTTTCTCATATGTAGAATTCCTCCTGAGAGATTAGGTTGGTGTAATTATACTACAAGCGAAGCGGATTGTCAACAGGTTTTGAACAAATTTTATATTTTTTCCGTTTGTTTTTTGTGACAACATACAAATATAGCCAAAAAAGTCACATAGCGAACACCACGCGTCGCTCATTTTTCGACACGCGGACAGCCCATGCGCGCCGCGGTGACACCTCCCTCATTTCCAATGTGTGCAGGGGGCACGGCGTCGCGCACCAAGAGAAGACAAAGGGCGCCGGAAACCCCAAAAAGAGCTTCCCGGCGCCCCTGCAACAGGACCAAACGGTCAGAACGCGATCTTTTCTTCAATATAAGACTTCAGCTCCGCGATCGGAATGCGCACCTGCTCCATAGTATCACGATCGCGCACCGTCACGCAGTTGTCCGCGGCAATTCCCTTTTCCGCGTCGCCGACGGTATCAAAGTCCACCGTCACGCACAGCGGCGTACCGATCTCGTCCTCACGGCGGTAACGCTTGCCGATTGAGCCGGCTTCGTCGTAATCCACCATGAAGTATTTGGACAGTTCGGCATAAATCTCGCCCGCCTTATCCGCCAGCTTTTTCGACAGCGGAAGAACCGCCGCCTTGAACGGCGCCAGCGCGGGATGCAGGTGCATAACCGTACGCACGTCGTTCTTTTCGGCGTCGATGACCTCCTCGTCATAGGCGTCGCACAGCACGGCAAGCACGCTTCTCTCCACGCCAAGGCTCGGCTCCACGACGTACGGGATGTAGCGCTCGTTGGTTTCGGGATCGAAATAGGTCAGGTCCTTGCCCGAGACGGTCTGATGCTGGGTCAGGTCGTAGTCGGTACGGTCGGCAACGCCCCACAGCTCGCCCCAGCCGAACGGGAACAAAAATTCAAAGTCGGTCGTCGCCTTGGAATAGAAGCACAGCTCCTCCGGGTCGTGGTCGCGCAGGCGGATGTTCTCGTCCTTCAGACCGATGGACAGAAGCCAGTTATGGCAAAAGGAGCGCCAGTAATTGAACCACTCCAGGTCGGTGCCCGGCTTGCAGAAGAACTCCAACTCCATCTGCTCAAACTCGCGCACGCGGAAGATGAAGTTTCCGGGGGTGATCTCGTTACGGAACGATTTGCCGATCTGCCCGATGCCGAACGGCACTTTTTTACGTGTTGTGCGCTGGACGTTGACGAAGTTGGTAAAGATGCCCTGCGCGGTCTCGGGGCGCAGGTAGACGGTGTTTTTGGCATCCTCGGTGACGCCCTGGAACGTTTTGAACATCAGGTTGAACTGGCGGATGTCGGTGAAATTGTGCTTGCCACACGACGGGCAGGCGATATTGTGCTCCTCGACAAACTCCTTCATCTCCGCCTGGGAAAACGCGTCCAGGGGCTTATCGGGGGTAAAGTTATTTTCGGCGCACCAGTCCTCGATGAGCTTGTCCGCGCGGAAGCGCTCATGGCACTCGCGGCAGTCCATGAGCGGGTCGGAAAAGCCCGCAAGGTGTCCCGACGCGACCCACGTCTGCGGGTTCATCAGGATGGCGGCGTCAAGTCCCACAT
>CAKSNQ010000085.1 GCA_934476315.1 uncultured Eubacteriales bacterium
TTTGCGACAGCTTCGCTATTATACCACCTTGTTCCACTCTTGTCAATACCTTTTGCGCAAGTTTTTTGATTTTTTTCATTTTTTCGCATAGAACGACCAAAGCCGCCCTGCTGTAGTGCAGAACGGCTTTGGTTCAACTCAATTTATAACACAAGACGGTTGTGACACCGTTCGATTTTCCTCAGGGGTTTTATGTTATCTATATCAAAATCCCATGTGGGAAACTGAGTGATTATCAAGGCAATCGGTTCGTATTATTTCGCGTAATCCACCGCGCGACTCTCGCGAATCACGTTGATCTTGATCTGACCCGGATATTTGACTTCTTCCTTGATCTTCTGTGCCATATCCCGTGCAATCAAAGCCATGCCGTCATCGTTGACTTCTTCCGGCTTTACCATCACGCGGACCTCGCGTCCTGCCTGGATCGCAAACGCCTTATCGACTCCGGAAAAGCTCTCTGCGATTTCCTCGAGCTTGCTCAGTCGCTTGATGTAGTTCTCCAGGTCCTCACGTCTGGCACCGGGTCTTGCCGCAGAAATGGCATCCGCCGCCTGAACCAGAATCGCAATGACGGTTTTCGGCTCCACATCATTATGGTGAGCCTCGATCGCATGAATGACCTCTTTGCTTTCTTTGTACTTCTTGGCAACTTCCACGCCGAGCTGGACATGCGAGCCCTCTGCATCGTGCGGAAATGCCTTGCCGATGTCGTGCAGAAGTCCTGCGCGCCGAGCCAAGGTAGCATCAACGCCCAATTCATCAGCCATCATTCCGGCAAGGAACGCAACCTCTACGGAATGTTTGAGGACGTTCTGACCGTAGCTCGTGCGGTAACGCAATCTGCCGAGCATCTTCACCAGTTCGGGATTGATGCCGTGAACGCCGACCTCGAAAGTCGCCCGTTCTCCCGCCTGTTTGATCAGCGCCTCCACCTCGCGTCTGGACTTTTCCACCGTTTCCTCAATACGTGCCGGGTGGATACGACCGTCCGCAATCAGTTTTTCGAGCGACAGACGCGCGATTTCTCTGCGCACCGGGTCGAAACCGGACAGCGTGATGGATTCCGGCGTATCGTCAATAATCAGCTCCACGCCGGTCAGCGTCTCCAGCTTCTGGATGTTGCGACCCTCACGACCGATGATTCTTCCTTTCATTTCATCGCTGGGCAACGGAACAACGGAAATTGTAGCCTCCGATACCTGATCCGCCGCGCACCGCTGAATGGCAAGCGTCACGATGTTACGCGCTTTTTCATCCGCTTCCTCACGGAACTGCGTTTCCAGCTCGTCCAGCCGCTTTGCCAGGTCGTGCTTCACTTCCGATTCGACACGGGAGATCAGCTCTTCCTTGGCTTCCTCTGCCGTAATCCCGGAAATTTCCTCCAGGCGCTGCAAGTGCTGCTCCAAAACCTGGGAAATCTGCTCCTTGACTTCATCGTTTTCCTTGAGCTTCTTTTCCAGAGCCTCGTTTTTACGTTCCAAAGCCTCGGATTTCTTATCCAGATTTTCTTCTTTCTGACTGATCCGGCGTTCCATCCGCGTGACTTCCAAACGGCGCTCCTTCAGCTCGTGTTCCGTTTCATTCCGCAAGCGCAACGTTTCTTCCTTTGCTTCAATCAGCGCTTCTTTTTTCATCGTTTCGACAGCAATCTGACTGTCCGCAAGGATTTTTTTTGCCTTGGCTTCCGCCGAGCCGATTTCCGCTTCCGCGATTTTCTTGCGGTAAATGATACCGACAATCGCGCCGACGACCAGTCCGACGATCAACGCCGCTCCTGCAAACAAAATGATCTTCACCACTTCGTGCATAGTACACCTCCTGTTCATTTTTAATATTTATGTCCCCAACGGTGGCGGAATCGACAACCAACACCCCCACCATTGTATGACACTGTATACTATTTTACACAATTAAAGGTGATTTGTCAAGTAGAATCCTACATATCCGGTCATGTTTTCTGCACTTTCCGTTCCGCGACGCCGTTCCGGGTCTCATCCCAACACAAACCCCGCCGACGGACAGTTGTCCGTCGGCGGGGTTTTGGAGTTACGCGCGACCGTCTCAGTCGATGTCATAGTC
>CAKSNQ010000086.1 GCA_934476315.1 uncultured Eubacteriales bacterium
CGCGGACAATCCCAAAAAGAAACGCCGATGGGTTTCGCCGCCTGCGGGCGGCGATCAGCGCACCGCGGCGCTGAACCTGCCCGCTTGCGGGCGAACGCCTTTTGAAAAAGGCGGGCGAAAACTTAAAAAAGGGGATAGTTGAACCTTTTAGAAACCTAAAGTCGAACAGCTATTCCCTCTCCAAAAGTTGCCCAAGGGTGTGGGAAACTTTTTGGGGGAAAGTTTCCCACGACTTATCCTATTCTATCGCCTCCGCATAAACCCGCTCGGTCTCCTCCGCCATGCGCGCGGCGTCGTAGCGCTCCGCCACACGTGCCCGCAACCGCTCCGCCACCTCCCGCGAAGTTGCCGCATCCGCAAGCAAAACCGCGCGAACGGCGGCGTCAAGCGCCTCGTGCGTGAGCGGAGCCTCCCCGCGACAGCAGAAATTTCCGGCGGCAAAATGATCAAAATTCCGGTCGTTCAGCACCCCGCCGAAGCCCTCGTTGCCTGCCAGAACCACGCGGCAACCGCACGCGAGCGCCTCCAGCGCCGCCCGGGAAACCCCGACGAAAACGTCCGCTCCCCGGTAAAGCCCCGCCATGTCGCTCACCGCCCCCGGAAGATGGATTCTTTCGGCGAGCACAGGCGGCAAAGCCGCGGCAGCGCGGCGCACCTCGTCAAGGCAGTCCCCGCCGCCCGCCAGCGTGACGCGAAGCTCCTTGCCCCGCCCGCGCAAAACCTCCCGCCACCCGCCGCACAGCGCGAGAATGGCAAACGCCGCCGCCGCGCAGTCGTGGTCCATCCGGCTGGCAAAGACAATGTGCCGCTCCGACGCGGCTTTTTTTGTTGCCTGCCCCGTGTCACCCGCCCACACCGGGCAAAAATGCGCGCAGTCGATGCCGTTGGAGATGACCCGGATGCGCGTGGGGGGGACGCCGAAAGCGTCGGTCAGATGCCGCCGCAGATCGTCGCTGACCGCGATCGTCCGCTCCCCCCAGTAGGACAGCGCGCGCAGAGTCGGACGGAACGCGGCGTGCGCCGTGACGATCGTGCCGTATGCCTTGCCGGACGTCCGGCGCGAGGACGGCGGCATGCATAGATGAAGTAACCGCAGAATCAGCGCTGTCCGCCGCGTGTGGGCGTGCAGAATGACAAAGGACGCGCGCGCCTGCCCGAGGAGTCCTTTCAAAAAAAGCGCATCGCGCAAAAGCCCGGACGGTCGCGCCGTGGCAGGCGGAACGGGAAAACGAACGCACGTGATGCCGGGCATCGAAGCCCGCAAAATCGCCTCATATTCCCCGCCCCCCGAGACGACCGTGACCTCGTGCCCGCGCGCCCGCAAGCCTTTTGCCAAGGTGACAACGTGAGTTTCGGCACCGCCGATGTCCAGGCGATCGATCAGAAGCATCGTTTGCATGTAAAAAATCCTCCCTGCAATGAAATTTTTGTACCGGAGCCTAACCCCTCGCACGCCCGGCAAATCACCAACAGTATACCCGCTTTTGCGAAAATCAAAGCCGAATGAAAAATTTGCCGCCGCTACTCCCGCACGCCCAACAGCGCGGCGACTTTTCCCCTCCGGGTGCCTTTTTGATGGGAAATCGCTCCGTCCGCGACCGCCGGGAGGGGAGGGTATGGGGCAAATTGCAGACCCGCCCCGCGTGCTTTCTCCAGTGGCGAGGGGAAACTCGCCCGGAGCTTTCCCTCGCCCAGCCTCCTAAATCCAAGCGAGCCCCGGGAGGGGTGCGGGAGAACCGCCCGCACCCAGCTTTCTAAACCGCGTGAGCACCGGGAGGGGTCTGGAGAGGGGTCTGGGGAGGGGTCATCGGCGCGGGAGCGCCGCCCTCCCCAATGCGCCAAAGTGCCGCGTCGTTGCGGCGCGACGCGCATCCAGCCGGGGAATGGAGGGCGTGGGGGGGAGCAACCGGCGGCACTTGAGCCGGTTCTCCCCCCACATCCCATACCGGAGATTTCAGCTAAAAGTACATACCAACAGCACATGAAACAAATCCAAATTTTCACACAGCGAAAGCAATAC
>CAKSNQ010000087.1 GCA_934476315.1 uncultured Eubacteriales bacterium
GATTACGGGGCTCGAACCCGCCACCTCGACCTTGGCAAGGTCGCGCTCTACCAAATGAGCTAAATCCGCAGGAACCGAAAATCGGTTCGTTGTGATGTGGGTTGGTGCCTCCGGTCGGAATCGAACCAACGACACGGGGATTTTCAGTCCCCTGCTCTACCAACTGAGCTACAGAGGCATCACGGGGGATGGTTGCAAAAGTGGCGACCCGGATGGGGCTCGAACCCACGACCTCTAGCGTGACAGGCTAGCGCTCTAACCAACTGAGCTACCAGGCCACTGTTGACAACGCGGACATTATATCACAGCGCGGCGCTCTTGTCAAGGGTTTTTCTGAATTTTCTGCAAAATTTTCGTGATTTTTGACCGATGCCCCGTCGCGCCGTTCCCGCCGCGGGTTTCGTGGCGTTTGTGTGGCTCCGGCGGTACGCCTGCGCAACAGATTTTTCGTCGGTCGCGCCGCGCCGTTCGAGAAACACCACTCCGCCTCAATCGTGCCGAACTACCCGGGCAGTGCCGAACTACCCGGGCAGTGCCCTCCCCCCTAATCGCGTGCCATCACCCGGGCAATAGCGCACCGCCCCCGGTCACGCCGCACAAGGCGGGCAGGGCAATCGAGTAGCCAGCCGGATTTTTATCGGGCAATACAGAAATCCGCAGGCGGGCGTGCGGTTCAGCGCCTTTGATCACATTCCATTCGACGTTCTCACGCTCATCTATGCCCTGCTCCCGGTCGGGCAGTCAAGTCAGTTTATCCATTTCAATTCCCGCACCTACGCCGCTATGTTGCGCGTTTCTGTCCGTTGTCGATGTCCCGCTCGTGTGTAACATTCGCAGCCTTGCCACACGGCTCAAGAGCCGTGTTCTGTGGTGCGAGACGCTGATTTCCGCGCCTTGCGGTGGCTGTTCT
The DNA here is from genome assembly GCA_934476315.1 of uncultured Eubacteriales bacterium. Taxonomy (GTDB): domain Bacteria; phylum Bacillota; class Clostridia; order Oscillospirales; family CAG-272; genus SIG644. The sequence goes on from CAKSNQ010000087.1 coordinate 911, forward strand.
GCCCTTATGCGGCGGTGTATTCTCCGCCCTGCCGCACCATTCTGACCTCCCTGCCGCTCATTCCCAAAACCGCGCTTGCCGTCGCTCTGGCCCTATTGCTTGAGCTGATCGTCCTCTCGTTCGAATGGCGGGAGAATCTGCCCGTTTTGTGGATGGTGGAAAAGGTCGTGTTCATCCCCCCTGCTTCTTCTGACGGTCATCGAGTTGCGGAACCCTCTGGCAGGCGGATAGAAGTCGGCAAATGACGACCTGCGCAACACCATCGACACGTCGTGCCTGTTCGGGAACTTTCGCCGCCACGCGGAGGATCTGAACCGTGTCCGCGGGGGCATAAACCGTGCCGTGGAAGAACAGCTCAAAAGCGAGCGCTTATCCACCGAGCTGATTACCAACGTGTCCCACAATCTCAAGGCGCCGCTGACCTCGATCATCAATTACGTGGTTCTGTTGCGGACGTAGATTGCCGCCGTGCCCACGCTTCCCGATCCGACCGTGACGCACAAGCGGATGTGCCCGACTGCACGAAAACCTTTTATCCAAAAGTAGATACCAACAGCAAACGCAACAAATCCAAATTTTTCGCATAGCAAAAACAATATTCTTTCAGCGGTCTATACGGAGGGAGAAACCATCTCAAGCGCCGAGGTTTGGCGGCTTGCCGCGGTCCCTCCGCCTCCTCCTACTTCCTTGGCTGTGCGCCGCACTCAGAGGTTGGGAGGGTGTGAGAAGAATCGCCCGCGGTACTATGGCATCTTACCCCGCCCCATGCGCTTTTTCCAGCGGCGAGGGGAAAACTCGCCAGGAGTTTCCCCTCGCCCGGCTTTCTAAATTCCCGCGAACCCCGGGAGGGGTCTGGGGAGGGTTTGCGGCTCTGCCGCGTCCTCCCCAATGCGCAAAGCGCCGCGTCGTTGCGGCGCGACGCGCATCCAG